>NZ_CP104302.1:3682080-3988920 GCF_025215495.1 Mycolicibacterium brumae | reverse complement strand
CAATGATCCCCCTGTGCAGCCTGCCGTTTCGCGGAAACTGGAGCGCGCGACGCGCTTCGTTCGTCCACAAGGTTATCCACAGATGTGGATAGTCGGTGGAAGAGGCGCCTTCCCACCAGGTCCGGACCGGCCGACGAAGCGGCGAGATCAAGGCGCGACATGCGGGGTGACCTGCGGTGTCGACACGATCGGTGGTTGGTCTGGCATGGTTGGTCTGCGTTGTGGCGCGCTCTGGTTGAAGCGATTGGCAGAAGCTAACAGTTTTATCGCGGGGCACCAACCGAATGGTCACAATCAATCTGTTTGCCGAGGTCGCCCGATCGTGGTTTGACCCGGACTAGCGCGATAAGTACCCTCGAACAGTCGCCCAGACGTCGGCGATACGGCTGCGACCGGGAAGTTTCCGGGACCGCGCCGGTTCGCGATGCGGAACGCGCGAAGCTTGGGAAGCGGCGACCGGGTCACCCGAGTCGGACATCAGGTCCGGCGAGAGTGGCACGGCCGCCAGATGTAATGAGGAGAGACAGCCGTGGCCAAGGGCAAGCGGACCTTCCAGCCGAACAACCGGCGTCGTGCACGTGTGCACGGCTTCCGGCTGCGGATGCGCACGCGTGCCGGACGGGCCATCGTGTCCGCCCGGCGGGGCAAGGGCCGTCGTTCGCTGACTGCTTGATCTCTGCCGGGTAGGCGGGGACTGTGCTCCCAGCTCGGCACCGGATGACGAGATCCACGGAGTTCGGTCGCACCGTCCGCAGCGGTAAGCGGACAGTGCAACCCGATCTCGTGGTGTACCTCCATCACGGCGCCAGCATCGATTCAACCGAGACTCCCGGACCGAGAGTCGGCTTGATCGTCGGCAAGTCCGTCGGCAACGCCGTGGTGCGGCATCGGGTGTCGCGACGGGTGCGGCACTGCGTCCGCGAGTTCCTCGATGATCTGCACCCCGCGGACAATGTGGTGGTGCGCGCGCTGCCGAGTAGCGCGCTGGCCCCGTCACAGGATCTGAGTCGGCAACTGGGCGCCGGCATCGCGCGGGGTTGTCGGCGATGACCGATCGAGTGGCGCGCGGCCTTATCTATCTCATCCAGCTCTACCGGCACATGGTGTCGCCGATGCGCTTGCCGAGTTGTCGATTCACGCCCACCTGTAGTCAGTACGCCGTCGAAGCGTTGACTGCGCACGGACTGTTCCGCGGCGCGTGGCTGGCGAGCATTCGTTTGTTGAAGTGCGGTCCATGGCACCGCGGTGGTTGGGATCCCATCCCACCGGTCGCGGCGTCCCATCCCGAGGGTCATCGGTGCGCCGGTGACAGGAACGAGTTCCATGTCTAGTTTCAACTTCGCCAGTCTGGACTACGTGTATTACCCGGTCTCCGGGATCATGTGGCTCTGGTACAAGCTGTTCGGCTTCCTGCTGGGGCCGTCGAACTTCTTCGCCTGGGCGCTGGCGGTGGTCTTCCTGGTCTTCACCTTGCGTGCTCTGCTGTACAAGCCGTTCGTGAAGCAGATCCGGACCACCCGGCAGATGCAGGAGTTGCAGCCACAGATCAAGGCGCTGCAGAAGAAGTACGGCAAGGACCGCCAGCGGATGGCGCTGGAGATGCAGAAGCTGCAGCGCGAGCACAACTTCAATCCGCTGCTGGGCTGCTTGCCGATGCTGGCGCAGGTGCCGGTGTTCATCGGCCTGTTCCATGTGTTGCGCTCGTTCAACCGCACCGGTGGCTTCGGCATCGGGCACCTGAGCCTGTCGGTCGAAGAGAACCGCTCGCTGCCGAACTACTTCTTCAGCGCGGTCGACGTCGGGCACTTCCTGGACGCGAACTTCTTCGGCGCTCCGCTGGGCGCCTATATGACGCAGACCACCGGTCTGGAGGCCTTCACCCAGTTCGGCGCCTTCAGCCGTCCGGCGCTGATCGCGGTGGGCATCCCGGTCATGCTGGCCGCCGGCGTCGCGACCTACTTCAACAGCCGCGCGTCGATCAGCCGGCAGAGCCCCGAGGCTGCGGCCAATCCGCAGACCGCGATCATGAACAAGCTGGCGTTGTATGTGTTCCCGCTCGGCGTCGTGGTCGGCGGCCCGTTCCTGCCGCTGGCGATCATCCTGTACTGGTTCGCCAACAACGTCTGGACCTTCGGTCAGCAGCACTACGTGTTCGGCAAGATCGAAGAAGAAGAAGAGGCCAAGAAGCAGGAGCAGCTGGCTCGTCGTTCCGCCAACGCGCCCGCGCCCGGCGCCAAGCCCAAACGGGCCCGCAAGAATGCCGCGGAAGATCCCGCGGAGTCCTCGGAGGCGGTGGAGGAGACGACGTCGACCGGCACGGAGGCCGAGCCCGACGGGGGAGCCGCTGCCCCGCCCGCCGCTGCCCCGCGACCGTCGAACTCCGTTCCGCGCCCGGGCGCCAGACCGAAGAAGAAGAAACGCAAACGTTGACCCGAGCCGGGTAGCGAGATGGCCGGTGCGGCCGGGCCGTAGCTGTGGCCGTGTAGATCTGTGAAGGGATGGGACCAAATGATGACTGATATCGAGACCACCGAACAGGGTGCGGAGACCAGCGAGCAGGCGGGCGAGGACAAGCCCGCCGAGCTGGAGGACCGCCTGGTCGCCGAAGGCGAAATCGCCGGCGACTACCTGGAGGAGCTACTGGATCTGCTGGACTTCGACGGGGATATCGACCTCGACGTCGAGGGCAACCGCGCGGTCGTGAGCATCGACGGCGGCGACGATCTGGTGAAGCTGGTCGGGCGCAAGGGCGAGGTCCTCGACGCGCTGCAGGAGCTGACCCGGTTGGCGGTGCATCAGAAGACCGGCGAGCGCAGCCGGCTGATGCTCGATGTCGCGAGCTGGCGTCGTCGCCGGCGCGAGGAGTTGGCGGCGCTGGGCGAGAAGCTGTCCCATCGGGTGCTGGAGACCGGTGAGCGTGAGCGGCTCGCTCCGATGACGCCGTTTGAACGCAAGATCGTTCACGACGCCGTCGCCGGGATCGATGGCGTTCGAAGTGAGAGCGAAGGCGTTGAGCCCGCGCGCCGGGTCGTCATCCTCGCGGAGTGACCCTTAATCACATAGGTGTAGTTTGCCGTCGCGGACCGGTTGTTTCACGTGAAACATGAGCAGCCGGACCGGGGCGGCGAATTCTTTTCGGGCGTGGCGCGGTCCGCGGGATGGACATGTCGGCGGCGTCCGCGGAACATGGCAGAGGTGCTTGTGGGCCTTGGAGGAGGAAGTCGGATGAAGGTTGATCCGACGGGCTTCGACGCCCACCCCGAGAGCGTCCGCTCCGGGTTGTGGACGCGGCCGCCCTTGGGTGCGAGCCCGGAGTCGATGAGAGCGCGTCGGCCTGGGGAGCCCGCGGGCGACATCGGCCGGCGGTCATGGGCTGCCTCCGCCGATGCCGCGGACACGTTGTCGCGCGGCGGCGGATGGACAGCAGCGGCGTTGACGGTGCAAGCCCCAACGGGATTGCCTGTGCGGGGGAGAGTGATAGTCGCTGGTTCGGTCCACGGTGATCGGTTCGCGACCGTCGGCCGGGCCCGGGCGCGAATTCCGACTGCGGAAGCAACCGGGTCTACCGGCCCCGTACGCCGACGACTGATGTTTCACGTGAAACGCTCCATGGAGCCGGTGACGGTTGGCGCACCCGAGCGCCCACTCCCCAGCGACGAGCTTCGTCCCCACTTCAGTCGCGGCGGCCATTTCGATGGCGCGGTCCGCGTGCCCCTTTCTCTCGGACCCAATGGAGGCGTTTCACGTGAAACATGATCAGACCGACGCCGCGGGGGAGCTCTTCGGGGAGCGGCTGCCGTTGGCCCAGCGGTACGCGGAGCGTTTGGCAACCGATGGTGTGGAGCGCGGCCTCATTGGTCCGCGCGAGGCGGACCGGCTTTGGGACCGTCACATTCTGAACAGCGCGGCGATTGCGGAGCTGTTCGAACCGGACGAACGGGTGGCGGATGTCGGGAGCGGCGCCGGCCTTCCGGGGATACCGCTGGCGATCGCCCGCCCGGATATCGCGGTGGTTCTGATCGAGCCGCTGGCGCGCCGAACGGTGTTCCTGGAAGAGGTTGTCGCGGAGCTCGGACTGAACGCCACCGTGCTGAGAGCTCGCGCGCAGGAGGCGGTCGAGCTCGCGGACCCATTTGACGCCGCGACTTCCCGTGCGGTGGCTTCCCTGGATAAACTCAGCGGCTGGTGCATCCCGCTGCTCCGTGGGGGCGGTCGGATGCTGGCCATCAAGGGGGAGCGGGCCGTGCAGGAGGTGGACGAGCATCGCTCCGCAATGGCGGCGGTCGGCGCACTCGATCCCACGGTCATTCAGTGCGGAACGCAATACCTAGACCCGCCGACCACGGTCGTGGTCGCTCGGCGAGGGGCCCGGAAGACGGCCCCGAATAAACGGTCCAGAGGGACGAGGAGACACCGATGAACGCGGCGGACAGCCGACCAGACCAAGACGGTCCGGAGAACCCGGCGAATGTTTCACGTGAAACGTGGACCCCGGAGGCGGATTTGGACACCCCGATCTTCGCCGCGGCGTCACGGGCCACCCAGGTGTTGCACAAGAACCAGCGACTGCCGCGGCCGCCGCACACCCGCGTGTTCACCGTCGCGAATCAGAAGGGCGGGGTCGGCAAGACCACGACCGCGGTGAATCTGGCGGCCGCCCTGGCGCTGCACGGATTGCGGACGCTGGTGATCGATCTCGACCCACAGGGCAACGCCAGCACCGCGCTCGGCATCGACCGTCGCCAGGCCGGCACCCCGTCGTCGTACGAAGTGCTGCTCGGCGAGATGCCGATCCGCGAAGCGATCCGGCAGAGCCCGCACAATCCGAATCTGTTCTGCGTGCCGGCCACGATCGACCTGGCCGGGGCCGAGATCGAACTCGTCAGCATGGTGGCCCGGGAGAACCGGCTCAAGCGGGCGATCGACGACCTGGCCGGGGCGGAGTTCGACTACGTCTTCATCGACTGCCCGCCGTCGCTGGGGCTGCTCACCCTGAACGCCTTGGTGGCGGCGCGGGAAGTGCTCATCCCGATCCAGTGCGAGTACTACGCGCTGGAGGGCGTCTCCCAATTGACGAACAACATCAATCTGGTCAAGGCGCACTTGAACCCGGCGCTGGACGTCAGCACCGTGCTGCTGACCATGTATGACGGCCGCACCAAACTGGCCGACCAGGTGGCGATGGAAGTCCGGCGCTACTTCGGCGACAAGGTGCTCAAGACGATGATCCCGCGCAGTGTGAAGGTCTCTGAGGCGCCGGGCTACAGCATGACCATCATCGACTACGACCCCGGTTCCCGGGGGGCGATGAGTTATCTCGACGCCGGCCGCGAACTCGCCGAGCGGATCGGAACCGAGCAGGGAAAGGGACGGGCATGAGCAACCCAACACGACGCAAGGGCGGCCTGGGGCGGGGTCTGGCGTCGTTGATCCCGACCGGGCCGGCCGACGGCGTCGAATCACCGACGAACGGGCCCCGACTGGGCGCCGCGGCGGCCGATGTCGTCATCGGCGGGCCGGTCGCCGAAGCCGCCCGGTTGGGCGCCGCAGCCGAGGCCGCCGAAGCCAATGACGTCGGCGCGGTGTACCGGGAACTGGACCCGGCGACCATCCGGCCCAACCCCAAGCAGCCGCGACAGGTCTTCGACGACGAGGCATTGGCCGAACTGCAGCACTCCATCCGCGAGTTCGGCGTGATGCAGCCGATCGTCGTGCGGGAGATTCCGGCGGCCGAGGCGGCTACCGTCCCGGCGCCGATCCGGTACGAGATCGTGATGGGGGAGCGGCGCTGGCGCGCGACCCAGGCCGTCGGCCTGGAGACCATCCCGGCGATCGTCCGGGAGACCTCCGACGACAGCATGCTCCGCGACGCGCTGCTGGAGAACATTCATCGCGCCCAGCTCAACCCCCTCGAAGAGGCGGCGGCCTACCAGCAGCTGTTGGAGGAGTTCGAGGTCACCCACGAGGAACTCGCGTCCCGGATCGGTCGGTCCCGCCCCGTGATCAGCAATATGATCCGGCTGCTGCGACTGCCGATCCCGGTTCAGCGCCGGGTGGCCGCCGGCGTTGTCTCGGCCGGCCACGCCCGCGCCCTACTGGCGCTCGAGGCCGGGCCGGAGGCCCAGGAGGAGCTCGCCGCGCGGATCGTCGCCGAGGGTCTCTCGGTCCGGGCGACCGAAGAGGCCGTCACGTTGGCGAATCAGGCCGGTCCCGCCGCGCCGCCGCCGAAGCGCCGGAATCCCATTCACATGCCGGGGCTGCAGGACGTCGCCGAACGGTTGTCGGGCGCCTTCGACACCCGGGTCACCGTGAGCCTCGGTAAGCGCAAAGGCAAGATTGTCGTCGAGTTCGGTTCGGTCGACGATCTGCAACGGATCGTCGAACTGATGGACCAAACACGGCAATAACGCCGCTGCGAGGGTAGGTCCGGTCATACTGGCGCATTGCGTCACTGTGACGATCATGGAGAGGCTGGGAATTCTGGTGTCGGCTCGCATCGTTCCGTTGGGACTCGAGGGGTTCGAGCAGCTTCCCAAACACGCGCGGCGATGTGTCTTCTGGGAAGTCGACCCGCAGACCATCCCCGCCGATGAGCACCTCAGCGATCCGGAGTTCGAAAAGGAAGCCTGGCTCTCGATGGTCATGCTCGAGTGGGGCTCCTGCGGGCACATCGCCGTCCCGCACGGCGAGGCGGCCGACGGGGAAGCGCCGCCGTGCACCGGCTACGCGCTCTACGCCCCGCCCTATGCGGTGCCGCGCGCGCAACGATTCCCGACCGGACCGGTGAGCGCCGACGCGGTCCTGCTCACATCGATGGGTGTCGAGCCGGGCCAGCCCGAGGGGCTGGCCGAGGATCTGATCGTCGCCGTCGTCACCGCCGCCAAACGACGCGGGGTGCGGGCCCTGGAAGCGTTCGGGCGCACCGCCGCGGCCACCGAGATCGACCCGGCCGGACTGACCGACGCCGACGCCGACGCGGTGCTCGCGCTGGGGGACTGCGCCTTCGGCCACTGCATGATCGGCGCGGAGTTCCTCATCGGCGTGGGGTTCACCGTGGTGTCCCCACACCCGTACTTCCCGCGACTGCGCCTGGAGCTGGATAGGGAGCTGGGCTGGAAGGCCGAGGTCGAGGCCGCCCTGGAAAGGTTGCTGGACAGCGCGCGGCTGGAGCAGCCGGTCGGCGCGGCGATGGCAGGCGCCACGGCCGGTGACCGGGGGACGGTCAGGGGCGAGTGACCCGGCCGGCCTGCTCCACGGACATCTCGTGGGCCAGCAGCTCGGCGAAGGTGAACGTTCCGGTCGGCCGATCGTTCTTGCCCAGCAGGTAGAGCCGCTTCACCGCCGCGAGGATGCCCTCGGCGACCGCGTCGCGGGTCTGCGGGGTGACCAGCAGGGCACGGTCCCGCGGGTTGGTCAGGTAGCCGACGTCCACCTGAACGGTGGGCATCCGGGTCAGCCGCAACAGATCCCAGGTCCGGCCGTGGGTGCGGCAATCCCGTAAACCGGTGCGCGCCACAACTTCTCGCTGGATGAAGTCGGCGAGGTTCCGTCCGATCGTGGACACCGAACCGTGCGAGTTGCCGAAGTAGTAGCAGGCGACGCCGTTGGGGTTCGGGCTGGTCTGTCCGTCGCAGCGCAGGCTGATCATGATGTCCGCGCCGATGTCGTTGGCGAACGCGGCGCGTTCGGCGTCGGCGGGGCTGTGGCTGCCCGGCCGGGACAGGAACGTCTCCATCCCGATCGCGGTCATCCGGCCTTCCAGCCGGCTGGCCAGATCCCAGAGGATGTCCGCCTCGCTGATCGGTCCGCCGGGGCCCTGGCTGATCAGCCCGTGATCGCTGCCGCCGCGGCCCGGATCGATGATGATCCGTTTGCCGGACAGCCGCGGGCCGGAACGCCGAACGAGCTCCTCGGAGTGGATGCCGTGCAGCGAACCGCCCGACACCCGCGACGACAGGTTGTACAGCGAACGCAGCGTCTCCGGACCGCAGATGCCGTCCGGCGCGAGCCCGTACTCACGCTGATAGGACATCAGCGCGTTGTGGGTCTGCAGGCCGAAGTAGCCGTCCAGCACCCCGGAGTAGAAGCCCAGATCCTGCAGCCGATCCTGCAGCGCGTTGACGTCGTCGCCGTACATCGGCGCCCCGAACTGGTGGGCCAGCACGCGGGCGCCCAACCGGTAGGAGGCCTCTTTGAGGGCCCGGAACGTCGCCGGGCCGACGATGCCGTCGACCAGCAGTCCGCGACGCTGTTGGAAGGCCCGGACCGCGTGGTCGAGTTCCTCGTCGAACCGGTCCAGCGTCACGTGCGCGCCGGTGACCAGGGTGTCATCGGGATTCTCCATCATGCCCAGCGCGATCAGGGCTTCACGGACCCGGATGACCGAAATCCCACGAGAGCCGAGACGCAAGTTCTCAACGTCTCCGGGGGAGGGGTCCGGCATATCACGCCCTTCGATCAGTTCAAGCGGCTACCTCACGGGAGGCAGGCTACGGCCAATTGTCTCAGACGGGAGCGAGATTATGGAAACCGTTCGGTAACCGGCCCGCCGGCCGGGAGCGGTCGGCGGGCCGGTGCGGAACCGAATGATTACAGTTCGTCAGCCAGCTCGCGCAGCAGCGCGGCCTTACCCTTGGCGCCCACGATCCGGCGGACCGGCTTGCCGTCACGGAACAGGATCAGGGTCGGAATGGACACCACCTGGAAGGACTCCGCGGTGCCCGGATTGGCGTCGACGTCCAGCTTGGCGACGGTCAACTCACCGGCGCGCTCCTTGGCGATCTCCTCCAGCACCGGGGCGACCATCTTGCACGGGCCGCACCAGGTCGCCCAAAAGTCGACCAGCACGGGAGTGTCGCTGGTGAGAACGTCGTCGTTGAACGAGGCGTCGGTGACGGTGATGGTGGCATGGGTGTCGCTCACTGGTGGGCTCCAATCTTTTCGGTGCTGGACTCGGCGGTGTCGGCGAGCCAACGTTCGGCGTCGATGGCGGCCGCGCAGCCGCTGCCGGCGGCGGTGATGGCCTGACGGTAGGTGTGGTCGACGAGATCGCCCGCGGCGAACACGCCTTCCAGGGTGGTGGCGGTGCTGCCTGGGCGGGTCAGCACATAGCCGGCCTCGTCCCGGTCGACGACTCCGGCGACCAGTTCCGAGCGCGGGTCGTGTCCGATCGCCACGAACACGCCGGTGACCGGCAGGGTGGACTCCTCGCCGGTGACGGTGTTGCGCACCCGCAGCCCGGTGACGGTGGTGTCGCCTTCGACCGCCTCGATGGTGGTGTTGGTCAGGAAGGTGATCTTCTCGTTGGCGCGGGCGCGCTCGAGCATGATCTTGGACGCGCGGAACTCCTCGCGGCGGTGCACCAGGGTGACGCTGCGCGCGAACCGGGTGAGGAAGGTCGCCTCCTCCATGGCCGAGTCGCCGCCGCCGATCACCGCGATGTCCTGGTCCTTGAAGAAGAAGCCGTCGCAGGTGGCGCAGGCGCTGACGCCGCGGCCCAGCAACTCCTGCTCGCCGGGCACCCCGAGGTACCGTGCGGCGGCGCCCATCGCCAGGATCACCGCGCGGGCCCGGTAGGTCTCCCCGCCGGCGGTGGTGACGGACTTGACCGGGCCCTCCAGGGAAACCTGCTCGACGTCGTCCATCTGCAGATCCGCACCGAACCGGATGGCCTGCTCACGCATCTGGTCCATCAGGTCGGGGCCTTGGATGCCGTCCTTGAACCCCGGGTAGTTCTCCACCTCCGTGGTGGTCATCAGCGCGCCGCCGAACGAGGACCCCTCGAACACCACCGGCGACAACTCCGCGCGGGCGGTGTAGATGGCGGCGGTGTAGCCGGCCGGGCCGGAGCCGATGACGATGACGTCGTGCACCGGGTCCAAAGACGGGGGGGATGCGGACGGAGTGGAACTCACGGGAGACCTTTCTGCAGTGGTCGGCGCGGTATGTCGACGCCGCCATGATGTCAAACCAAGGTTAGGCGCGTGTTGTTCCCGTGCGCTGCTCAGGGGGCCGATCGGCCAAGGTGAGGGCCAGTCGACGTCGCCCGCGGTGACAGCGGCTCTTCACGGTGCCCTCCGCGACACCGAGCAACCGCGCCGTCGCGGTCACCGACAAGCCCTGCATGTCGACCGCGAGCACCGCGGCGCGCTGTTCCACCGGCAGTTGCATCAACGCGCGGCGCACCGTGACGGCGGTGTCCACCTCACCGCAGCGGTCCGGCACGCTCACCCGGTCCTCGTCGAGCGGCTCGACCGGGTGAGTTCGATGCCGCCGCAACCGATCCCGGCAGGAGTTCAACACGATCCGGTACAGCCAGCTGCCCACCGCCGCCTGTTGCCGGAAGGTCGGGGCCGCGCGGTGGGCCGCGAGCATCGCGTCCTGCACCACGTCCGCGGCGTCTTCCCGGGTGCGGGTGTTGGCCAGCGCCAGCCGGCTCAGCCGGCCGTGGTGCCGGGAGTACAACTGCGCGAAGGCATCCCGGTCACCGGCGACATGGGCAGCGAGCAACTCCGCGTCACTGCGACATTCACCGAAGGAGTCCACGGCCGGACGGTATCCAGCACCACCGCGGGTCGCACTTCAGCGCCGGCGCGGCCTGTGGATAAACCTAGCCCGCGGAATTGACCACGACGTCGGAGATCTCCGTCTTGTTCTTCCCGCCGGTGGTTCCCATCGTGGTGATCCAGATCAGCAGATGCTCGGTCGGCTCGGCGGCGTTCACCGGGATGGTGTTCTTGCCGGGCTGCAGGGTGACCGGCTGGGTCAGCTCGGTGGTGTCCGCCAGCGACGACGGCGTCTGCGACTTCGCCGACCGGATCTGCACCGCGGTTCCGGTGCTGGGCACCGTCAACGTCACCGAGCCGACCTTCGTCGGGTCGGGCAGTTCCAGCATCAGCCCCAGCCCGATCTTGAAGTTCGGGAACGGGACCGGATCGGTGTACTCATCGGTCGTCCACGCCGAATTCGGGTTGTCGTCGATGGCCAGCGGAGCTTGATCCGGATGGTCGGAGCCACCTTCGGGCGAGAACTCCGTCGCCGTCACGGGTTTGACCACAGCGCCGGTGGCAGCGGCGTTGGGCGTGCTGGATTGCGACAGCGACGGCGCGTTGAGGCCGAGTTGATCGCCGTTGATCCCACCGCCGACATCGCCGAACATCTTGTTCAGCACCGAGGCCAACAGCAGCAACGCCACCAGCAGGATGGCCGCCCCGACGCTGATCCCGATGATCAGCGCGCGCTTGCGCTTGGCGGCCGCGTCCGGCTCGGCTGCGGCGCCCTTTCCGCTCTTGGCGTCGGGCTCGGGGGTCTCGACGGAGTCGATCAGCGCGGTGCGGTCGGCGACCGCGGTGGCCTGTTGCAGAAGATTGAGCATGGTCGGCGCGGTCCGGATGCCGGCGTTGTCCTGCACCGAGCGCAGAGCTGCAGCCGAAATCTGGAACGGGATGCCGCGGTTCATGATTCGCGGCTCCAACGGCTGCCCGTCGGCGTCGCGGTCGGCCGGCGTCAGACCGCTGGGGACACCGGACTCCGGCAGTGGCCACCGGTCGATCAGCAGCGCGTAGAGACTGGCGCCGATCCCGCGGATGTCTTCCTCGGGAGTCGCGTCGGGCATGGTCGCCGGGAACGCCAGCGCCACATCGCCTTCGATGCTGACCCGCAGCCGGGCCGGATGGTCCAGCGACATCGCGACGCCGGCCTTGTGGGCGGCCGCAGCGGAGGCGGCCAGCGACTGAACGGCGCGGGCGCCGCCGATGGGTGACGGGGAGGTGGCCGCGACCTCGCGCAGCGAACCGCCGCGGATCCATTCCGACACCACCAGCCCGCCGGCGCCGGTGTCGGTGACATCCAGGATCCGGGCGATGCCGGATCCGGTGATCTGGCTCAACCGCATTGTCCGGGAGAGGATTTCCCGCAGCTGGCCCGGCGGCAGCGCGCCGTCGGGATCGATGAAGGTCAACGCGACCTGGCGGTCCAGGGCGGTGTCGAGGGCCTGCCAGAACTGCAGATGCTCGGGGCCGCCGTGGCAGACCAGGAGGCGGTACCGTCCGTCGGAGACCAAGGCTCCGGGCACCAGAGAGCCCTCGGCTGGCGCCAAGTTCGAATCGTCTGGATGACTGTCGGTCACCGCGGATCCTTTCGCGGGCGGCGACGCCGCGGCGACCATGGGGGCCGCCGCCTGCGCCGATGCGGGCTCGTTTATCGGGTCAGAGTACGTCAGCGGGTCCGCCACCGGCGTCGACACGGCGACAGTTTCCAGCGGCGCCCGGCCGAGGCAACGGCGGAGCATGTCCCGGGCGGCCAGCGCCTCCGGCACCCGGGCCACCACCATCACCGCCACCACGATCGGCAGCATGACCAGACCCAGCAGCGCCAGCCGCAGCAGCGAGCCGGGCCCGCCGCCGCGCTCGGTCAGCGTGGCCAGCCCGGCGACCCGGTCGAACAGGTACCCGAACAACGCCGCGAGCAGCGCGGCGCCCAACGTCACTGCGACGGTGCGCACTTCGGAACCGCCGTACAACCGGCCCGACGGCGGGCGCAGCGTCCGGCGCAACAGCACGTGCCCGACGACCGCGCCGGCCACGAAACCGAGGCCGTTGGCGGCCCCCAGGTAACCGGCGACCAGCTCCGGGTTGTCGGTCAGGTGCGGCGCCATCAGCGAGAAGACGATCTTGACGGCGGTGATGCCGAGGATCACCGCGATAGGGATCCAGGGCTGCTCGCGGGCGTAGAACACCCGCAGCTGCAGCAGCGTCATCGAATACGGAATCAGGGTGAACGCCGAGAGCGCGATGGAGATGCCGAGATAGTTCGCGTCGACCGAACCGAAGTTGCCGTAGGCGAACAACGCGCTGCCCATCGCCGGCCCGGCTACCGTCATGAACGCGACGATCGGGATCAACGTGATCATGGTCAGCCGGGTGGCCAGCGACAGGTCCGCGAGCACCCCGGCGGTGTCGTCGGCGGCGGCGTTGCGGCTCAGCCGCGGCATCACCACGGTCAGCACGGTGACGCCGATCATGCCGAACGGCAGCATCAGCACCAGCCAGGTGTAGTTGTAGATCGCCGGGCCCGACGCGGCGGCGGTGCTGGCGATCTGGTTGCCGACGACCAGGCCGATCTGCGAGATCAGCACGTAGAGCACCATCGCCGCGGCCATCGCGCCGAAGCGCTTCAGCCGGGCGTCGATGCCCCACAGCGGTTTCAGGCTGATGTTCTGCCGCCGGATGGAGACCAGCAGCACCGAGGCCTGAGCCACCACGCCGAGGGTGGTGCCGATGCCCAGCACCAGCAGTTTCGCATTGCCCATCTCCACCGGGTCGATCGAAAGTTCGCCCGGCACAAGCAGATACACACCGAGGGTCGCGATGGCCACCACATTGTTGACCACCGGCGCCCAGGCCGGCGGCCCGAAGATGTTGCGGGTGTTCAGGATCGCCATGTACACCGCGGTCAACCCGTAGAAGATGACCTGCGGCAACAGCAGATAGGCGAACGCCGTCGTCAGCGGCTGATTGACCTGCGGGTCATCGCCCAGCATCATCCGGACCAGGAACGGGGCGGCGGCCACCGAGACGATGGTCGCCACCGCCAGCAGCGCGGTGGCGATGGTGACCAACCGCCGGATGAACGCCGCGCCGTTGTCGGGATCGTCGCGTTCGGCGCGGGCCAGCACCGGGATGACGATGGCGGTGAAGGTGGCCTCCAGCACCAGCGCCGCGACAAGGTTGGGCAGCTGATTGGCCACGGTGAAGGCGCTGGACAGCGCCGCGCCGAGAATCGCGGCCAGCAGCACGATCCGGATGAACCCGGTGATCCGGCTGATCAGCGTGGCGAAGGCCATCCCCCAGGACCGGGACACCACCGCTTTGTCGGAGAGCTCCTCGCGCACCGGGGGCTTGTCGGCAGAGGACGTCATGGCTTTCCTCCGGGTTCCTCGGGTGTGCGGTGCGGCCAGTGCAGGTGGTCGGCCTCCGGCGGTTCCAGGTCGGCGCGGTCGGGCCGGCCGCGGAATCGGTGCCACAATCTCCGGCCGGTCAGCAGCGCCAGCGTCGCGCCGGCCACCAGCGTGACGAAGAACAGCACCTTGCCGTAGGCGTTGGAATGCAGGGAGAGCCGGACCGGCTCGCCCAATGGCAGCCCGCCGGGGGTCTGCACCGCGACGTCGACGGCGAACCGCTGGGTGAAGTGCACTTCGATCGGCACCTTGACGGGCAGGAAGCCCGGCGGCAGTTCCAACTCTCCGACGTCGCCGACGGTCATGCCCGGCGGCCCGTCGACGAGCAGCCGGACCCGGATCGGGACCGCCAGATCGTTGCGGAACGCCAACGGCAGCGGGCTGCGTTCGGTCGCCAGGGTGTAGGAACCACCCGGGTTGATGATCTGCACCGCGCCGAACAGGTCGGCGATGGTGCCGCCGACGGACTGCAGCGCGCGGTGCGCGCGACCGTTGCGGTCATCCAGCGGCTGGGACTGGCTCAGCGCCCGCAGCATGTCCTCGCGCAGCGGCGCGGTGTAGGCCTGGCCGGTCAATCCGGTCTGCGCGTTCGTCCCCAACGCCTCGGTCAGGCCGCGCAGCCGGGCGCTCTGGTCGCTGATGGCGCCGATCACCGAGTCGTCGAACCGCGCGGCGGTGGGGAACTCGTCGACCGGAGTCGGCGGTCCCGGCAGGGTCGCGGTTTCGGCGATCAGGTTAGGTAGCGGCAGCGGCGTCGCCAGCCCCGAGCCCAGCAGGGTGGACAGCGCGCGCAGCACAGCGGTGGCGTCGTCGGGGCTCACCCCCCAGTTCGGGGGAGGGGCGAGGATCTGGTCCCGGGGTTCGGCGTCGGGATGCAGGCTCTGCCACAGCACCGCGCCCACCGCGTCCTGCCGGCGAGCCGCCGCCGAGGATTCCGGCCGGTCGGGGACCAGCGAGGTGTCCAGATAGCCCGGGGTGACGGGCTGGTCGCCGAGCGCCCCCAGGGTGGCCGCCACCGACGGGTCGAACGGGGCCACCGCGACCTGGTCGCTGACTCGGCGCCGGCCGAGATCGGGGGTGGACTCCGCGGTCGCCGAGGCCGGCGCGATCGCCACCGCCGTGCCGTTGTGGTTCAGCAGCGCCAACGCGTCCGGGGTGAGCGGGCCGTCGCCGAACACGGTGAGACCGCGCAGCGAGGTCACGCCGAGCAGTTGATCCACCAGGTCCTCGGCGCCGGTGGTGGCGAAGGCCGACAGCTGGTCGTCGCCGACGCGCTGCACCGCGTCGAGGTCGGTTTGGGCGTACGGCAGCGCGGTCACGCACATCCGGTCCGCGAGCTTGCGCAACCGGTCCAGCCAGGCGACCGCCGCGGCCTCGCCCGTGCCGGGGCGCAGGTCACCGGTCCCGTCGGGGTTTGCGGGGACCAGATAGCCGCCGGTCATGGCGTTCACCGTCACCAGCAGGTCCGGATCCACCGCCAGGCACAGGGCGCCGGTGAGATCGCCGTCGGGATCTGATTCCGCGGCGGTGGCGAACTCGACCGTCGACAGCAACGCGTCCAACCGGCCGCCGGGGGACAGTTCGGTCGCCAGCTCGTCGTCGATCAACCGGATCGGGGTGGCGCCGCCGGGGAGCCCGGGCGCCAGTCGAGGCCGGTCGGCCAGCGGCCAGAGCATGGTCAGTCGGACCGGGCGGGTGGTGTCCGGGACGATGACGACGTCCGGGCCGGTGGCGTCGTCGGGTCCGGCGAAGGATTCCGGGTCCCCGGACGCCGACGGGGCGCCCAGCACGGGAAGCAGGAACCGGGTGTCCGCGAGGCGGGCCGGCGATCCGAAGTCCGGCGTGCCGTTCACATTCACCAGCAGCGGGTAGACCCCCGGGTGGTCGATGCCGAGGGACTCCGCGCCGACCGAACGCAGCGGGTAATCGAAGCGCACCGAGGCCCGCTCACCCGGCTGCAGCGGGCCCGGGATGTCCAGGAACGGGCCGACCGGCTCATACCCGGTGGTGGCGACCTCGGTCAGGGTGGTGCGCAACCCCGTGGTGGCGGCCAGTGGTTGCGCCCGCTCCAGCCGCGCCACCACGTCGTTGACCGGGCGGTCGCCGACATTGACGATGCTGGCTTCGACAGTCACGGTCGGATCGCTGGCGGTGTCGACCAATTCGGGGGTCACCCGCGACAGCTCGACCCGCAGGAACTGTGTCTCGGGCTCGGCGGCTGCGCGCGGGGGCAGCGCGGCGGGGGCCAGGACCAGCAGCAGCACGACCAGCACCGCCCACACGCTGCGCCCGCGGGGGTGGATCACAGTGCGGGACCGTGGCCGTTTGCCTGCCCGCGGCTGCCGTCGTCGGGGCGATGGTTGCGGCTGCGGGAATGGGTCTGCGGCCGTCGTCGCGGTGCGCTGCGCGGCAGCGGCGGCAGCGCCGACGGGCCATCGGCCTGCAGCAGGGTGATCAGTTTGCCGGCGACCTCCGCGAGCCGGCGCTCGTCGGCGTAGGCCAACCGGGACGGCAGTTCCGACAGCGGCACCCAGGCCACCTTGGCGACTTCGCGGTCACTGTCGGACAGCTCACCGCCGGCGAACCGCAGCAGATAGTGGTGCACCGTCTTGTGCACCCGGCGGCCTTCGGTGACGAACCAGTAGTCGATGCTGCCGAGGCAGGCCAGCACCTTGCCCTCGATCCCGGTCTCCTCGGCGACCTCGCGGATGGCGGTCTGCTCGGCGGTCTCGCCCTGCTCGATATGCCCCTTCGGCATCGACCACAGCATCCGGCCGCGGCGGTCGATCCGGCCGATCAGCGCGGCCAGCGCCTCCTCCGGCGGGCCGTCCAGGCCGTCGATGACGAGCCCGCCCGCGGAGATCTCGTGCACCGTCCGCAACCGGGTGGCGGCGCGACGGCGGCGGGACGGGGCCGGGGAGGCCGGGGCGGCGGTGTCGGGACTCGGGGCCGACGGCGGGGTGTCGGGGGACTGCTCGGCGCGGTTGCGGGCAGCCGGACCCGAACGGCGACCGCGGCGGCGGCCACGGCGTCGCCGCGGCCTGCCCTGTTCACCGTCCGACACCTAAGCGATGGTAGCGGTCAGGTTTATTCCCAATCGACGGCACTCGCCGGTGACCGGGAGTTTTACCGCCGGTGAACTCCGTCAGCGGCAGCAGGGCGGAAGCTGGGCGTTCTCGTCGCCCCGGTTGCGGCGTCGCCGCCACACCACGAACGCCACGACGGCGAGCAGGAACACCGCGAACAGGATGTACGGCATGAGGTCCACGCTGGCTCCTTCAAACCTCGGTGCGTCCAGCCTATCGGCGCCGATAGGCTTGTCGACCGTGCCCGACACCGATGACACCGCCGACGCGGAGCTGCTGGCGCGCGCGGCCGTCGCGCTGACCGGCCACCGTCACGTGCTGGCGGACCTCGGCGCGCGCTTCCAGCTCGCCGGACATGAGCTGTACCTGGTCGGCGGCACGGTGCGCGACGCGCTGCTGGGCCGGCTCGGCGGCGACCTCGACTTCACCACCAGCGCCCGACCCGACGAAGTGCAACGCATACTGCAGCCGTGGGCCGACGCGATGTGGGACACCGGCATCGCGTTCGGGACGGTCGGCGCCGCGCGCCATGGCCACCAGGTGGAGATCACCACCTATCGGGCCGACAGTTATGACCAGGTGTCGCGCAACCCGACGGTCGCCTTCGGCGACACCCTGGCCGGTGATCTGGTGCGCCGGGACTTCACCGTCAACGCGATGGCGGTCCGCATCACCGCCGACGGACCCGGTGAGTTCGTCGATCCGCTGAACGGGCTGGCCGCGCTGCGGGAGCGGGTGCTCGACACCCCGTCGGCCCCGCAGGTGTCGTTCGGCGACGACCCGCTGCGGATGCTGCGCGCGGCCCGGTTCGTCTCCCAACTCGGCTTCGCGTTGGCGCCGCGGGTGCGGACGGCCATCGAGGAGATGGCGCCGCAGCTGTCGCGGATCACCGCCGAGCGGATCGCCGCGGAACTGGACAAGCTGATGCTCGGCGCCGACCCGGCCGCCGGCATCGAGGTGATGGTGTCCACCGGCCTCGGCGAGCAGATCCTGCCCGAGGTCGGCGGGATGCGGATGGCCATCGACGAGCACCACCAGCACAAGGACGTCTACCAGCATTCGTTGACGGTGCTGCGTCAGGCCATCGACCTGGAGGACGACGGCCCGGACCTGGTGCTGCGCTGGGCTGCGCTGCTGCACGACATCGGCAAGCCCGCCACCCGTCGTCACGAGCCGGGCGGCGGGGTCAGTTTCCACCACCACGAGGTGGTCGGCGCGAAGCTGACCCGCAAGCGGATGCGGGCGTTGAAGTACTCCAAGCAGATGGTCGACGACGTGTCCCAGCTGGTGTATCTGCACCTGCGGTTCCACGGCTACGGGGACGGCCGGTGGACCGATTCGGCGGTGCGCCGCTACGTCACCGACGCCGGGCCGCTGCTGGCCAGGCTGCACAAGCTGGTCCGCGCCGACTGCACCACCCGTAACAAGCGCCGCGCCGCCCGGCTGCAGGCCACCTACGACGAGCTGGAGCACCGGATCGCCGAGCTGGCCGCCAAGGAGGACCTGGCGCGGGTTCGCCCGGACCTGGACGGCAACGCGATCATGGAGCTGCTCGGCATCTCGGCCGGACCGGAGGTCGGCCGCGCCTGGCGCCACCTCAAGGAACTGCGGATGGAACGCGGCCCGCTGGACCCCGACGAGGCCCGGGCCGAGCTCTTGGATTGGTGGAACCGGGAGGGCTCCGCCGGCGTCTGAAACCGGTATGGAGTACTGCCTGGGCCCCGGGGACGGGACGGCGTCGGTGTTCGACAGCCCGATGGATCTCGACATCGACGGTGACGGGGTGTTCGACGCCGTCGGTCTGGATTTCGACGGCGATGGGGCGAGCGACGACGCGCTGGCCGACCTCGATGGCGACGGGACGGCCGATCACGTCGTGCTCGACGCCGGCTCGCCGGATCAGCGCTGGTTCACCGACGACGGGACCGGCGTGTGGGCGCTGGCCGCCGACCCGGTCGGCCGGGGGTCACCGCTGCGCTGGCTGGCGCTCGACGGGGCCGAGCACACCGGATCACCGGCGGACTTCGACGGCGACGGGCTGGCCGACGACGAGTTCTTCGACGACAACGGTGACGGTCTGGCCGACCGGGTGCTGTCCCGCGCCCCGGCCGGCGGTTACGACGGCGGCTACGTCGACGTCGATGGCGACGGCCGCTGGGACGTGCGCCTGGTGGACGCCGACGGCGACGGACGCGCCGACGGGGCGAGCCCGCTCAGCGACCCTGGCCCGGAGGGCCCGCGAACGCCTGGGCGATAGTCAGCCACTGCTGCGCGTCGTCGCCGACGGCGACGACGTCGAGCTCGGCCGGATTGCGGCGACGGGTGACCAGCATGCAGAAGTCCAACGCCGACCCGGTCACCCGCTGCGCCGCGTCCGGATCGCCCCAGGTCCACACCTCGCCGCCCGGCCCGGTCAGCTCGACGTAGAACGGCTCGGCGGGCGGGGTCAGCTGGTTGACCAGGTAGGCGTAGTCGCGGGCGCGGACCCCCAGGTGCGCGACCGACCGCAGCCGGGCCGTCGGCGTGCGGGACACCCCGAGGGCGTCGGCGACGTCCAGGCCGTGCGCCCAGGTCTCCATGGTCCGCGCGGTGGCCATCGACGCCGCGCTCATCGGCGGCCCGAACCACGGCAGCTTCTGCCCGTCGGGCACCGTCAGCAGCGCGTCGTGCAGCGCGCCGCGGGTCTGCCGCCAGGCGTCGAGCAGCTCCTCCGGCGGCAGCGCCGCGAGTTCGTCCGCGCCGTCGTCGACGAAACCGGTCGGGTTCTGCCACGCCTCGGTGAGCAGCTGCTGAAATCCGTCCGGGTCGGTGATCGCGATCAGGGACACCCGGTCGGTCCAGTACAGGTGCGCGATTTGATGGGCGATGGTCCAGCCCGGCGCGGGCGTGGCTTCGGCCCAGCGCTGCGCGGGCAGCTCGGCCACCAGCGCGTCCAGGTCGTCGCTCTCGGAGCGCAGATCGGCGACGATAGTGCTCAGCTCGGCCATCAGTGCACCCTATCCCCGCGGTGGTTCGTCATCGCGCGCCGGCTCGGTGGCCAGCGCGGGCCAGCGGGCGAGCACCGCGTGCGCGGCCAGCCCGGCCAGGTAGATCACCGATCCGGTGGCCACCAGGGCGGGGGAGTGGCCGTCGGGTGGGACGACCGCCGCGGCGGCGGTCACCGCGGCGACGAACGCCACCCAGAACACCGAGTCCTGGATGGCGAACACGTGCCCGCGGAGGGCGTCGTCGACGTCGAGTTGCATGGCCACGTCGGCGCTGAGCTTGACCACCTGCCCGGCGGCGCCGAGAAAGAAGCCGCACGCCATCATCACCGGCAGGTCCAAACCCAGCGCGCAGAGCTGGATGACGGCGCCGGCCAGCAGCGCCCGGTTGGGCGCCGCGTACCGGCCCCAGCGCCGGATCAGCGCGGGGGTCAGCACCGTCGCCAGGAACGATCCGGTGCCGGTGACGGCCACGAACAACACTGCGGTGCCCAACCCGGCCACCGCGACCGATCCGACGTCGGAGTGCCGGACGATGACCAGCACCAGCAGGGTGTTGATGCCGAACACCATCCGGTGCGCGAGCAGCCCGGCCAGCGTGGCCGTCACCGACGGCACCGAGAGCGCGGTGCGCGCGCCGTGCGCCAGGCCGGTGGCGACGGTGTAGAGCACCGACCCGTGAATGGTCCGGGAGGTCTCGTCGGGCCCGAGGCCGTGCGGGGTGAACCGCAGCGCGAGCAACAGCGCCACCCCGATCGGGACCAGGGTCATCAGGATCACCACCGACGCCCCGGTGTCGCCGGCGCCGAACAGCCAGCGCGGCAACAGCATGAAGTTGGCGCCCAGGAAGGTCGCCACCGCGCCGGCGGCGGCCGCCAGCGAGTTGCAGGACACCACCCGGTCGCGCGGGACCACGTGCGGAATCGACGCCGACAACCCGGAGGCCACGAATCGGGTCAGCCCGTTGATGACCAGGGCGCCGCACAGGATCGCCAGGTCGCCGGCGCGGGCGGCGAGCAGCGCGGCGACGCCGAGCAGCATCACCAGCCGCCCGATATTGGCCCCCACCAGCACCAGCCGGCGATCCCAGTGGTCGAGCAGCGCGCCGGCGAACGGGCCGAGCAGCGAGTACGGCAGGAACAACACCGCGAACGCGCCGGCGATCGCCCACGGCGTGGCGGCCCGCTCCGGATTGAACAGCAACGCGCCGGCCAGCCCCGCCTGGAACAGGCCCTCGCCGAACTGGCTGGCCACCCGCAACTCCAGCAGCCGACGGAAATCGGGCAGCTCGCGCACCGACCGCCATGCTGCCGCGGAGGCGCGCGCGTCAACCAATGGACCACTCCCCGAAAGAACAGCCGCCGAGATGCGCGCCGCGTCGTTCAGCCTACAAAGGGTTCCCGCTCCGCGGTGGCGATGCCATGATGGAGGGATGCCACAACCGGAGGATCCCGAGGACTACGTCGCCCCCGCGGCGCAGCGGGTCCGCGCCGGGACTCTGCTGCTGGCCAACACCGACCTGATGGAGCCGACGTTTCGGCGCAGCGTCATCTTCGTCGTCGAACACAACGACGGCGGCACCCTCGGGGTGGTGCTCAACCGCTCCAGTGAGACGGCTGTGTACAACGTGCTGCCCGCCTGGGCCGGTGTGGTCTCCAAACCGAAGACGATGTTCGTCGGTGGGCCGGTGAAGCGTGATTCGGCGCTCTGCCTGGCGATCGTGCGCTCCGGCGAGGACGTCGACGGGGTGCCCGGGCTGCGGCACGTGCAGGGCCGCATCGCGATGGTGGACCTGGAGGCCGATCCGGAGACCGTCGCGCCGCATATCGAGGCGGCCCGCATCTTCGCCGGCTACTCCGGCTGGACCACCGGTCAGCTGGAGGGCGAGATCGAGCGCGACGATTGGATCGTGCTGTCCGCGCTGCCCTCGGATGTGCTGGTGGAACCGCGGGTGGACCTGTGGGCCCGGGTGCTACGCCGTCAGCCGCTGCCGCTGGCCATGTTGGCCACCCATCCGATCGACCTCAGCCGGAACTAGTTTCCGCAGATCTGGCCGCAACCGCCGCAGCCACCACCGCTGCCGCCGCAGCCTCCACCGCCGGCCGACTGGGGTTCGGTGACCGCGATCCGGGCGGCCCGCCACGAGCCGGCGGCGATCGTCGCCAGCGCGCCGACCACACACCCGATCAGCACCAGCAGCGTCGACTCCGGCCGGATCAGCGCGGCGATCCCGCCGACCACCAGCAGCCCGGCGCCGGCGTACTGGGTCGGGGCCAGCGCCTGCCGGATCGGGGCTTCGTGGCCGGACACCACCCGCTGATTGCGCAGCGCGGCCACCGCGGCCAGCACTCCGGCCACCAGGCACAGCACACCCGCGATCTGCATGCCAGCCACCCTACGAGCTATCGGGCGGGCGAAGCCAATCCGATCAGCGGGGGGCGGACACCGGGACGGCCAGCGGGGTGCTGGACGCGCCCGGCAGCGTGGTGGTCGCCCGGCCCGGAATGGTGGACACCGGCGACGGCGCGACGGCGGCCGGGGCCTGGCCGGGCACAGCCGGCTGGGTCAGCTGCGCGGGGGCGTTGGGTCCGGGCGCGGTCGGCTGCCCGGGCGCCGGGGCGGCGGGGGCGGCCGCCGGATCGGTGACCCGGAAGCCGTTGGCGATGGCGTCGGTCGCGTCGGCGCTGGCCACCACCTGGTTCACCGAGGTGTTCACCGACAGCGACACCAGGTAGCGGTCGGTCCCGGTGCTGGCGATGACGTGCCGGCGGAAGGTGTTCACGGTGCTGTCGTTCTCCCGGAACGTCCCCTCGATGCGCGACGACGGGAACCCGCCGTAGGGCTGCAACGAGGCGTCGGTGGTCTGCCACTTCGGCAGCGCCTGCGCGTCGATGAAACCGTGCGTGATCGCGTCGTTCGGGTCGAACTCGCCGACCAGCTTGTAGACGGTCAGCTGTGCGTTCGAGGTGTACAGCCCGTCGCCGCCGTTGCGATCGGCGATGACCGCGAACGCGTCGGGCACGTTCGGATCCGGAACCTGCGTCCAGCCGGTCGGCACCGGCAGCGCGATGCTCAGCGCGCGGAAGGTGGCGGCCTGCTGCGGCTCCATCTTCACGCCGTGGCCGTCGAAGTACTCGAACAGCGTGCCGGAGGTGGCCGGGGCCAGCGCGACCTGCGTCGGGGTGACCGGCGTGATCCCGGCGCCGTGCGGCGCGGTCAGCGGGTCGGCCGCCGGGGTGACGGCGGGCGCGGTCGGAGCGGGCGTTGGTCCCGGCAGCACCGGGATCGGGTCGGCCGAGGCCGCCGGGAGGCCGACGACGCTCGCCGCGGCCATCGCGAAACTTGTGGCGGCGCCGCCCAGGATCAGACGCCACCGAACGACGTTGTCGTTGCGCACCAGGGTGTCCTTCCAGAAGTTCCGCAGGGTCCTCGATATCGAATTCCTCGCCCTGCTCGCAGCTGAATGTATCCCGCCGACGGTCGGGTCCCCGAATTCTCGGCGGGGTTGGGACCGAGCTGGGACCAAGCGCTGACCAGGGCGCGACGGAACCGAGACCTCCCGTTGACACCGGGCCCGCCCGGCCGCCAACCGGCCGCGAGGTGCGGACCGCGAAAGCAGCCCTTATACCCTGTTCGGGTGACTGAATCCGCACCCCAGCACGCGTCGGACTCCGACTCGCCGCCGTACCGGTACACCGCCGAGCTCGCCGGCGCCATCGAGGCGGCCTGGCAGGCCGAGTGGGCGCGGCGCGGCACCTTCAACGTCGACAACCCGGTCGGCGACCTGGCGCCCGCGGACGGATCCCCGGTTCCCGCCGACAAGATGTTCGTCCAGGACATGTTCCCCTACCCGTCCGGCGACGGGCTGCACGTCGGGCACCCGCTGGGTTACATCGCCACCGATGTCTACGCCCGCTACTACCGGATGACCGGGCGCAATGTGCTGCACGCGCTGGGCTTCGACGCGTTCGGCCTGCCCGCCGAGCAGTACGCGATCCAGACCGGCACGCACCCGCGGATCCGCACCGAGGCCAATATCGTCAACTTCCGCCGCCAACTGTCCCGCCTCGGCCTCGGCCATGACAGCAGGCGCAGCTTCTCCACCACCGATGTCGGCTACTACAAGTGGACGCAGTGGATCTTCCTGCAGATCTACAACGCCTGGTTCGACGCCGAGGCCCAGCGGGCCCGCCCGATCTCCGAGCTGATCGCCGAATACGCCGACGGCCGCCGCACCCCGGCCGATGGCCGGAGCTGGTCGGAACTGAGCGCGGGGGAGCGCGCCGACGTGATCGACGGCCACCGGCTGGTCTACCGCAGCGATTCGATGGTCAACTGGTGCCCCGGGCTGGGCACCGTGCTGGCCAACGAGGAGGTCACCTCCGACGGCCGCAGTGAGCGCGGAAACTTCCCGGTGTTCCGGAAACGGTTGCGGCAGTGGATGATGCGGATCACCGCCTACTCGGACCGGCTGCTCGACGACCTCGACGACCTGGACTGGCCGGACAAGGTCAAGGCCATGCAGCGCAACTGGATCGGGCGATCCACCGGCGCCACGGTGTTCTTCGCCGCCGCCGATGCGGACATCGAGGTGTTCACCACCCGCCCGGACACCCTGTTCGGCGCCAGCTACCTGGTGCTGGCGCCCGAGCACGAGCTCGTCGACCGGCTGGTCGCCGACGCCTGGCCCGACGATGTGGACCCGCGCTGGACCTATGACGCGGCCACCCCGCGCGAGGCGGTCGCGGCCTACCGGTCCGCGGTGGCCGCGAAGTCGGACTTGGAGCGCCAGGAGAATAAGACCAAGACCGGTGTGTTCCTCGGCGCGTACGCGACGAATCCCGCCACCGGGCAACCGGTTCCGATCTTCATCGCCGACTACGTGCTGGCCGGTTACGGCACCGGGGCCATCATGGCGGTCCCCGGTGGGGACCAGCGGGACTGGGACTTCGCCGGCGAATTCGGCCTCCCGATCGTGGAAGTCGTTGCCGGCGGGGATATTTCACAGGCCGCGCACACCGGCGACGGGGTGCTGGTGAACTCCGGCTTCCTGGACGGCATGCCGGTGGCCGAGGCGAAGGCGGCGATGACGCAGCGGCTGATCGACGACGGCCGCGGCGCCGCCCGCATCGAGTACAAGCTGCGGGACTGGTTGTTCGCGCGTCAGCGCTACTGGGGCGAGCCGTTCCCGATCGTCTACGACGCCGACGGCCGCGCGCACGCGCTGCCCGAACACCTGCTGCCGGTCGAACTGCCCGACGTCGCCGACTACTCGCCGGCCACCTTCGACGCCGACGACGCCGACAGCGAACCGTCGCCGCCACTGGGCAAGGCGACCGACTGGGTTCAGGTTGAGCTCGACCTCGGCGACGGTCCGCAGATCTACACCCGCGACACCAACGTGATGCCGCAGTGGGCCGGCAGCTCCTGGTACGAACTGCGCTACGCCGACCCGGACAACCCGGATGCGTTCTGCGCCTTGGAGAACGAGACCTACTGGATGGGGCCGCGGCCGGCCGAGCACGGGCCGAACGATCCCGGCGGGGTGGACCTCTACGTCGGCGGCGTGGAGCACGCGGTGCTGCACCTGCTGTACTCGCGGTTCTGGCACAAGGTGCTCTACGACCTCGGATACGTCAGCTCCCGCGAGCCGTATCGCCGGCTGGTCAACCAGGGCTACATCCAGGCGTACGCCTACACCGACGCCCGCGGCGCCTACGTCCCCGCCGCCGACGTGATCGAGCGTGACGGCCGGTTCTTCCTGACCGGCCCGGACGGGGAGCAGGAGGTGAATCAGGAGTTCGGCAAGATCGGCAAGAGCCTGAAGAACTCCATCTCCCCGGACGAGATCTGCGACGGCTTCGGCGCGGACACCCTGCGGGTCTACGAGATGTCGATGGGCCCACTGGAGGCGTCCCGGCCGTGGGCCACCAAGGACGTCGTCGGCGCGCAGCGGTTCCTGCAGCGACTGTGGCGTCTGGTGGTCGAGGAGGAGAGCGGCGAACTGCGTTGCGGCGACGGCGAACTCAGCGAGGACACGCTGAAGGCGTTGCACCGGACCATTGCCGGGGTGTCCGACGACTACGTCGGGCTGCGCAACAACACCGCCGCCGCGAAGCTCATCGAATACACCAACCACCTCACCAAGGCCTACCCCGACGGGGCGCCGGCCGCGGCCGTGGAGCCGCTGGTGCTGATGGCCGCGCCGCTCGCGCCGCACCTGGCCGAAGAACTGTGGCGCCGGCTCGGCCACGACGACTCGCTGGCGCACGGCCCGTGGCCGGTGCTCGACGAGTCCTACTTGGCCGAGGACACCGTCGAATACCCGGTGCAGGTCAACGGCAAGGTGCGCGGCCGGATCACGGTGGCCGCCGACGCGGACCGCGCCACCCTGGAAGCCGCGGCGCTGGCCGATGAGAAGGTGCGCGATTTCCTCGCCGGCGCCGCCCCCAGGAAGGTCATCGTGGTGCCCGGCAAGCTGGTCAACCTGGTGGTCTGATGACGAGCTCGTGCACGCTTGCGTCGGCGGGGGTGTTCACCACGCCGGCGACGGCGGCGGCCACCGTCTCGGGCTTCAGGAACCGCTCCGGGCGATAGTCGCCGCCCTCGTAGGCGACCAGATCGCGCTGCATATCGGTGTCGATGCGGCCCGGATAGACGGTCGTCACCCGCAGGCTCGGCTCGTCGGCGCGCAGGGATTCGGCGAACCCGCGCAACGCGAACTTGCTGGCCGCATAGGACGCAAGTCCGGGCGACGGGCTGCGGCCCGCCCCGGAGTTGATGAACACCACCCGGCCGCGGGCAGCCCGCAGCGCCGGCAGCAGCGCCAGGGTCAGCGCCACCGGGCCCAGGATGTTCACCTCGAAGGTCGCCCGCCACTCCTCGAGGCAGGACTCGCCGACCCGGCCCGGGTAGGCCACCCCGGCGCAGTGCACCAGCACGTCGAGTTCGTCGAGCACCTCGACGGTCGCCTCGACGCTTTCGGCGTCGGTGAGGTCCATCGGCCAGGTGGTGGCGCCGAGCCGCTGGGCCACCGCGTCCAGGTCATCGGAGGGCCGGCCCGCCAGCAACAGGGTGTGGGTCGGGGCCAGCGCGTCGGCGATGGCGGCGCCGAGCCCGCGGGATGCGCCGGTGATCAGTGCGGAGGGCATCTGGTCACAGTAGGCCAGCTGCGGTCGCGCAACCGCTGGTGGCC
This sequence comes from Mycolicibacterium brumae, assembly GCF_025215495.1. Lineage (NCBI taxonomy): Bacteria > Bacillati > Actinomycetota > Actinomycetes > Mycobacteriales > Mycobacteriaceae > Mycobacterium > Mycolicibacterium brumae. The sequence goes on along the minus strand of NZ_CP104302.1, from coordinate 3,961,698 downwards.
GCGCAGAATGATCGAGTGGCCCGGACTCCGATCTTCTCTCCGACGCAGTTGGCGGCTCGCGCCGCCTACCTGCTGCGGGGCAATGACCTGGGGGAGATGACCACCGCCGCGCCACAGCTGTACCCGCACATGTGGAGTTGGGACGCCGCGTTCGTGGCGGTCGGGCTGGCCCCGCTGTCGGTGGAACGCGCGGTGGTCGAACTGGACACCTTGTTCTCCGCGCAGTGGGGCAACGGCATGGTCCCGCACATCGTGTTCGCCAGCGGCGTCGACGGCTACTTCCCGGGTCCCGCGCGGTGGGCCTGCGGGCAGCTCGCCGCCGACGCGCCGATCGGGCGACAGACCTCGGGCATCACCCAGCCCCCGGTGCATGCCATTGCGGTGCAACGGATTCTGGAGCACGCCCGGTCTCGGGGCCGCTCCACCAGGGCGGTGGCCGACGCGTTCTTGGACCGCCGCTGGAACGACCTGATCCGCTGGCACCGCTGGCTCGCCGAAGCCCGCGATCCGGACGGGGTCGGGCTGATCACGATGTATCACGGCTGGGAGTCCGGGATGGACAACTCGCCGCGCTGGGATGGCGCGTACGCCAACGTGATTCCCGGGCGGCTGCCGGCGTATCAGCGCGCGGATTCGCAGATCATCACCGACCCGAGCCAGCGTCCGTCCGACGGTGAGTACGACCGCTACCTCTGGCTGCTGGAGGAGATGAAATCCGTCGGCTACGACGACCTTCGGCTGCCGTCCGCGATGAGCTTCGCGGTGCGCGACGTGTTCGTGTCGGCGATCTTCGCGCTGGCCTGCGCGGTGCTGGCCGAGATCGGCGAGGACCACAACCGGCCGCACGCCGACATTCGGGATCTCAACGGTTGGGCAGAGCGTTTCCGCGCCGGTGTGGCGCGAACCGCCGACGAACGCACCGGCATGGCACGGGATTTCGATCTGCGCGCCCAGCAGTGGGTGGACACCGAGACCATCGCCTCGTTCGCGCCGCTGCTGTGCGGAGGGCTGCGCCACGATCAGGAGCGGGCCCTGCTCCGACGCCTGGAAGGCCCGCGGTTCGCCGGTCATCCGGACCTGCGCTACCAGCTGATCCCGTCCACCTCGCCGGTGTCCCGGGACTTCCGGCCGAGAGAATACTGGCGTGGGCCGATCTGGCCGGTGATGAACTGGCTGTTCTCCTGGGCGTTCGCCCGCCGCGGCTGGGCGGACCGGGCGAACGCGTTGCGCCAGGAGGGATTACGTCAGGTCTGCGACGGGTCGTTCGCCGAGTACTACGAGCCGTTCACCGGGGAGCCGCTGGGCAGTATGCAGCAATCCTGGACCGCGGCGGCCGTGCTCGACTGGCTCGGCTGACCGCGGCTGACCGCGGCTGACCGCGGCTGGGAAATCCTAGGAGTCCTCGCCGGCGCCGTCGTCGGCGCATTCGGCCAACCGCTCCATGGGCTCCAGCGCGTCGCTGATCGCCCGGACGTCTTCGGGGCGCAACTGTTTGAGCAGGTCCAGCAGGAACGCGTGCCGGTGCGCCAGGGCCTCGCGGTGCTCGGCGTGGCCCTTCGGGGTGATCTCCACCAGGACCGCCCGCAAATCCGACGGGTCCCGGGTGCGTTTGACCAGCCCGAGCTTCTCCAACCGGCGGATCGCGACGGTGGTGGTGGGGGTGCGCACCCGTTCCCGGGCCGCCAGATCGGTCATCCGGATGGGGCCGGTCTCCAGCAAGGTCACCAGGATGGACAGCTGCGCCAGCGTCAGCTCACCCGCGGTGGCCGCCGCCCGCGGGTGATCTCCGCGGCGTAGCACCGAGAACAGTTGCGAGAGGCTGCGCTGCAAGCCCTCCGCGACGTCCTCGATGCCGGGTTCCCCCCCGGCGCCGGTGCTGCTTTCCGACATGGTTTGTCAGTCTAACCTGTTGGCTGTGAGCGGCTGTGCCGAACGTCGGCGCCACCCGGGGCGAATGCAAAAGAGTGCGGTGGGACCGCGCCCCCGTCGGGGCCCGGACCGCACCGCACTCTGTGCTGTGAACGGTTTGCCAGCGGACGACTACCCGGTGATGAACTCTTCCAGCTGCGCGCGGGCGACATCGTCGGCCAGCTGCTTCGGCGGGCTCTTCATCAGGTACGCCGACGCCGGGATGATCGGGCCGCCGATACCGCGGTCCTTGGCGATCTTGGCGGCGCGCACGGCGTCGATGATGATGCCGGCCGAGTTCGGCGAATCCCACACCTCGAGCTTGTACTCCAGGTTCAGCGGCACGTCGCCGAAGGCGCGGCCTTCCAGCCGGACGTAGGCCCACTTGCGGTCATCGAGCCAGGCGACGTGATCCGACGGGCCGATGTGGACGTTCTTGTCCTCGACCTTGCCGGCCAGCGAGCCGGTCAGGTTGGAGGTGACCGCCTGGGTCTTGGAGATCTTCTTGGACTCCAGCCGCTCGCGCTCCAGCATGTTCTTGAAGTCCATGTTGCCGCCGACGTTGAGCTGGTAGGTGCGGTCCAGGGTGACTCCGCGATCCTCGAACAGCTTGGCCATCACGCGGTGGGTGATGGTGGCGCCGACCTGGCTCTTGATGTCGTCGCCGACGATGGGCACACCGGCGTCCTCGAACTTCTTGGCCCACACCGGATCCGAGGCGATGAACACCGGCAGCGCGTTGACGAAGGCGACACCCGCGTCGATCGCGCACTGCGCGTAGAACTTGTCGGCTTGCTCGGAGCCCACCGGGAGGTAGGAGACCAGCACGTCGACGCGCGCGTCCTTGAGCGCCTTGACCACGTCGACCGGCTCGGCGTCGGAGACCTCGATGGTGTCCGCGTAGTACTTGCCGATGCCGTCCAGCGTCGGGCCGCGCTGCACGGTGACATCCGCCGGGGGCACGTCGGCGATCTTGATGGTGTTGTTCTCGGAGGCGAAGATGGCCTCGGAGAGGTCGAAGCCGACCTTCTTCGCGTCCACGTCGAACGCGGCGACGAACTTCACGTCGCGGACGTGGTACTGCCCGAACTTGACGTGCATGAGGCCGGGCACGGTCGAGCTCTCGTCCGCGTCCTTGTAGTACTGCACGCCTTGCACAAGCGAGGACGCGCAGTTCCCGACGCCGACAATGGCGACCCGCACATCCGTCGACGCGGTCACGTTGTTCTCACTCATGGGTTCTCCTCCGATCGGTACTGCTTTGGTGCTGTTTAGGGGTTTGGGGTTCAGGGGGTTTCCGGCAGGTTCTGGGAACCGCGTTCGGTCGCGATCAGCTCGTTGAGCCACTTGACCTCCCGCTCGCTGGATTCCAAGCCGAGCTGGTGCAACTGCTTGGTGTAGCGATCCAGGGATCCGCTGGCTCGGGTGATCGCCTCGCGCAGGCCTTCGCGGCGCTCTTCGACCTGGCGCCGACGGCCCTCCAGGATGCGCATCCGGGCCTCGGCCGGGGTGCGGTTGAAGAAGGCCAGGTGCACGCCGAAGCCGTCGTCGGTGTAGTTCTGCGGTCCGGTGTCGGCGACCAGTTCGGTGAACCGCTCGCGACCCGCGTCGGTCAGCTGGTAGACCCGGCGGGCCCGTCGCACCTTCACCGCCCCGACGGGCGCGGCGTCTTCGACGATCAGCCCGTCGGCCTGCATCCGGCGCAGCGCCGGGTACAGCGAGCCGTACGAGAACGCGCGGAACGCGCCGAGCAGCCCGGTGAGCCGTTTGCGCAGCTCATAGCCGTGCATAGGGGACTCGAGCAGCAGGCCCAGAATCGCCAGCTCCAGCACGTGCTCACCTCCCTGCTCGGATAGGTTCCACCGTTACGGCGGTTCAACAGTTCGGTGAATAGTATCGCGCCGATATATTCGGACACAAAATCCGTGCGCGAAATCACTCCCCAGCGCAGCGGGGGAGCGACCGGTCGCGCCGATCAGGGGTAGCTGATCCGTTTGACCCGGGCGTCCGGGGCCAACTCGATGTAGCCGCTGCCGTAGTCCCCGCTGGCGTACACCGAGATCTCGACCGACTCGGGATCCTCGGCATCCCCGGAGGGGCCGATGATCAAGTAGGTGTTCTTGACGTCGCCGGGCTGCATCCCGAGCGTTTCGGGGGCGCCGCGCAGGACGCCGACGATCTTCTCGACGTCGAACTTGGCCAGGTCGACCACCTGGTCCTCCGAGGTCCGCGCCGAGGACGACGAATCGTCCCAGCCGCCGCGATAGGTGTAGTTCAGCACCCGCCTCGGCTCGGCGGGGTCGGGCCGGTCCAGGGACGCGTAATCCGGATAGACCACCATTCGGTAGCCGACGGTGTCGCCGAAGCGCTGCCGCATCTGCTCGAACAGACCGTTGAGTCCGCCCAGGGAGTGCAGTTGCCGCGGCGGGGTGAGCACGACGGGCTCGATGCCGTCGGACTTGGCGCCCGGATCGCTGGTGAAACTCAACGGCGACGACGTGTTCCCGTACAGACCCCAGCCGATCCCGATGCCGAGCACCACCAGCACCCCCGCGACCGCGGCGCGCAGACCCCAGCCCTGGTTTCCGCTGAGCCGGCTGGCCGGGCGCAGGTTGGGCAGTTTGACCGGTGCGTTGCCGGTCTGCAGATCGTCGGTGAGGGCCTGCAGATCACCCAGCGTCGCGGCGGTGGTGGCCGCCTTCACGCGCTGGGCGTGCTCCATGCCGGACAGCTGGCCGTCGGCCAGCGCGCTGTCGAGGACCTTGCAGGTGTCATCACGATCGGCGTCTTTGGCCCGGGTCCGCGCGGTCTGTCGGGTCGTCACGGCAGTGATCGTAGGCGGTGGGCGCCTGTCCCGCCTCTGGCTTGGGGGTGGCGACGTACTCTGGTCATCGTGCGATTGCAGCGACAGGTGGTGGACTATGCGCTTCGGCGCCGGTCGCTGCTGGCCGAGGTGTATTCCGGCAGGACCGGGGTCACCGAAGTGTGCGACGCCAACCCGTACCTGCTGCGCGCGGCCAAGTTCCACGGCAAGCAGAGCTCGGTCACCTGCCCGATCTGCCGCAAGGAACCGCTGACCCTGGTGTCCTGGGTGTTCGGGGACCACCTGGGCGCTGTGTCGGGGTCAGCGCGCACCGCAGAAGAGCTGGTCATCCTGGCCACCCGCTATGAGGAGTTCGCTGTCCATGTCGTCGAAGTCTGCCGAACCTGCAGTTGGAATCACCTGGTGAAGTCGTACGTGCTGGGACTGCCGAAGTCTCCGAAGACCCCGCGCACCAGGACCGCGCGCAAAGGCGCCCAGGGCCAGTGACCACACCTCCCAACGAACCGCAGCGTCCGCAGTCGCCGCCCTCGGGGCCGAACCCGCCCCGCTCGGGTCCCAACCTGCCGCCCTCAGGTCCCAACCCGCCGCCGTCGGGCCCGAATTCGCCGCGCTCCGGTCCGCAGTCGCCGGCGTCGGGCCCCAACGCCGGTCGGTCCGGACCGATCGGCGCCGACCCGACCACCGTGCTCCCGCCGGTGCCGCCGAAGCCCGATCTCGACCCGGCGCTGGCAGACCCGATCGACGTGGTCAAGGCTGCGCTCGACGGGGTTCCGGCGCCGAAGCGCCCGACCGCGGAACCCGAACCCGCCAAGAAGCCGGCCGCGGCAGGCCGCAGCCCGCTCGCGGAGTTCAGCAGCCGGATCAATTGGCGGTGGGTGCGCCGCGGCGCCCTGGCCGCCGTGGTGATCATGCTGCTGCTTCCGATCGTCACGTTCGGAATGGCCTACGCGATCGTCGACGTGCCCAAACCCGGTGACATCCGGACCGCGCAGGTCTCGACCATCCTCGCCTCCGACGGTTCGGAGCTGGCCAAGATCGTGCCGCCGGAGGGCAACCGCGTTGACGTCAAGATCGACCAGATTCCGGTGCACGTCCGCGACGCCGTGATGGCCGCCGAGGACCGCGATTTCTACAGCAACCCCGGCTTTTCGCTCAACGGGTTCGCCCGCGCGTTCAAGAACAACCTGATCGGCGGCGACACCCAGGGCGGTTCGACGATCACCCAGCAGTACGTGAAGAACGCGCTGGTCGGCGACGCCCGGTCCGGCCTGGGCGGTCTGATCCGCAAGGCCAAAGAACTCGTCATCTCCACCAAGATGTCCCGGCAGTGGTCCAAGGACCAGGTGCTCGAGGCCTACCTGAACATCATCTACTTCGGCCGCGGCGCCTACGGCATCTCGGCCGCCTCGCAGGCCTACTTCGACAAGCCCGTCGAAGAGCTGACCGTCGCCGAGGGCGCGCTGCTGGCCGCGCTGATCCAGCGGCCGTCGACCCTGGATCCCGCGGTGGATCCCGAGGGCGCGGCGGAACGCTGGAACTGGGTGCTCGACGGCATGGTGACCATCGGCGCGCTCGATCAACAGCAGCGGGCCCAGCAGGTGTTCCCGCCCACCATCTCGCCGGACCAGGCCAGCCAGGAGAACCAGACGGTGGGCCCCAACGGGCTGATCGAACGCCAGGTGATCCGGGAGCTGCTGGAACTGTTCAACATCTCCGAGCAGCAACTCAACACCGAGGGACTGCAGGTCACCACCACCATCGATCCGAAGGACCAGGCGGCGGCCGTGGACGCCGTCACCCAGGCCCTGTCCGGCCAAGACGCCGACATGCGCTCCGCCGTGGTCTCCATCGACCCGAAGACCGGCGGGGTCAAGGCGTACTACGGCGGCTCCGACGCCAACGGCTTCGACTTCGCCCAGGCCGGCCTGCCGACCGGCTCGTCTTTCAAGGTGTTCGCGCTGGTCGCCGCGCTGGAGCAGGGCATGGGCCTGGGCTACCAGGTGGACAGCTCGCCGCTGACGGTCAACGGCATCGAGATCAGCAACGTCGAAGGCGGCGGCTGCGGCACCTGCAATATCGCCCAGGCGCTGAAGATGTCGCTGAACACCAGCTACTACCGGTTGATGCTGAAGCTCAAGAACGGCCCCGAGGACGTCGCCGACGCCGCGCACCGCGCCGGGATCGCCGAGAGCTTCCCGGGGGTGGCGCACACCCTGAGCGAGGACGGCGAAGGCGGCCCGCCCAACAACGGCATCGTGCTCGGCCAGTACCAGTCCCGGGTCATCGACATGGCGTCGGCGTACGCGACGCTGGCGGCATCCGGGGTGTACCGGACGCCGCACTTCATCCAGAAGGTCGTCAACTCCGACGGCGAAGTGCTCTTCGACGCGGACACCCAGGACAACGCCGGCGAGCAGCGCATCGAGGCGGCCGTCGCCGACAACGTCACCTCGGCGATGCAGCCGATCGCCGCGTACTCCAACGGCAACAACCTGGCCGGCGGACGTCCGTCGGCGGCCAAGACCGGCACCAACCAGCTCGGCGACACCGGCGCCAACCGGGACGCCTGGATGGTCGGCTTCACCCCGTCGCTGTCGACAGCGGTCTGGGTCGGCACCGTCAACGGTGACAAGCCCCTGGTCAACAGTTGGGGCGGCCCGGTGTATGGATCCGGCATCCCGGCCACCATCTGGCGCAACACCATGAACGGCGCGCTGGACGGCACCGAGCAGGAGAGTTTCCCCAAGCCCGCGGAGATCGGTGGTTACGCCGGCGTCCCGGTGTACGTCCCGCCGCCGGCCCCGGTCGAACCGGAGGCCCCGGCCCCACCGGGCCCGGCCCCACCGGCGCCGGGCCCGGAGGGCACCCCGGTTCCGGGCGGCACCATGGTTCAGCCGACCATCGAGGTCGCGCCCGGGATCACCATCCCGTGGGGCCAGCCGACGTTCGTTCCCGCGCCCCCGCCGGCCGATCCGAACGCGCCGCCGCCTCCGCCGTGACGGTGGAGAACGCTCCGTCGAGCCTTGCTGAATCGCCGGCGCCGCTGGCCGAGGACCGGCGGTCGGCCACCGACCGGGATCTGCCCAGCCGGACCGATCCCATCGGCAGCGCGATGTCGGAGACCATCGGCGGCCCGGTCGGCCGGCACGCGCTGATCGGGCGGCAACGGTTCCTCACCCCGCTGCGGGTGATGTTCCTGATCACGGTGGTGTTCCTGGCGCTGGGCTGGAGCACCAAGGCCGCCTGCCTGCAAACCACCGGTGAGGGCGCCCCCGACCAGAAGGTGGCGAACTGGTCCGGCCACCGCGCCTACGTCCAGTTCTGCTACTCCGACACCGTTCCGCTGTACACCGCCGAACTGCTCAACGAGGGCAAGTTCCCGTACAAGTCGAGCTGGGTGGAGACCGACAAGTCCGGCGCCCCGCGCATCCAATACGACGGCGAACCGGCGATCCGGTACATGGAATACCCGGTGCTGACCGGGCTCTACCAGTACGTGTCCATGTCGTTGGCGAAGACCTACACCGCGCTGGCGAAAGCGATTCCGGTCCCGTCGGTCGCCGAAGTGGTGATGTTCTTCAATATCGCCGCGTTCGGTCTGGCGCTGGCCTGGCTGGTGACCGTCTGGGCGACGTCGGGGTTGGCCGGCCGCCGGCCGTGGGACGTGGTGCTGGTCGCCGCGTCGCCGCTGGTGATCGTGCAGATCTTCACCAACTTCGACGCCCTGGCAGTCGGCTTCGCGATGGCAGGCCTGCTGGCCTGGTCGCGCCGAAAGGCCGGTGTGGCGGGGGTGCTGATCGGATTGGGCGCCGCGGCCAAGTTGTATCCGGCGCTGCTGCTCGGCCCGCTGCTGCTGCTGGCGTTGCGCGCCGGGAAGACCCGGGACGCGCTGATCACCACCGCCTGGGCGGCGATCGCCTGGGTTGCGGTGAACCTCCCCATCGCGCTGCTCTATCCGCGTGGTTGGTCGGAGTTCTTCCGGCTCAACTCCCGCCGCGGTGACGATATGGACTCGTTGTTCAACGTGTTCTCGTCGTTCACCGGGTGGCAGGGCTTCGATCGGCACCTGGGCTTCTGGGAGCCCCCGGTGATCCTGAACTCCGTTGTCGCGCTGCTGTTCCTGGCCGCATGCGCGGGCATCGGCTATATCGCGCTGACCGCGCCGCAACGGCCGCGGCTGGCGCAACTGGGGTTTCTGGTGGTGGCCGCGTTCCTGCTGACCAACAAGGTCTGGAGCCCGCAGTTCTCGCTGTGGCTGGTGCCGCTGGCGGTGCTGGCGCTGCCGCACCGCCGAATCCTGCTGGCCTGGATGACGATTGACGCGCTGGTCTGGTTTCCGCGGATGATGTACCTGCTCGGCGTGCAGAACAAGGGGCTGCCCGAACAGTGGTTCACCGCCACGGTGCTGCTGCGCGACATCGCCGTCGTCGGGCTGTGCGTGCTGGTGATCCGGCAGATCTACCGGCCGGCCGAAGACCTGGTGCGCTGGGGCGGCCGGATCGACGACCCGTCCGGCGGGGTGCTCGACCGTGCGCCGGATCGGCCGCCGTCCTGGCTGCCGACGTGGCTGCGGCCCCGCCCGGTCGCGGGCCCGGCGCCGCTCAACCGAGCGGAACGTGACGACGCAAGAATTCCAGCTGGTCGGTGACGGCCCGCTCGAACTCGTCGCCGACATAGATGTCGAAATGCCCGGTCGGATAGGTCTTCACCTCCGCGCGCGGCGCCTTGGCGGCGTAGCGCAGCGTCGGTCCGGGTGGAGCCACCTCGTCGTCGAGGCAGACGCACAGCAGCAGCGGAGCGGCGACCTTGCGCGCCGCGCGGCCGGGGAAGGACAGCGGAATGGCCATCCCGACCCGGGCGGCGACCTCGTTGCGGAACGGCGCGTCGGGCGGCAGCAACCGCAGATAGCCGTCCTTCGCGCCGGGGGCGTTCATCAGGGCGGGCGTGCCCGGATCGGCCGAGGTGGCGATCATCACCGGGTCGCGGCGCCGCGCTTTCGCCAGCAGGTCCGCCCCGATCCGGGCGAGCAGCCGCGGCAGCGTCGTCGGCCCGATGGTCAGCGTGGAGGCGGCGCCGTTGGTGAACGGACACTGCGCCACCGCGGCCGCGATGTCGTCGCGCCCGGCGGCCGTCGCGATGACGTGCCCACCGCCGAACGAGGTGCCCCACAGCACCACGCGGTCACCGTCCACGCTCGGCAGGGTCTTGGCGAAGTCGATCGCGGCGTTCCAGTCCGCGCGCTGGCGGCCGATGTCCAGCAGCTGGCGGGGCTGCCCGTCGCTGTCGCCGAAATGCCGGTAGTCGAAGACCAGCGCGGCGTACCCGGCGTCGGCGAACCGCTGGGCGTAGGCGTCCAGCCGCATCTGCTTGACCGCGCCGAGGCCGTGCGCCATCACGATGACCGGCGGCGGCGCGTCGGCGGAATCGGGCCGGTACAGCCAGGCGCGGCAGATGTCGCCGTCGCTGCGGAACTCGACATCCTCGCGGGTGGTCATGATTTCGCAGGTTAGCGCACGTTCCTGTAGCCTAGGGCGGTTGCCGACGCAGGCGACCCTCCTGCCGTGGAATTCCCCGCGGCCGCACTACGACCATAGGAGGTGATGAGGTTCCCATGCGTCCATACGAAATCATGGTCATCCTTGACCCCACTCTTGACGAGCGCACCGTGGCCCCGTCGCTGGAGACGTTCCTGAACGTCATCCGCAAAGACGGCGGTTCGGTCGACAAGGTCGACATCTGGGGCCGTCGCCGGCTGGCGTACGAGATCGCCAAGCACGCCGAGGGCATTTACGCCGTCATCGACGTCAAGGCCGAGCCGGCCTCGGTGGCCGAACTGGATCGTCAGCTTGGGCTGAACGAATCCGTTCTGCGCACCAAGGTGATGCGGACCGATAAGCACTGAGCCGTAGGCGGGTTGCCTGTGGGCAGCCTTCCGTAGGCTGACCTGCTAAGCACACCTACTTCAGGAGGATCCCGTGGCTGCTGGTGACACCACCATTACCGTCGTCGGAAATCTCACCGCTGACCCCGAACTGCGGTTCACCCCGTCCGGCGCCGCGGTGGCCAACTTCACCGTCGCGTCCACCCCCCGGATCTACGACCGGCAGAGCGGGGAGTGGAAGGACGGCGAGGCGCTGTTCCTGCGCTGCAACATCTGGCGGGAGGCGGCCGAGAACGTCGCCGAAAGCCTGACCCGCGGCGCACGCGTCATCGTCACCGGGCGGCTCAAGCAGCGGTCTTTCGAGACCCGCGAGGGCGAGAAGCGCACCGTGGTCGAGGTCGAGGTCGACGAGATCGGCCCGTCGCTGCGGTACGCGACGGCGAAGGTGACCAAGACCAGCCGCGGCAGCGGCGGCGGAGGCTTCGGCAGCGGTGGGGGCGGCGGCAACGCCCGCCCGGCCGCCGCGGCGGCCCCGCCGGCCGACGACCCCTGGGGCAGCGCCCCGGTGTCGGGGTCCTTCGCGGCAGGTGACGAAGAACCGCCGTTCTGACACCAGATATCGACATTTCGACCCACTTTTCAGAAAGAGATTGATCCATGGCCAAGGCCAACAAGAGGCGACCGGCTCCCGAGAAGCCCGTCAAGACTCGCAAGTGCGTGTTCTGCTCCAAGAAGGGGCAGGAGATCGACTACAAGGACACCTCGCTGCTGCGCACCTACATCAGCGACCGCGGCAAGATCCGGGCCCGTCGGGTGACCGGCAACTGCGTGCAGCACCAGCGCGACATCGCCGTCGCGGTCAAGAACGCCCGCGAGGTCGCCCTGCTGCCGTTCACCTCTTCCACCCGCTAGCCGCAGGCTGGCCGCAGAACGAAAGTACGAACATGAAGCTCATCCTGACCACCGAGGTGGACCACCTCGGTTCGGCCGGTGACACCGTCGAGGTGAAGGACGGATACGGCCGTAACTACCTGCTCCCGCGCGGGCTGGCCATCGTGGCCACCCGGGGCGCCCAGCGCCAGGCCGACGACATCCGTCGCGCCCAGGAGGCCAAGTCCGTCCGCGACCTCGATCACGCGCGTGAGATCAAAGACGCGGTCGAGGGCCTGGACTCCGTCACGCTGCCGGTGAAGACCTCCGGCGACGGCGGAAAGCTGTTCGGCTCGGTCACCGCCGCGCACATCGTCAACGCAGTGAAGAAGGCCGGCGGCCCGAACCTCGAGAAGCGCCACCTGCACCTGCCGAAGCTGCACATCAAGGCGATCGGCGAGCACAAGGTCGAGGTGCACCTGCCGCACGACCTGAAGGCCGTCATCAACCTGAACGTGGTGCCGGAAGGCAAGTAGCGGTAACCGGCTCGATAGCCAATACACCCCGGTGGGGGCCTCAGGGCCCCCACCCGGGTGTTTGCTGTGGGCGCTGGCGAAGTGACCCGCGAGTAAGTTAGGCCGGTTTGTCCGCCGTTTGTTCACCTGGCGGCGGTGGCGAAGCAACTCAACACGCCCGAAATGGCCACCCGGACCGACACGCCGTAGCGATCTTGACTCACAAGTGCTAAGTCACGTTATGGCGCGTTGACCAGCGAAGATGTGAATGTCGCAGGCGACTGTCCACAAGTTCTCCCCAACGGTTCAACACAGCTGTCCTGCGCTATCCACATGGCGCTCACAGGGTTATCCACAGGGGCGATTTGCCCCGGCTCCAGCAACGTCTAGTGTCGAGCGAGCGCGGACGCGCGCGGGCGTAGTCGGGGGGGATCGAACCGAAGTTTGTCGGTGCGGAAACGTACCGTCAAAACAACTGGCTTCGAACCTGTGTTCGGTGGGAGGAGGTATCGCAGATGGCCGTAGTCGACGATCTGGGACACCCGGAAATGGATGAGCCGCCAGGCGAGGATTTCGGTCGGCAGCCGCCGCAGGACATGGCCGCCGAGCAGTCCGTGCTCGGCGGCATGCTGCTGAGCAAGGACGCCATCGCCGACGTGTTGGAGCGGCTCCGCCCGGGGGACTTCTACCGGCCCAACCACCAGAACGTCTACGACGCGATCCTGGACCTCTACGGCCGCGGTGAGCCGGCCGACGCCGTCACCGTCGCCGCCGAGCTGGACCGGCGCGGGCTGTTGCGCCGGGTCGGCGGGGCGCCGTACCTGCACACCCTGATCTCCACGGTGCCCACCGCCGCCAACGCCGGCTACTACGCCGGAATCGTGGCCGAGAAGGCCCTGCTGCGCCGCCTGATCGAGGCCGGCACCCGGGTGGTGCAGTACGGCTACGCCGGCGCCGACGGCGCCGACGTCTACGACGTGGTGGACCGCGCGCAGGCCGAGATGTTCGACGTCAGTGATCGCCGCACCAGCGAGGACTTCCTGCCGCTGGAGGAGCTGCTGCAGCCCACCATGGACGAGATCGACGCGATCGCCTCCAACGGCGGAATCGCCCGCGGCGTCCCCACCGGTTTCACCGAGCTCGATGACATCACCAACGGCCTGCACGCCGGCCAGATGATCATCATCGCCGCCCGGCCCGGTGTGGGTAAGGCGCTGGCCCTGGACACCCCGCTGCCGACCCCCAACGGCTGGACCACCATGGGCGAGGTCGCCGTCGGCGACCATCTGCTCGACGCCGAGGGCGAGCCGACGCAGGTGGTCGCCGCGACCCCTGTGATGCGCGGTCGGCCGTGCTTCGAGGTCGAGTTCTGCGACGGCACCACGATCGTGGCCGACGCCCAGCACCAGTGGCCCACCGGCGAGGGCATCGTGACCACCGCGAGCCTGCGGGCGGGCTGGCACGCCATCACGGTGGCCGGCGGCAGCGGGCGCTCGACGGTGCTGACCCCGGTCGCGCAGATCACCTCGGTGCGGCGGCTGCCCAGCGTGCCGGTCCGCTGCGTGGAGGTCGACAACGCCGAGCATCTGTACCTGGCCGGCCGCGGCATGATCCCGACCCACAACTCGACGCTGGGCCTGGACTTCATGCGGTCCTGCTCCATTAAGAACCAGCTCGCCAGCGTCATCTTCAGCCTGGAAATGAGCAAGTCCGAGATCGTCATGCGGCTGCTGTCCGCCGAAGCCAAGATCAAGCTCGGCGACATGCGGTCGGGCCGGATGAGCGACGACGACTGGACCAAGCTGGCGCGGCGGATGAGCGAGATCAGCGAGGCCCCGCTGTTCATCGACGACTCGCCGAACCTCACCATGATGGAGATCCGGGCCAAGGCCCGCCGGCTGGCGCAGAAATCGGATCTGCGGCTCATTGTGGTGGACTACATGCAGCTGATGACGTCCGGCAAGAAATACGAATCGCGCCAGCAGGAAGTGTCCGACTTTTCCCGCAGCCTGAAACTGATGGCCAAGGAACTGCATGTTCCGGTGGTCGCGATCAGCCAGCTGAACCGCGGGCCCGAGCAGCGCACGGATAAGCGTCCGCAGGTGTCTGACCTGCGTGAATCAGGCAGTTTGGAGCAGGATGCGGATATGGTAATGCTATTGCATAGGCCCGACGCATTTGATCGCGATGACCCCCGCGGTGGCGAAGCGGATATTATTCTCGGTAAACACAGAAATGGTCCTACAGCGACCATCACCGTTGCGCATCAATTGCATTTGTCGCGCTTCACAAACATGGCTCGTTAGGCCTAGTGCGGTTGTCGAGATGCAGCGAGGATTAGCAGGACACGGGGTGTTGTTTAACAAGGTTGGCGCGTAGCGCTGGGCAAAGGCCGGGCTGGTTGCGCAGGGACCTGAGGGCCACGTAACAGACGCGACCCTAGTCACGCTCATCTTGCCTGAGTTAGGACATTACTCGTCGGTAACTTTTGTCGTGGGTTCGTGACCTGCGGTGTTGCTGTTCTGGGTGGGGATTTTGGCTTACTAAGCGGGTAGGTTTCGGGGGTGTTCATCCGCAAGGTCCGCACCGGATCTGGGGCTGTGGCGGTCCAGGTGATGCGCAAAGCGGGTCGCCGTGATGAGCTCGTCGCCCATGTCGGCTCGGCACACACCGATGCTGAGCTGGGGATTCTGCTGGAGAGGGCCCGGCAGATGCTGGACGGGGATCAGGAGACGCTGGACTTCGAAGCGCCGGCCCGCACGGCTCGGGTCGATGATGTCGCTGATCACCGGCAGCAAACCCTTCCGGCGCCCGGCGCCGCCCCGACGCGGTCGGCTCGCGCGTCCGCCCCGGCACCGCCTGGGCGGACGACGGGCACCTGCTCACGGCTGCTGTATGACACCGTGGGCGCGGTCTATGACTGGCTCGGATTCGGCGAGATCGACGATGAGGTGTTCCGGGATCTGGTGATCGCCCGGATCGTCGAGCCGACCAGCAAGCTGGATTCCGTGCGGGTGCTGGCAGACCTGGGTGCGGCACCGCGGTCCTATCGGACGATCCAGCGCCACCTCAATGAAGTTGGCCCCGGCAAGTACCGCGACACCGTTGCTGAGAAGTGTTTCGCCTACGCCCGTGACTGCGGTGCGCTGTCGCTGATTCTCTACGATGTGACCACACTTTGGTGGGAAGCAGAAAATGAGGATGACCTGCCCAAAGTAGGGTATTCAAAGGACAGGAAGGTCGACCCTCAAATTGTGGTCGGACTGCTTGTCGACCGGACCGGGTTCCCACTGGAAATCGGCTGCTACGAAGGCAACACCGCCGAGACCACCACCATCGTGCCCGTCATCCGCAGCTTCCTGGATCGCCACAAGCTCGGCGAAACGGAGATGGTCGTGGCAGCCGACGCCGGCATGCTTTCCTCCTCGAATCTCAAAGACCTCGACGAACTGGGGCTGTCGTTCATCGTCGGCTCCCGCGCCACGAAGGCCCCCGCCGATCTGGAGTCCCATTTCCACTGGAACGGCGACGCCTTCACCGACGGGCAGGTCATCGACACCGTCACGCCTCGGCACGGCAACAACAAGAACGTCAACGACCGCAGCAAACGCGGCGAACCCGTCTGGGACCCCGAAACCCACGCTGGCGCGTGGCGGGCGATCTGGGCGTACTCCGCCAAACGGGCCCGCCGCGACCAGAAAACCCTGGCCGCCCAGGAAGCCCGCGCCAAAGACATCGTCGACGGCGCCAAGCCGGCGAAAACGGCGCGGTTCGTCAAAGTCAGCGGCAAAGACCGTCACCTCGACCAGGCAGCTCTGGCCCGGGCTCAATCCCTCGTCGGGCTAAAAGGTTACGTCACGAACGTGCAGGTCACGACCATGAAGGCGGCTGAAGTCATGGCGAAATACCACGACTTGTGGCACGTGGAGAAGTCGTTTCGGATGTCGACTTCCGACCTCGCCGCCCGGCCCATCTGGCACCGCCAGCGCGAAACCATCGAAGCGCACCTCACGATCGTCTTCGCCGCCCTCGCGGTCTCCCACGCCATCCAGTCCCGCACCGGGGAATCCATCGCCAAAGTCGTCAAAGGACTCCGGCCGCTACGCAGCGCCACCATCGCCATCAACGGCACCACCCACACCTTCCCACCCGAAATCCCCAGCTCAGCGCAGGAAATCCTCAGATGCCTCGGCGTGGCTCACTAAGCCAAATGTCCTAACTCAGGCTCGACACATACCGCTGCTGTTGTAGCTCCTCACTTACCGCGGCGGGATCTTACGAATGATGGTGGATTTGCCAGGTTCCTGAGACGTACAGCTAGCGGCCGACGAGCCAATCGACGAAACGTCGCCACACCGACAACGGGCGCGCAGGGTCCGTCGGCTGGCCCTCAGCACGAGGTAACGAACTCAGCGGCGCTGTCACCGGTGGTTTATGCGGCCGCGGTACAGGTTTCTGCGTGGGCTGAAGGTTCGGCCGCGTAGAAAGCCGGTGCCGTTCTTGGTTCCTTCTATCAGCCGCGATCGTCGCCGCCGCCTGTGCTGCGGCCTGCTCCTGCCGGCGCTGCAGCCACATCTGTCGTTCTTCGAGGTCGTTTGCGCGCACCCTGCTGGCGAACTTGTAAACCGTACGGTCGTCCATCCAAGAACGATCACCGGACCACACCTCGCGGAGGAACGTACGCAGCGGCAGCTCCCCGGTCTCGAAGAAATCACAGTCGGCAGTCGGTGTCTTGGAAAGCCGAAGGACCGTAGCGTACGCGCAGATACTGTAGGTCGCGGCTGGCTCCGCCCAGGGCTGAACAGGCCTCCGGTCGGAATCGAAGATGTTCACTCGCACACAGGGATTGGCGAAGACATACCGGTTCATGGCTACGTTGTTGCGGGCTGTTTCTCGAAGCAGCCACACGACGCTGGTGTGCGGATCGGTGCGTTTAGGGATATCGGTGCGCACGCGTTGCGCCTCGACACGCTGACACGCGACCGCTTCGTGGACCCACACGTCGGCGATAAGTCCGGAATCTAACGGCCACTCCGTTTCCGCCGTGTATCCAAGGTCCCGCGCGGTGGCGCAAACGAAGTCCTTGAGCCACTTGTGCTCCGCGCTTTCTTTACCTTGGACGAGCACTGCGCCGGCAGCCCCGTGTTCGCAACGGTGTGCTTCCGGAGTGCTGCTTCTGAAGCGGAACGAGCGCAGACGACCCCCGTCGGCCCGTATCCGATTTTCTACAGCGGTCAGTTGATTGGCGCAGCCGGCGGACAACTCCGGGCAGTGAAGGATTGGTCGAGCGGGGTCGCCCGGGCGATGCACGTAGGCCCAGTCCTCGTCGTTCGCGGCGTGTACCAACCGGCCGGTTTCAGCGATCCGCGCCGTCACCCTCGTCTGCTTCTTCGTCACAACTTGAGTAGGTACCAGGCACTACCGACAAACGAGGCCGGGACGGCCTAACATCTGGCGACACCTGGCGATAGCGGAGCACCCAGATTTTCGCTACGGCGCCTGGCGTGCGTGCCATGCTGGAGTAGATAGTGCGATCAGAGGGGACCGTCGGTTGAGCAAGCTGGGCAATTTGGTGTGGGGGATCGCTGACCAGCTGCGCGGGGTGTACAAGCCGCACCAGTACGGCGGCGTGATTCTGACCTTCCCCCGAGACCGTAGAGGCATCAGCTATAAGGAGTAGCGATGTCAGAGAAACGGAAGAAGTACGACCGGGAGTTCCGTGAAGGAGCTGTTCGGATCGTTCATGAGACGGGTAAGCCGATTGCCCAGGTCGCTCGGGATCTGGGGGTCAACGAGGGCACCTTGGGCAATTGGGTCACTCGGGACCGGGAGGCCCGGGAGGGCCGTGGGGAGTTGAGCCGCGACGATGTCGAGGAGCTCAAACGCCTGCGCGGTGAGGTCGCTGAGCTGCGGATGGAGCGTGTTATCTACAGCCCATTGGTTGGGTGTCTTTGATGTAGTCGACACACCCTTTGAGGCTCAGGGTATTTCGTCGTGGACCGGTTATCTTTAGTGTCCATGACGCCCTCGCCGGGTTACGTGGTGCAGCGGGTGGTGATGCCGTTCGGCGATCTGGAATCGTGGACGGTGGTGGGTGCCGATGCGTGCACGGTGGAGCCGGTCGAGGCGTTCCTGGCTCATCTGCATGCGGTGGAACGCTCCGTCAACACCGTGCGTGCGTATGCCCATGATCTTCGGGACTGGTTCGCGTTTTGTGCCCGGGCGGGTCTGGTGTGGTCGAATGTGCGTCTGGAGGATGTGGGCCGGTTCGTCGCCTGGCTGAGACTGGGGCCAGAGAGTCGGGATGTGCCTAACGTGGTGGCGCTGCCGACCCTGGCGTCGGCGGGGTGCTCAGAGGCCACGGTGAACCGGAAACTGTCGGCGGTGTCGGCGTTCTATGAGTTCCATCAGCGTCACGGTGTCGATCTGGGTGATCTTTTGGTGACGTGGCAGCGACGCAGGTCTGGCGGTAGCTCGTGGCGGCCTTTGTTGGCGCACTTGGGTTCTCGACCGGAGCGGACCAGCAGGATCCGGTTGCGCGCCGACAAGCAGTTGCCGTCGACACTGGATGAGCAGCAGGTGGCGGCGGTGCTGGAGTCGTGCGAGCGGCTGCGGGACCGGTTGTTGTTCACTGTGCTGGCCGAGACCGGGCTGCGTATTGGGGAGGCTCTGGGATTGCGCCATGAGGACATTGACGCCGCTGCGTGCGTGGTGTCGGTGGTGGGCCGGGCGAATACCAATGGGGCGCGGGCCAAGTCCGGTTCGCGTCAAGTTCCGGTGCCGGGCCGTCTGATTCGCATGTATTGCGATTACCTGCATGTCGAGTACGGCGATCTCGATAGCGATTATGTCTTCGTCAATCTGTGGGCCGATCCGGTGGGGGCGCCGATGACCTACCGCAGCGTTCACGACTTGACGCTGCGGCTTCGTTCCAGGACAGGAATCCGGTTTTCCCCGCACGTATTCCGTCATACATACGCGACGAGCCTGCTGCGTCGTGGAGTCGCGGTCGAGGTGGTCAGCAAGTTGCTCGGACACGCCTCGATCGCCACGACCGGTGACACGTATTCGCACCTGAGCGTGGCGGACGCTCGCCGAGCGCTCGTGGCCGCAGGCGTTCTCGATCACGGCAGCGGACTGTGATGAGCACACCGGCGGCACGATCCACGGCGGTCGGTGTGAGTGGATTCGCCGAGAGGCTGGCCGCCGCGGTGAGGCCTGAGTTCCAGGTTGAGGTGTTGGTGCCTACGATCGGCGATCCGATCCTGGGCACCCCGGCATGTGTTGTTGCCGGATGTGTTCGCTCGACCAGCTACGACAGATTGTGTCAGCCGCATTATCGCCGTTGGACGATCCAGGGGCGCCCCGGCCTCGCGGACTGGGCGTGCTCAGCGGACCCGATGGTGGCCGGGCGTCGTCCGTTGAAGATTTGCGCGGTGGTCGGCTGCGGATACGGTCAGCACCGATATCACTTGTGCTACCGGCATTCCCGCCAATGGGACAGTGCCGACCGTCCCGATCTGGCGTCCTGGACACCGCCCGTGGCGGCCGCTGCGGCGGTGTGTGGGGTGACTGGCTGCGGGTTGTGGTCTGAGCTCGATGCTGGTTGGTGCCGCTCCCACCACGTTCGTTGGCGTCAGCGCGGGCGCCCGTCGACGACGGAGTTCATCGCATACTGCGCTGACTACGGCGAGGACCGATTCGACTTGCGATCCCTGCCACCGCGACTGCGCGTGGAGATCCAGTACGCATTGCAGTGCCGTGTTGACGGCGAGCGGGCACGCACCCCGCCGCGGGCGATCCAACCGTTGGTGAACCATCTCGCCGAATCCGGTGAGGTGTCGCTGCTGGACCAATCGCTGGCGTGTTGGCAAGAAGGCTTGCCCGCCAAGGTGATTAGCACCGGGCGGGCGTTCCTCAGCTACGCTATCGACTGCCTGCTCGACCTGCGTGACGGCACCGGATGGGACGCCGAGTATCCCCAAGACGTGTGGCTGCTGCGGCGGCTGGCAATCCCCGGGGCGGGCCACGGCGCTCGACTCGACTTCACACCGATCCAACCGACCTGGCTACGCGGCCTGGTCAAACGCTGGTGCCGGTGGCGGCTGTCGTGTGGGATTGGACTTCGGCAGGTCCGCAAGGACCACATATCGCTTCTGCGGCTATCCCGGCTGACACCAGGTCTAAGCGATTCGAACAGCCCAGCAGCGCTGACGCGGCCCGCGCTGGAGGCCTATCTGGCCGCCCTCGCAGTCGAGGTTCCCCACACCAAGACCCGCCACGGCGACATCGGCGCGGTGACTGGATTCCTTCGCGGAGTGCGCCAACACCGTTGGGCAAGTTTGCCCGTCGATGCTGATCTCTATCCCGACGACCATCCCAAGCTCGAACAGTCCTCAGCCTCACGAGCAATCCCGGAGTTCGTGATGAACCAGCTCGAAACCCCGGAGAACCTCGATCGCATCGCTGACCCGCGCATCCGGCTGCTCATCGATATCCTCATCGGCGCTGGGCTGCGGATCGGCGATGCCACACGGCTGAACATCGACTGTCTTATCCCAGACGCCGCCGGGGCGACGTACTTGCGTTACCGCAACCACAAGATGCGCCGTGAAGCCATCGTGCCCATCGACGACCGTCTCGCCGCAGCCATCGCAGAACAGCAACAACGAACCCTGACAAAGCATCCCGACTCCACGGTGTTGATCACGCGCACCCATGCCAATCCCCACGGCCGCCACCCCATCGGGCCCGGGACGTTCGATCTGCGCCTGAGGCAATGGCTGGCCGACATCGCTGTCATCGACGAACTCGGTCGCCCAGTCAGAGTCACACCGCACCAATTCCGACACACCTACGCCACCCGGCTGATCAACAACGACGTCTCCCAGGAAGTCGTCCGCAGGCTGCTCGATCACACCAGCCACACCATGACCGCCCGATATGCCCGCCTGGCCGACACCACAATCCGTGCCCAGTGGGAACGTGCTCGCAAAATTGATATCCACGGCCAGCCCGTCGACACCAGCGGCGACGGGCTGCTCGGCGATGCCGAGTGGATGAACCACAACCTCGCCCGAGCGAAAATGACACTGCCCAACGGGTATTGCGGTCTCCCACTGCAGAAGTCCTGCCCGCACGCCAACGCGTGCCTGACCTGCCCGGTATTCATCACCACCCCCGAATTCCTGCCTCAGCACCACGCTCAACGCACCCAGACCCTGCAATTGATCACCGCCGCCGAAGCCCGCGGCCAACAACGGATGGCCCAGACTAACCGCACCGTGCTGGCCAACCTCGACACCATCATCACCGCACTCGAATCCGCCCCGAAGGACCCGAAACATGCGTGCTGACAACAGCTCTCACCTTGTCGCCGCGGCCAAGCAGCGCCATGAACAGACCCGAGCCAAAGCGATCGCCGCCCTACATGACCTCGACCGGGCCGGCGCCGCGATCAGTTTCCAGGCCGTGGCCGACCGCGCCGATGTCTCACGATCCTGGCTCTACACCCAAACCGACCTCAAAGACGAAATCCGCAGGATCCGTGCCCGACGCCCGCCCGCGCCCGGCCACCCCACGAAATCTCCCCAACCCGCCAGTGACGCATCGCTACGGCAACGGCTTACCCTCGCTCACCAACGGATCCGGGAACTCGATGAGGATAACCACCGACTCCGCAGTCAAATTGCCCATCTCCACGGCCAAATCCGCGCCAGCCGGACAACTACGTCGAAGACACTGTCCACGACGCAACAACCATGATCACACCGGGATCCCTGACGGCGGCTGAAGATAACGATGGATGTCCTCAAGCGATCCGTGGTCCTGTGGGTGAAGGAGGCGACGAAGTGAGCGTGGCACGCTTTGTCGCTGACCAGAGGACCAAATACCGTGTGCCGCATACGATCACGTGCGCTCTGCTGGGGGTGAGTCTGGCGTGGTTCTATAAGTGGATCGCCCGCGCGGATGACCCCGACGGTGTGCACACTGAGCGGGAGCGTCGCCGTGCTGAGCGTGACGCCGCGGTCAAGGAGGCGTTCGGCAAAGCCCGGGAATTGCACGGGTCACCGCGGTTGGTCGCAGACCTGCGTGATGAGGGGTGGGCGGTCTCGGAGAAGACGGTGGCCGATTCGATGCGCCGTCAGGGGTTGGTGGCGCGGCGGATCCGCCGGCGGCGGTGCCTGACGGTTCAGGATCCGTCGGCGCCGAAGTTCCCTGACCTGGTGAAACGGAAGTTCAGCGCCGATCGGCCGAATCAGAAATGGGTGGGCGATATCACCGAGATTCCGACGGAGTCGGGTCAGAAGTGCTACTTGGCCACCGTGATCGATTTGTTTGGCCGGCGGCTGCTGGGGTCGGCGATGGGCCTGCGTCCGGACGCCGAGTTGGCGTGCGCGGCGATCAAGATGGCCGTGGCGGTCCGCGGCGGCCGGGCGGTGATCTGGCGTGAAGATCCTGGTCAGCGGGTGATTTTCCACAGCGACCGGGGCAGCGTCTATACCTCCAAGTTGTACGCCAAGACGTGCCGGAAGCTGGGGATCCGGCAGTCGATGGGTCGGGTGGGATCATGTTTCGACAACGCGGTCGCGGAATCGTTCTTCTCATCGCTGGAGTGGGAAGTGCTGTCCCGCAACCGTTTTCATGATATTGTGGATGCGCGTCCAGTGGTCATGGATTGGTGTCACACTTTCTACAATCACCAACGCCGGCACAGTGCCGCAGACGGGTTATCGCCCGTCGACTACGAAATCAGGGAAGCCAACACCAAGCCGGAAGCGGCATAAGGAACCCTCCACGATTTCGGGGGAAGCTCATTCTGCCGTTTACGATCCTGCGACGGCTGGACTGTGTCTTGGAACCTGGTCGAAGCGAGGTCCGGGCGCTATCTGAAGAATACGCCGGGGGGGGGCGCTCACTGTTCAGGTCAAGCGCCGAACTGGGCTCAGCTTCTACAACACCAGCGCATTTGATTTCAGACGTCTGCTAGAGGATCCGGAGGGCCTGCGGGCTAACCTAGTGGACTACATCACCGGGTTCTCGGCCAACATCGACGTGTTCGAGCGGTTCAAGTTCGAGAACGAACTCGCCACCCTGGATGAGAAGAACCGGCTGTACCTGGTGTGTTCGCAGTTCGCGGAAGTGGACCTGCACCCGGATGTGGTGTCCAACGCCGAGATGGGCGACCTGTTCGAGCACCTGATCTACAAGTTCGCCGAAGCCTCCAACGAGGAGGCCGGTGAGCACTACACCCCCCGCGACGCCATCCGGCTCATGGTGGACCTGCTGTTCGCCGAAGACGGCGATGCGCTGCGCGAACCCGGAACGGTCCGCACAATCTACGACCCCACGGCCGGCACCGGTGGCATGTTGTCGGTCGCGGAGGAGCGGCTGCTGGAGCGCAACCCGGAGGCGCGGTTGCGGCTGTACGGCCAGGAGATCAACGATCAGTCCTATGCGATTTGCAAGTCCGACATGATCGTCAAGGGCCAGGACGCCGACAACATCCGCCTCGGTGACACCCTGCACGACGATCTGTTCTGGGTGTTTAGCAGGGGCGTTCGGTAGCGGTTGTGTGACGAAGTGGTAGCGCGGGCGCGGGGATCGGGTAGCGGTCCTCGCGCCCGCGCTTTCTACTCGGTCGCAGTCTCGTGGCCGTGCCGGCGCATGTTGGGTCCGTCGAGCTGGACCAGTTCGGCGGTGGAGACGATGCGGTTGAGGATGGACTCGGCGATGACAGCGTCGTGTAGGGATCGGTACCAGTCTTCGGGGTCGAATTGGCTGGTGACGACGGTGGATCCGCGGCCTTCTCGGGCGGCGAGGATGTTGAGCAGTTCGGCGGCGGTTTCGCCGGTGATCGGGGTGGTCAGGAAGTCGTCGAGGACGAGCAGTTCGCAGGTGTGCACGCCGGTGAGGAACGTCAGCCGCCCGGCGTCGTGGCGTTGGTAGACCGCGAGCTGGTTGGCCAGGTCGTCGAGCCGGAAGTATCTGGCGGTGTAGTCCCGGCGGCAGGCGGCGTTGACCAGGGCTTGGGCCAGATACGACTTGCCGACGCTGGATTTGCCGAGGATGACCAAGTTGTGTGTGCGGTCGATCCACCGGCATGCGGCGAGGCGCTCGATCAAGTCCCGGTTGATGTTTCGGCCATCGAGGTAGTGGATGTCTTCGACGCAGGCCGCTGGATTCGGTGTCCGGGAGGCTTTGAGGAGCTTGAGCACACGCCGCTCGGCGCGAGCGGCGGTCTCCTGCTCCAGGGCGTGGCGGATCTTTCGGGAGAAGCTCCACTGGTCGTAGGTGGGGTCGTTGGCGATGTCGATGACGGCTTCGCCGAAGGCGGTCATCCGCAGTTTGGTGAACACGGGCATGTCATCGACGCTGAGGTGCTGGTCATTCATCGCTGGACTCCCGCCCCGGCGTCATCGCCACCGTCATCGGTGCGCCGGTCACCGGTGGTGAGCGCGTCGAGGCTGAACGCTTCGGCGCCGGCCAGGTGCGCGCGGCTGGTGTCACGGCCGGCCACCCCGGCCGCTGCGGGTCTGGATGCTGGCGTGATCGGGTTGGCGGCATCGCCGTCCCCGCCGATGGTGGTGGGTCGTTGGTTGCCGTCGGCGCGCAGCGCGCTGATGCGGTGTTTGACCGCGGTGTAGGTGATCGGCCGGTGCGCGTCCTCGGCGATGAGCTCGCGGCAGGCAGCCTCCAGCAGCATCCGGTTGGCGCTGGCGCGTTTGCCCAGGTCCAGGATGTTCATGCAGGACCGGTAGCCCTGGGCCTCGATCGCCTTGCCATCGAGCAGCCGGGTGAGCGCGGCCACCGTGGCCGGGCCGACCTTGCCGGCCTGGCGCAGGAAGTAACCGCGGGTCCACAATCCGGTCACCGACTCATAGTGCGGGGGCGCGTGCTCAGGGTCGGTGACATAGCCGTTGCGGTGCCGGCCCTGCTGGTGGGCGGCGATGATCTGCCCATCGGCGAGCACCTCGATCGTCGTGCCGATAATCCGCACGTCCACCCCGCGCCCGGCGAACCGGTAGGGCACCGAGTACTTGATGGTGTCGAGCTGGATATGCCAATCCCGGTGCACCTTCGCCTTGCGCCAGCACACCGGTTCCCACCGCTGCTCGGGCAACCCGATGAGCTCGCCGCGCTCATGGTCGTCGAACCAGCCACGCCGCGCCCGCGCCTCCCCGCGAAACGGGGTCCGGTCGTTGATCTGCTCGACTTGGGCGGCGACCGCCGCGTTGAGGTCATCAAGGCAGGCGAACACCCGATCGGCCAGGAAGTGGATCACCCAGTTGGTGATGACCTTCACCCCCGCTTCGGCGTTCCCTTTGTCCCGCGGGCGATTTGAGCGTGTCGGCACCGCCGCGGCCCCATAGTGGGCCAGGAAATCCTGATACGAGGCGTTGACGTCGCGGGCCCGGTCGATGCGGCTGATCTGGTTTGACGCCGTCGAAGCGTTGTCCGGGACGATCACCTGGGCGACCCCGCCGAAATACTCGAACGCCCGCCGATGCCCATCGCACCACGCGGGCTGTTTCTCATCGAAGTAGCCGTAGGCGAACACCATCCCCGAGAACGGCAACGTCGCCACGAACACCGACACCGGTGTCACCGCCCGGGTGATCGGATCGGTCACCTTCATCGGCGTGCCCGCCCAATCGACCTGCATCGTATGCCCCGGCACGTGGGCGATCGGCACACTCAGATCGTTGACCCGGACGTGCTCGGTGACGATCTGGCAGTAGCGCTCATACCCGTAGAACCGGGCGCCCGGGGCCGCATCGGATCGCAGGTACTGGCTCCACAGCACCTTCAACGGCGGCTTCTTGCGACCCAGCCGCGCCGCGACGACCTTGTCGATATCGACCGGCACGAACTCACTGGCCACGTTCTTGCGGCCATCGGCGAACAGCCGATCCAGATCCTCAGCGGTCAGCGCCGCGACCTGCTCGGCGGTGCTCAACTGCTCCTCATCGAGCACACGGCGGGCCCGGGCGATCGCCCGGTGCGAGCACCCCGCCATCGCTTCGATCTGCCTATAGGCCAGTCCCTGCACCAGCAGGCCCATCACATACCGGTAATCCGTCATCCGCGGGATCCCTCTCAATCGCCGCGACCCCTGCGGCCACGGATGAAAGCGATCCTCGAACAGCGCTACCAGATACCCGCGCCACTGCTACCGGATAGTTACACAGGCGCTACCGAAAGCCCCGGCTTAACATCTGGGACCGCACCTTCGACTTCTGCATGTCAAACCCGCCCTTCCGTAAAATGTCGGTGTGTTGTGGCAGGTTCTGTTGCTGTGGAACAACACGGCGACGGCTCCCGGTGGAGGTTGTGTTGGGCGCGGCAGCCTAGCCGGCCGTACACCGCGAGGTCCGATGTCCTTGCAGACTTCCCCGATCTAGCAGACCGTGAGGCCGCGCTCGGAATCCGTCCTGGTCAACCGTTTCTCCTGATGCCCGATGGCCGGCCGGACGTCGATGTCCTGGAGTTCTTCCGGTCGGCGGCGTTCCAATCGCTGGCGGCAGGCTCACAGGAGTCCTATGCCCCGGACATCCAGCTGTTTCTCTCCTTCCTCTCCGTCCAAGGCATCGATTGGAGAGCAGCCGCCTTCGAGCATCTCGCCGACTACGAGTTCTGGCGTCGACGCGACCAACAGAACCCGGATCGTGTTGGTGCAGCCACGTTTTCACGGGATCTGGCGGCGATCAAGAAGTTCTACGACTGGCACCAGTGGCGCGGCAAGGTGACTGTTTCTCCTGTCGCCCTGCACAAACCCAACTCGACTGGGGAATCTTCTTCGCGGCTGCAACCGAACGCTGTCCGCTCGGTCCAATTGAAGTGGCTGACGCCCCGAGCCTACAAGCGCTGGCGCGACGTCGGCCTCGGCGGCTACCACAGCGACGGACGACGGGATACGACCTGGAGAGGACGCAACGACGGCCGCAACCTGGCATTCGCCGAAGCGCTGTGGTCGAGCGGACTGCGACTGCGAGAAGCTGGAACGCTGGTGCTGGGCGAGATTCCCAACGCTGACAGCCAAGTGCGATACGCCAATGCCCGAGTCGGGCAAGCCGTCGCGAAAGGCCGCGGCCGTGACTTCTGGATCAGCGCCGCAGCACTGAAACACATTGACAACTACGTCATTTCAACCCGAGCGGCGGCCGTTAACCGGGCCCGGGCCGAAGGTCGTTACGATGCGCTGACCGACATCAAGATCGTCGACACGGTGGACCATCACCGCCGCGTCCACTTCACCAGCCGGGACGGAACCAAAGGGACCGTACCGCTGGACAGTCTCGACTCAACGGATCGACTCAACTTCTACGTCACCACTGATCGCGGGCTCGAACCCTGGATGGTGTGGCTGTCTGAAGCCGGTCTGCCGCTGCCGTACCGCACTTGGGAGGCGATCTTCTCTACGGCCAACAAGCGGTGTCAGACCCTTGGGGTAGACATCCATTGTCACCCGCATATGCTGCGTCACTCGTTCGCCTTGAGGATGTTGGTCACGTTGATCTACGCACACGAACGCAAGATGGGCATCACCTCTGCCGAACGGCGCGAATATCGCCATATCTTCGGTGACCCTTGGGTTTTGGTTCAAACGTTACTGGGCCACGTGAACGTGGAAACCACGCGCGAGTGCTATCTCGAACCGGTGTCTGGCTTGCAGGTAGACCTGTTCCTCAATGACGGCGGCGCGGAGGACGCATCGATCGCCGACTTCATCACGCACATCGCAGCGGTGGCTCCTGGAATCGTCGACACCGAGGAGCAGTGAGCGGTGGCCTCCCGTAGAACAGCGGCACTCCCCGCCGGCAAGTACGCCCGACCCGCCCCGGTGGACCCTGAGCTTCGGCAGCTCTGCTTCACTGACGAGGCTGGACGGACGAGGACATTCGTATTCGATGACGTCCACGGGCCCGCTGAATTGATCGATGACCTGGTCACCGCGCTGGCGAACGGGTCTCAATCCGGTGGTCGTTGGCGCACGCTTGCGACCGTAGATGCGGCGGTGAGTGCCGCGCGACAACTGATGGCCTATTTGATCACGGAGTTCCCCGACGTTCACTCGATCGCCGACTTCGGTCCCGAGGTGTGGTGGGCGTGGCGCACCGTGAAGGAGAGTCAGGCCCGCTGGCCGGGGCAAGTGAATCTCATGCGGACCGTGCTGTCGGAATCGCCGCGCCTTCCCGAAACCACACGGAAAGCGATGCGCGCGAAGGCCGTGAAGCCTCGAAAACGCTTGCCGGAGAATGATTCCTACAGTCGCGACGAGTTCGGGCGGATCCGCAGTGCCGCCAAGGGTGAGGTCCGTCAAGCGCTCCGCAGAATTCGGACGAACACCGAGAAGCTGCACCATTACCGCGAGGTTGGTGATGTCGGGGACGGAATCACGTTCAAGGTCGGCGGGACGCGATGGAGCACCGGATCACTTCTGGAGTATCTGTCGCGAAACGGGATGCTTCCCTCGCAGTACCTCGCGAACCGGGTGGTCTTGAAGGGCTGTTTCGACCTGGCCGGCGTGTCGAATCCGGCGCAGGCGTTGTTCCCGTCGATACGGGAAATCTATTGCTTGATGGTCCTTCTCGTATGCGAGCGGGGGTTCAACCTCTCGGTCCTGGACAACCTCACCGTGACCTCGTTCAGGGCATCCGACGGTGCCTCCGAAGAGTCGGTGTACACCGTCAACACCGATAAACCGAGACGAGGTACCAAGCGCTACAGCGCCGAAATCCTTGCGGGTGAGGCCGGAAAACTGTGGGAGAACGCGGTCCGCTTGACCGAACCGTGCCGCGCGACGCTCGTCGAGCTCGGAAGCCCGTCGGAGAAGTTACTCATTGCCCACCGGCACAAGAACCGCACCGGAGTCGGCCCGTTCCGGCAGGAATGGTTGACCGCGGGCATCGGTGATCACTACATGGCCGACGCCGGGCTGCTGGCCGACGACGGGACATCATTGCGGGTGAGTCTGCGACGGCTGCGGCTCTCCGAGCAGGTGTTGAACCAACATGCTCGGCAGAACAGTGAATCCGTCAGCGAGGACATTTACCGCAGCCCGGACCCGGCCACCGCAGAAGGGGCTGTCAACACCGTCATCGAGGGACAGGCTGATGCCGTCGCCCACGCCAAAGCCACGGTCTCGGTCCGCTCGCTGAGTGCCGCCGAAGTGACCGCCGCCCGCGCCGACCCGGAAACCGCCGCGACACAACTCGGCATCTCGATGCCGACGCTGAAGCTGCTGCTTGCCGGAAATCTCGACACCGCCACCACCGCGTGCACCGACTTCTTGAACAGCCCGTTTGCCGCCACCGCCGGCGAGCCATGCCCGGCCTCATTCTTCGCCTGCTTCACCTGCACGAACGCGGTCGTCACCCCCGGGCATCTGCCGCGCCTGGTCACGCTGCTGGATGCCCTCGACAATGTCGCCACCCTCGTTGCCCCCGCCCGGTGGGAGTCTGACTACCGGGATCACTACTCCCGATTGCGGGCGATTCTCGAACAGAACGCGACCAAGGCCGAGATCGGCGATGCCCGCCGCCAGGTCACCGACGCTGACCGCGACGTCGTCACTGCGCTCATCGGAAGGAATCTCGACGCGTGAGCATCGCCGCAGCCAACTCGTGGCCACAACAGACTGGTCGGCTCGAACTTGACGACGCCGACCCGGTCATCGCCGACATCGAGCGCGTGCCTGAAGCGCGGCGCGGACTTCTCTCCACCGTGGGCGACAACCGCTGGGATCTCACACCGTTGGTGCAGAAGCACACGGTGTCGGGCACGTTGAGCATCGTCTTCGACACCTTCCCGCCGAGCTATGTCGCCGCCGCCAAGCGACTGATCTGGGCAAGCATCAACAAGCCGACCCCGGTCGAGGATCTGGAACGCTCCTCGGCGGCGCGCAGCCAACTCGCACCGGCAACCGTGTGCACGTTCGCGCGCTTCCTACGGCAGTGGATGACATGGCTGGCAGAGAAGGACATCCACGAGTTCAACGCGGTCAGCGGCTCCATCTACGACGAATATGCCGAGCACCTCAAACGACACCGCGGCTCACGCGAGAACGTGGGCAACATTCTGTTCGCCGTCACCCGTGCCTGGCTCTACGCCCCGTACCTTCCCGAAGTCGACCGCCTCGCCCGCCCACCATGGGAGAACAGCTATCTCGGGCGCACCTCGGTGCTCGGGCCTGCGAACTGGTCGAGCGAAAACAAGACCACCCCCATCCATCCGCAGACGATGGCCGGCCTTCTGGTCTGGGCCCTGCGCTTCGTCACCGACTTCAGCGACGACATCCTTGCCGCAAAGGCACTCAAAGCGAGACCGCGCGATGTCCCGCCCAGCCTCCAGTCCCTCACGCCCCATCAGCGGTTTCGCGCGTACGTCCAGCAGCGGCGCCAGGATTCACAGACGGTGCCCGGATGGGTCAGCAGCAACCGGCCGCACATACGCTCTCTGGCAAAAGGATTCATCGGCTGGCAGCTGGGCCTGTCTCCCGAAGAAGCCGTGATGATGAATCCGCACTGGCCGATAGCCGGCCTGAGTGCCAGCGACGAAGCGCACCTGCCGATGCCGATCACAGGCTCCGTCGAAGGGAAAGGCTGGACGCCGGCGATCGGCTTCTACGAGGTCGAGGAGTTCTGCCGCCACCTGGCCACCGCCGCGTTCGTCGTCGTCGCCTACCTGACCGGGATGCGCGGCGAGGAGTGCCGCGCACTGGAGCGTGGCTGCTGCCAAACCCACACCGACTCCGCGACCGGGCAACTCCACTACCGTATTCACGGCAGAACCTTCAAAGGCGCACTTGATCAGTCGGGCAACGCCATACCCGCCGGTGTCGAACGGGAACAACCCTGGCTGGCGATTGCACCCGTGGCCAAAGCCGTCGCCGTGATGGAAGCACTGAACCCCTCCTCCCAACTTCTGTTTCCGATCGACGCGTTCTCGCTATGGCCCTGCGGTGTCAACGCCGGAAAGGCCGTGCACGCCCGCATGGTCCGCGACCGGATCCAGGACTTGATCGACTGGAGCAATCACGCCGCCGAGAGGCTCGAACGTCCTCACGAGGTGATCCCCGCTGATCCCGACGACGCCGTGACGGTCAAGCGGTTCAGGCGAACACTGGCCTGGTTCATCTACCGCAAACCAGGCGGACGTGTGGCCCTCGGCGTGCAGTACGGACACCTGCGCGGCTACACCACCGACGGCTATGGCTCACGGGTCGCCGGCGGCCTGCGAGACGTCTTCCCAATGGAGGAAGCCCTCGCCCGGGCCGACTACCTCGAAGACGCCCATCAACGCCTCGACGACGGTGAACAGGTCAGCGGCCCGGCCGCCGACCGATACACCCAGGCCATCCATCTGTTCGATCGGCACTTCCGCGGCCGCTACATGAGCAACAAGCAGGCAGCCGCCCTGCGCGCCAACCCGCAGCTGCGCATATACGACAACCCGCAACAGTTCGTCACCTGCTGCTACGACCAAGCAAAAGCTCTGTGCCATCCAGATCGACAGGTCACGGCGAGCGAGCTGCGATCCCCTGATGTCTCCCACTGCCAACCCGGATGCGGCAACATCGCCCGAACCGACCAGAACATCCTCCAAATCCGGGACGCCATCGCGCGGCACCAGGTCGAGATCGCCTCGCCCACAACGCCGATACCGCTACGCTGCCGGCTCGAACGACGCATCACCGCCCTCCAAGGCATCGTGGACGAGCATCAGAACAATGCGAGGTCGTGATGAGCGGCCAGCCTGACGAGAATGTGCGCCGCGCGATCCGCGACGCGATGGATCGACTCATCGCCGGCAAACCACTGCACTCCGACGGCAAGCTCACCGTGAAGTCACTCGCCCAGGAAGCGCAGATCAAGCGGTGGCTGCTAACTCACCGGCACACCGACCTCCAAGCCGAGTTCCGCGCCCGCATTGCGAACACCGACACGGAACCGCCTGCGATTCGGGGGCTGCAGAAGGAAAAGGCCAAAGCCGCGAAGAAGGTGAAGGCACTGACCGCGGACGTCACGGCCCTCACCGCGACGATCCACCAACTCGAACGCGTCATCCAGGTGCTCGCGCTTGAGAACCATGAATTGAGATCCGACCAGGCAGGGGCTGGTGCGGTCGTCCCGATACGACGACGGCACCATGCCTCCGACCGATCGGGCGTCCCGCTGGCCGATTGACTACTGCAAGACCGTCGACGCCTGCTCCGACAGGATTCGGAATCAGGCGGGTCATACACATTCCGTCGGCGACCGTGGCTAAGGTTCCGTGACGGGATCAGATCAAGATTCTGCCCAGCGGGGAGGAGATGCGCCAAGTGCGATTGACTGCCGACAAGGCCGTGACCTGGAGTGAACCATCGGCGCCCACCGGGATCACGACCGACAAGGTGTATCTGGGCCCGGATCCCCATGGACTTGGTGGTTTCCAGGTGGCAGTCGCGAGCGCAGAGACCGTCCCCTCTCGTCAGACGCTGCGCGACCTCTTCACGGCACGCAAAGGCAGGACCCAGATACAACTCGTGGTGGCGGTGGTGCATGACGGCAAAGCCCACCTCTTCGGCCCCGATCCCCAAGCGCAACCGATCGAACTCCCCGTCGAACAGGCATCGCGCCAGCTGCAGTCGATCCTTTTAGAGCCCGACGTCCTGGCTGCCACCGACCGATTCGCGGGTTTCCGCAAATCCAGCGATTCCACCGGCGTCGTGGGATTCACCAACAGCGGCCTATTCGCGACTCACCACATCCTGAGCAACGTCCCGAATCGAGCCGATTGGGAGGACCTCGGCAAGCAGGCCCTGCCGCTGCTCGGCAAGCGCCGGAAACAGCTGATCGACGCACTTGGATTCCAGACCAAACCAGGCCCGAATGGGACGTTACTGCTTTCGATCGACGGGCACCAACCTCGCGCTGTCGCCGTCCTGCTCGACGACTCCGAGCAGTTCGACGCAAAAACTCAGCGGTTCCAGCTGTCTCCCGTCGCATTCGGCCTCGCCGTGGCTTCTCGGGAGGAAGTCCCATGGCTGATGGTCCTGCGAAAGGACCAAATACGGCTGTATCCGGGACGCGATGGTGTCGGCGTCGGATCGAAGGGCCAGGCCGAGACCTACTTCGAGGTCGACCTTTCCACGGTCGACTCCGAAAATGCTGCTCTGCTGCCGCTAATCTTTTCCGCGGACGCGTTGAAAGCCGGTGGTACCGCCGATGAGCTGCTGCGCGACAGTGCGCGCTACGCCAGCGAACTTGGGGAGCGTCTTCGTGAGCGCATCTACGACGAGATTGTCCCCCCGGTCGCGGTTGAGGTAGCGACGCGCCTTGCGGCGAACGCAGAGGTGCAACTCGACGCCGATGGTCTCGCCACCGCTTACCGCATCACGCTTCGCATTCTCTTTCGCCTGCTATTTCAGGCATACGCAGAGGACCGTGGGCTGTTGCCGTCGGGCCGCAACGAAGGATTCGACGCCAACAGCCTTAAGACCAATGCTCGGCGCCTTCTGGAATCACAAACCGCCGAGTACGGGGACGCGTCGACGATCTGGCTGGATCTGATCCAAGTGTGGAATGCGATCGATCAAGGCAATCCGCAGTGGCAAATACCCGCGTACAACGGCGGCCTCTTCTCTACCGATCCGGAGCGCTCGCCTGAAGGCGCGTTGATCAAGAAGATCGAACTTCCCGACAGCGTGTTAGGCCCAGCGCTCAAGAGCTTGTTGATCGATGTCACCGACGACGATGTGCTCGGCGCAGTGGATTTCCGATCCCTCAGCGTTCGCGAGTTCGGGACGATTTACGAGGGCCTCCTGGAGAGTTCACTCTCGCTGGCTGAGCAAGACCTCACCCTCGACGAGAACGGCGCCTGGGTGCCGGCCACAAACGGTGAAGTGGTCGCGCCAGCCGGTTCGGTGTACTTCCACACCGCGTCAGGGGAAAGAAAAGCAACGGGCTCCTACTTCACCCCGAAGGTCGTCGTCGACCACCTGATCGAGCAGTCGATCGTTCCCGCTCTCACGGCTCACCTGCAGACGATTGCGGAGCACCTTGCGAAGGGTGATGGAGCGACCGCATCACGAGAGTTCTTCGACTTCCGGGTGGCGGATCTCGCGATGGGATCGGGCCATTTCCTTGTGGCGGCCGTGGACAAGATCGAAGCTCTGATGCGCACCTTCCTCACTGAGCACACGGTTCCAGGAGTCAATGAGGAGTTGTTGCGTCTGGCGGGGGTCGCGAAGGAGGCACTCGGTTCCGACGACGTCGCCAAGAGCGAGGTCGACGAAGTAGGCCTGCTGCGCCGCCAAGTTGCCCGACGTTGCGTCTACGG
Source organism: Mycolicibacterium brumae (assembly GCF_025215495.1). Taxonomy (NCBI): domain Bacteria; kingdom Bacillati; phylum Actinomycetota; class Actinomycetes; order Mycobacteriales; family Mycobacteriaceae; genus Mycobacterium; species Mycolicibacterium brumae. Next base: position 3,927,374 of record NZ_CP104302.1, on the reverse strand, counting down.
TCTCGACATCAACCCGATGGCGGTCGAACTCGCTCGCCTCGCCCTGTGGATCCACACCTTTGTCCCGGGTTTGCCCATGAGCAACCTCGACCACGGCCTCGTCCATGGCAATAGTTTGACCGGCATAGCAACAATCGACGAAGCATTGGATGCACTTCAACCCGGCCGCCGCCCCGGAGAACTCAGCCTTTTTGATTCGATACTCACCGACCAATTGGCCTCCGCCAAAACCCTTCTCGTCGATGTCGCGAACGCCAGCGAAGCCAACAAAGCCGAGATAGAAGAGAGCGCCCGCCTACTTGTTGAAGCGCACGAGGCCGCTGATACCGCCAGGCGAATCTTCGATGCCGCTGTGGCTGCTCGAATGGGGACACTGGCACCGAACACAGTCATGGACGAAGGGGCATTGCTCCAGATGCTCGCTCGACCCGAGGTGGCAGAGGTCGAGCAAGATTTGCTGCCAGCACATCTACCCTTTCTGTTCCCCGAGGTCTTCCTCCGCAACTCACCAGGTTTTGACGCAATCATCGGAAATCCACCTTGGGACAAAGTCCGATGGGAGGCCACGCCCTTCTGGGCAAAAGTCAGTCCAGGCCTGATGGCCCTGCCTGACACCCAGCGTGACGCGCGCATCGAAGAGCTACGCAAGGAGCGTCCGGTAGAAGCTGCCCGGGAGGCAGCCGAGATAGTCGAACGCCAGCGTCTGCAGGAATACTTCAAAAAGGTCTTCACATTGCGGGGAGGCACTCATCTAGAACTCGCACAACTGATGCTGGAGCGGGCGCTCACATCGGTGCGTTCCACCGGCCGCATAGGCCTAGTGCTACCCCGGCAGTTTCTGGTCCTGGCCGGGTGGAAACGCCTGCGAGAGAAACTCTTTGCGCACCACCGTGTCAGTCTTGTCCAAGCGCGAAATGCCGGCGGATGGATCTTCGAAGGCGTTGACGCACGCTACGCGGTGGTGCTCCTCGCTGCGGGCCCCCAGTCCGACGAGCCCATCGAAGTAATGGTAGTGACATCCTCCGCTGAGCTTCGTGCAATCGCGCCAGAGTCGATGATCAAATTCACACACGACGAGCTATCAAGCCTCTCCGAGAATTTGGTGGTCCCTTGGTTCAACGATCCTGGTGACCGACTGGTATTCGACAAGATGCGTGACTACCCGCGGCTTTCGTCGGAGGACTCATGGGTCATCGGGACCCATGATGCGCGATGGGATTTCACTCGGACCGGCCGCGATCACGGGCTGGTCGTATCAACCGAGTCCCCAGGCGCATGGCGAGTGATGATGACGCGTCACTTGGACCCGTTCTCGATCCGTAGCGTTGCAGCGAAACAGTTTGTGGACGACTTTCGCGCCCTCGCTGCGAAATCAAAAGGGGTAACGATCGATGAGCAGGGCATAGCCTCGTACGAGCCCGAGCACCCTGTAGTTCTCCTTCGATATCCGAGTCGCAGCGACGACACCCGGACTTTGATCGCATCGGCTTTGCCGGACAAAGGATTTCTTTACAACGCCGGATATGTACACGCTATCGGCCACAAAGCGGGAACCTCGGAAAACGTACTGCTTGCGCTGCTCGGTGTGCTCAACACCAACACCGAAGACTGGTGGGCACGCCGGTTCGTCGACCGGCACGTTACGAGCAAAGTGGTCAACAACCTGCCGCTACCAGCTTTGGGAGAGGCGGATATCACCACGCTTGCCGAGCGGACTGCTGTGTTGCTTCGAAATTCGGGATACACCTGCTTGGCCAGCGGCATCGATGTGGCCGGAATCGCCGACAACTCGCCGTTCAGTGGGGACAGCTACGACCGGTTGCGGGCCGGATCGGAAGCCGTTGTGGCACATGGGTTTGGGCTTCAACCAGACGACTTCGAGATTGTGCGGCGCGACTTCAGCGACGACGGCTTTCCCGCTTCCATCTTCGATCTCGCGTGCGAAATGCTGGCAACAGGATATGAGGCAGCGTCGTTGTGACTCAACTACCTGATTTCGCGACAAATCACTCGCCAAGCGAGGCTGCGGCGACTGTCGCCGACAAGGTCAACGAGTTGTTCCGCCTCTTGCGGGAGAACAAGGTGACTGCGCCGCCCATTGCAATCGCCACGGCATACGTCAATCCTGGGGGATTCTCGTTGCTCGCCGATGAGCTGGAATTGGCCCCGCGGGTCCGCCTACTGTTGGGTGCAGAGCCTGAAGCAGATTCCGTTCGGGCGATCGTGTCGGGCGACTCCGATCAAGACGCACGGCGTGATGCCGCGATCCGGCACCACCAGTCCTGGCTTGAGGCTGAGCGGGACACGATGGGTTTTGCACGGGTACCTACCGCAGAGGCCAAGCGGATGGTCGAGTGGCTTCGCACCGTCGACCTTGAGGGGAAGGCGAAGGTCGAAGTGCGCCGGTATTCCGGCGGATTCCTGCACGGCAAGACCTATCTCGTTGAGGACGGCGCAGCACAGGCCGCGATCGCCGGGTCATCCAACATGACGTATGCCGGATTGGCTCACAACGCAGAGCTCAACCTCGGTACCGGTGGAGGCACAACCTCGGCCGGAAAAGTCCGCGAGTGGTTCGACCACTTCTGGGAAATCAGCGAACCCTACGACCTGGCCGAGCTCTACGGCCGGCTGTGGGAACCACACACACCGTGGTCGATCTTCTTGCGGATGCTCTGGGAGCTCTACGGCGAACACCTTGACGCCGAAGAGAATCCGAGCATCCGAACGGGCCTGAATCTCACACGCTTTCAGGCTGACGGCGTTGCGCGGATGGAACGCCTCCTTGATGAGCACGGTGGCGTTTTGGTGGCCGACGAGGTGGGTCTCGGCAAGACATTTCTTGCCGGCGAGGTGATCTACCGGACTGCGAATATCAACCGGCAGCGGGTGCTCGTCGTTGCTCCTGCGGCGCTGAAAACATCGATGTGGGAACCGTTCCTGGAAACCCACGACTTCAGTAGGTGGGTTAAGGTCTATTCCTACGAAGAAGTCCGGAACCGCCTGGACCCAGACAAGGGTCCGATCGACGCCTTCCTTCAGGAGATCGAGGACTACTCCCTCGTGGTGATCGACGAGGCGCACAACTTGCGCAACTCTGGGGCGCAGCGTTCCGGTGCCGTCGACCGTGTCATCACGGCTGGCAGTCCCAAGAAGGTCGTTCTCCTGACGGCAACTCCCGTCAACAACTCGCTGATCGACCTCGAAACGCTCGTCAAATACTTCATCCGCGATGACGCCCGCTTCGCCTCGCTGGGAATTCCCAGCATCCGCGACTACATCCAACACGCTCAGGCGATCGACCCGACGAACCTCACACCCGAGCACTTGTTCGATCTAATGGATCAAGTCGCCGTCCGCCGGACGCGAAAGTTCGTGAAAGAACACTATGCGAATGACCTGATCACTGGACCCGACGGCAAGCCGACCACGATCAAGTTTCCGCAGCCAAAGGTGCGGCGCATCGACTACGCCCTCGACGCCGACGGACTCGCGCTTATCGATGCGATGGTGTACGCGCTCGACGATCCGACTGATCCCCACGCGCCTCACGCGTGGCAGGACCGCAGTCGAGATCCTCAGCGGCTCATGCTCGCACGCTACCTGTCGAGCATGTACACCATCGATCATGACCTGCAGGAGTACCAGATCACCAACGCTGGCTTGTTGCGGTCGGGTCTACTCAAGCGGTTGGAGTCCAGTCCGCAGGCATTGCACGCTTCGCTGGAGAAGATGATCGCCTCCCATCAGGCATTCCTCGCCGCCCTGGGCAAGGGCTATGTCCTGAAGGGCGAGGCCCTGAGTGAATGGGTCTCGTCTGACTCCGACGACCTCGACGAGTTCGTCGCCGAATTCGACCAAGACGACCAGATCGAGTCGGTCGACGGCTACCACCTCACCGAGCTTCATGCTGACGTCGAGTCTGATATCGCTCTCTTGTGCGAGTTGCGCGACCTTGCGGCGACAGTGGTTGACGGCATTGAACCCAAGGTAGACAAGCTCATTCAGGAGCTCACTGATATCGCAGCCGCAGCGCGGCGTGTTGACCCACGCGGTCTGTCGCACGCAGACCGGCGGAAGGTCATCGTGTTTTCCGCCTTCACCGACACCATCATTCCCATCCACGAAGCGGTCGTCGAAGCAATCAACAACGCGCCTGCTGACTCGCCATTGGCCGACTACCGCGATCGTGTCGCGCCGCCGATCATGGGCTCCTACGCGACGGCACACGAACGAGGCGCTAGCGGCGGTGTTGACCAGGGTGGCCGCGCATCGACAATTGCCGGGTTCGCGCCACAAACCGCTGGCCCGCGCAACGCTGCGGGCGAGGCGATGGCCAAGGACGAGTTCGACATACTCTTCAGTACCGACGTCCTCGCTGAAGGCGTGAACCTGCAGCAGGCGGGCCAAATGATCAACTACGACCTGCCGTGGAATCCGATGCGGATTGTCCAGCGCCACGGCCGAGTCGACCGCATCGGATCAAAGCATGACTACGTCTACCTCGGTCTTTTCTTCCCGGCGGCGCGCCTTGATGCCCTGCTTGAACTGGAGGCACGACTGGAGGCAAAGCTGGCGCTCGCCGATGCCGCAGTCGGAGCTGGCGAAGTGCTCCCCGGGCGTGGACCCGGCCATGAAGTGAATCTGGCCGACGACCAGGTGATCGACGAGTTCGAGAGACTGCTCGACGCTGGCGGCTCAAGCGCTTCACTCTCCGGTGAGGAGTACCGCCGCCGTCTCTTCGGCGCCTTCAACATGGAACCGCTCGTGAAGTCCGATGTGCTTGACCTGCCGTATGGATCTGGCAGTGGCTTCGTGAACCCGGTTGTGCAAGGTAACGGCTACGTCTTCTGCATCAAGATCGGCCCCAGTGCTAAGCCCTGGTTCCGCTACGTCCCTACTGCCGATGACTGGACGATCAGATACACCGACGACGGATCGCCGATCGTCTGGTCTGACACCTTGCTATCGCTTCGCGTCGCTGACCCGCAGGACGCCGTTGCTGAGCGCTGGCTGCCAGCTGAGGTCTACGACAAAGCCTTTGACGCATGGGAAGTCGCACGCAACGACGCCTACAGAGCCTGGAAAGACCTCACCGACCCCAACGCCTTCCAGCCCGACCTGCCTCTCTCCTTCAGAGACGCCTACTCGCTCGTATTCCGCAGGGGCGGGTACCTCGGGCGGGAGGCGCAGATCGATCTCGCAAACCGACTCCGCAGCGTTCCGTCCGCGAAGGTTTCTCGCCAAGTGCGTGGAGCACTCAACCAGGGCCGGACCGACGAAGAGCGAATTGCGCTGGTTACCGAAGTGCTCGACGAGGCAGGTATAACCGCACCGCCGCCCCGAGAACCCCTGCCCGACATTGAGGAGCATGAGGTGCGACTGGTGACGTGGATGGCGGTCCAAGGAACTCGCGGGATTCGATAGAGCGAAAGGCCGCCCATAGACGCCGGTGTAGGCGATAACGCCCGAAACATTTTCTGCGGGGTGGATTTCGGGCACAGAGTGCCCAAGAGAAGGGTGGTGAACGTGGCGCGCGTCGAGTGGACACGAATGGACGGCGATGACATCGAGGCTGTCGTCGGAATGTTCATCTGCAGCGATTTTCCGAACGCAGTCCGCGTCCGGCCCAGCCAAGGCGATGGTGGAGTCGATATCTTCGTCCCTGGTCCCAACGGGTTCGCACAGCAACGCGCGGTCTACCAAGTCAAGAAGTTCAATGCGAACCTGTCAAGCAGTCAAAAGCGGAAGATCACCAGGTCGTTCAACACCGTCGTTGCAGCCAGTAAGAAGGAGGGCTGGGAAATCTCTGAGTGGCACCTGATCATGCCACTCGACCTCACTGACCACAACCTTGCCCAGTGGCTGAAGGATCTGACAAGTGATGCTGAATTCCCTTGTGAGACACATGGTCTCTTGTACTGCGACACAAAAGCTGCTCAGTACCCCAAGATCGTCGACTACTACGTCCGTGATGGCAAAGAGCGGCTGGAAGCTGCCATGAACAACCTCACCGCGATCATCGCGCACCGCAGTGACCGCCGATCAGATGAATCGTTAGTTGCCACCGACGTGATATCCGATCTCACATCGATCTACAAGGCGCTCAACGACTACGACCCGTTCTACCGGTACGAGTTCGCAGTTTCAGACAATCCTCCGCCCTTGGAACCGCCTGATGAACCCGGACTCGTTGGAGTGCATGCGATGCAACGTGATTCGGTATGGATCACAATCAAGATATTCGCGCTATCGACGGCGTCTCTGGAGCAGCGGCCCATCGGCGGCGAATTCCAGGTAACCGTTCCCGACGGCGACGACGAACTCCGCCAGCAATTTCAGAAGTACATCGACTACGGAGCGCCCGTGACGATGCCGCGAGGTACCGTCAGTGGCTCACTCGAACTTCCGGGAGGACTCGGCGGGCAGCTCGAGCATGCAAGCCTTCAAATACTGGAGGTGCCCGACGAAGATCAGACTAATCCTGCGGAGCTGCTCGTCGCCGTCGTTGAGCCAGACTCTGACACGGTCATCGCCAGCACCACCATCAGGAGAATTGCTCTATCGGTGGGCCAGACCGGTCTGCGCAGCGTGTTCGCCGACCAGGCGAATCTCTTCACACTGGAGATGTTGACGGCGGCCGGCCATCTAGACGGACGGATGGCCCTCACCGTTGAGTACGACCTCGCCGGCCGCAGGCCCGCCGAACTCGTCGACAGCCTCAAAGTCCTATCCGCATGGCGAACGCCGAACCGCCTTGCGTTCGCCCCGACCTTCGGCCCACGAAACTACGGGGTTGTTGCCTCCATCGATACCGATCGTGACGGAGACTCGGCAAGATGGGCGTTGGTGTGCGATGCGCTCGCCCGGATCCAAGACCATGTTCCAGAGCTGCTCACGATGCCCGCCGAGATGTCGGGCCAGGAGGCGTCGAGCATCATCGGGGCCGCCGACCTGGTATCGGGTCAAACCGTCACCGGATCGACGTCCGGAGCGTTCACCGTGTACCACCAGGCAGCCGAATCTGAGATTGCGCGCGAACCTGACCGCCTCTACGAGTTCATTGTGATCAAGGCAATCGAGATCTCGCTCGGCGACGAAGCGATCACCGTGGGCAAGCAAGCTATGTTCTTGCGCGGGTATTACACAGAGATCACGCAAGACCATTCAAAGATAGAACCACTCGGCGAGGCGGTTAGTGCTCGCTACGACGGCGAATTGGAAGTCACGCGGGTTCTTGCGAGGTACGCGCCCATACCGCCCGACGTGGTGGGGTGAGCGTCCGTCGGAGCTGCCAAACCAGCCGATAGAGCTTATCGGCTGTGCCACCTGATGTCGGTGTAGTCGAGTCAGCGCGGTCAGCAGCAGATCAGTCTCAGGTGTGTGGGTTGCGGCTAGGTCTGTCAGGCGTGGACGATGATGCGGGTGAGGGTGGCGTGATCGCAACACGCCGAAACCCTGTACGGAACCGCCCTACGGCGTGGACTGGAAAGCTGCCCAGGAGTCGGTGAAAAAAGAAGCGCTGCGGCAGAACTCGCGGTTCTCCCACGGTCTGCCGGCGATCGGCGATGGCCAGATGCTCTTCCTGTGTCACTTGGCGTCGAAGATGCGGCCCGCGCACGATGGGGGTGGGCGGGCCGGCATCGTCCTAAACGGCTCCCCCCTGTTCAACGGGGCTGCCGAATCCGGGCCGTCACAAATCCGGCATTGGCTGCTGGAATCCGACCTGGTCGAGGCGATCATCGCGCTGCCGACGAACATGTTCTTCAACACCGGCATCGCCACCTACATCTGGCTGCTCGACAACACCAAGCGCCCGGAACGCCGCGGCAAGGTCCAGTTGATCGACGCGACCTCGTTCTGGACCAAGATGCGCAAGAGTCTCGGCGCGAAGAGCCGCGAACTCGACGAAGCGGCCCGCGACAAGATCATCGCGCTGTACGACGCGTTCGACGACGCTGATCCCGATTTCTCGAAGGTGTTCACCGCCAACGACTTCGGCTACTGGACCATCACCGTCGAGCGGCCCCTGCTGACCGAAACCGGGAAGGTGTCGACGGACCGGAAAGGCAACCCGAAACCGGACCCGAAGAAACGCGACACCGAGAATGTGCCGTTCACCTACGGCGGCAACACCGACGGGGATGCCGGCAGGGATGCGACCATCAAGGCGTACTTTGACGCCGAAGTCCTCCCACACGTCCCCGACGCCTGGGTCGACACCGCGAAAACGAAAGTCGGGTACGAGATCCCGTTCACCCGGCACTTCTACAAGTACATCCCACCGCGGCCGCTGGCCGAGATCGACGCTGACCTGGAGAAGCAGGTCGCCAAGATTATGGAGCTGCTGCGGGAGGTGGAGGGATGATGTGGCACGAGCGGCGCGTCAGCGAGATGGCGGAGCTAGTGAATGGATTCCCGTTCGAGTCTGCAAATTTTCGGGATCGAGGGCCAGTTCCACTCGTCCGCATCCGCGACATCCTGAACGAGCCTTTCTTAACTTTTGTACCCAGCGCGATAGTTCCTGACTCGGCCCTGATCGAGAACGGTGATGTCGTTATCGGTATGGACGGTGATTTCAACCTCGTCTACTGGAGGCGAGGCGTGGCGGCGCTGAATCAGAGGCTGTGCCTTCTCCGTTCGAACGGACGGTCAGACCTGCGTTTCCTCGCGTACGCACTGCCCCCGCATCTGAAGGTCATCAACGATCTGACCTACTCCACGACGGTGAAGCACCTTTCGTCTGCGCAGGTGCGGGCGATAAGACTTCCGGCCCCGGATATCGAGGAGCAAGGGGTGATAGCTGACTTCCTGGACCGTGAGACCGCCCGGATCGACCCACTCATCGCGGAGCAACAGAGGCTCATCGAACTGCTGCGGGAACGTCGACAGGCCACCATTGAAGCAGCGACCGGGCACGGAGTCGATGAACCCGTCTCCATGAGGTCAAGTGGGTTGTCTTGGTCTACTGAGATTCCGGAGCATTGGGTGGTCGCGAACATCCGCAGGTTTGCAACTATGAAAACCGGGCACACGCCGAGTAGAAGCAACGCTGAGTATTGGGTTGATTGCACCATCCCGTGGTTCACGCTGGCGGATGTATGGCAACTGAGGGACGGAAAGCGGACATACCTCGGAGCGGCGGCCAACCTGATCAGCGAGGCAGGTCTTGCAAATTCGTCCGCTGAACTGCTGCCTGCGGGCACCGTTGTACTCTCCCGGACCGCTTCTGTCGGGTTCAGTGGTGTTATGCCCGTCCCGATGGCGACAAGCCAGGACTTCTGGAACTGGATCCCTGGCGACCGACTCGACGGTACCTACCTGATGTGGGTCTTTCGTGCCATGTTCCGAGAGTTCCAGGCCATGATGATCGGTTCCACACACAAGACGATCTACCAGTCCACGGCCGCGGCTATTCGCATCCCCGTTCCGCCCCTTGATGAGCAGCGGCGCATAGTCGCCTACCTCGACGAGCAGACCACCAAGGTCGACGCCCTGATCGCCGAGGCGGAGCGGTTCATTGAGCTCGCTCGGGAGCGTCGCTCGGCGCTGATCACGGCTGCGGTGACCGGTCAGATCGATGTTCGGGAAGCGGCTTGACGATGGCTCAGCACAACGAGATTGCGTTTGAGAAGGAGATCGCGGAATATCTCGCGGAGCATGGCTGGCTGTACTCGACGAGCGACGCCGGCTATGACCGCGAGCGCGCCCTATTTCCCGAGGACGTTCTGGGTTGGCTGGAGGACACGCAGCCGGAGCAGTTGGAGAAGGTGGTCAAGCCCGGCTCCAAGGACATCGTCAAGCAGCAGGCCCAGTTGCTGGATCGGGTGGTGAAAGTCCTTGACACCCCTTTGGACAACGGCGGCGGCACCCTGAACGTGCTCCGTAAGGGGTTTTCGCATCTGTCGGCGAAGTTCGCGATGTGTGTGTTCGAACCCGAGTCCACACTGAACGCCAAGCGCAACGCCGACTACGCGGCGGTGCGGCTGCGGGTGATGCGCCAAGTGCACTTTTCCACCGCCGACCGGCGATCGGTGGATTTGGTGTTCTTCGTCAACGGGCTTCCGGTGGCCACCGCCGAGTTGAAGACGGATTTCACGCAGACCATCGCGGACGCGGTCAACCAGTACAAGACTCGGCTGCCGAAGGACTTCGCGACGGGGAAGGCGCAGCCGCTATTCGAATCGGGTGCGCGGGCGCTGGTGCATTTCGCGGTGTCCAACGACGAAGTGTGGATGACTACCCGCCTTGCCGGCGAGAAGACCCATTTCCTGCCGTTCAACCGAGGCACCGAGGCCGGCGGTGCCGGAAACCCATTGAACCCGAACGGCTCCCGCACGTCGTATCTGTGGGAGCGGGTATTTCAGCGCGATGCGTGGCTGAACATCCTGGGCCGGCTGATGTACATCAAGCACGAGGCCACGACGGATCCGATCAGTGGGAAGACCACCAAGTCCTCGACGCTGCGATTCCCGCGGTTCCACCAGTGGGAGGCCGTCACCGAACTCACTGCCGCCGTCACCACCGAGGGTGTGGGCAAGCGGTACCTGATCCAGCACTCGGCCGGCTCCGGCAAGACCGATTCAATCGCCTGGACCGCGCACCGGATGGCCAGGCTGCAGGTCGAGAACAAGAAGGTCTTCGATTCGGTCATCGTCGTCACCGACCGCAACGTCCTCGACGCCCAGCTGCAGGATGCGATCAAGCAGATCGACAACGATGCGGGCATCGTCGTCGCGATCGACCGCGACGAGGCCGCCAAGGCCGGTGGCTCGAAATCAGGACTGCTGGCCAAGGCCCTGACCGACGGCAAGCTGATCATCGTCGTCACCATCCAGACGTTCCCGTTCGCGATGGAAGAGATCCGAAAGAACAAGGGCCTCAACGGTAAGACGTTCGCGGTCATCGCCGACGAGGCGCACTCCTCGCAGTCCGGGCAGACCGCTGCGCAATTGAAGGCGGTCCTCACGGCCGAGGAGCTGCAGGAGATCGAAGAGGGCGGTGAGATCGACGTCGAGGCGATCCTCGCCGCGGAGGCCACCGAGCGAGCCGCATCGGCGAACATCTCCTACTTCGCGTTCACCGCCACCCCGAAAGCCAAGACCCTGGAACTGTTCGGACGCGAACCCGCTCCGGGGGAGAACCCAGTGCCGTTCCACGTGTACACGATGCGCCAGGCCATCGAGGAGGGCTACATCCTCGACGTGCTGAGCGGGTATCACTCGTTCAAGCTGGCGTTCCAGATCGGGCAGAACGCCGGCGGAGGCGAAGACGTCGACCAGAGCGAAGCCACCAAAGCGGTGATGAAGTGGGTCAAGCTCAACCCACAGACCATCTCCCAGAAGTCGGCGATCATCGTCGAGCACTTCCGGGAGAACGTCGCGCAGCTGCTGGACGGGCACGCGAAGGCGATGGTGGTCACCGACTCCCGCAAAGCCGCGGTCCGCTACAAGCTGGCGATCGACGACTACATCGCTAAGAAGGGCTACGGCTACGGCACGCTGGTCGCGTTCTCCGGCACCGTCCACGACCCGGAGTCCGGGCCGGATGACTTTAGTGAGACGACCATGAATCCGGGGGTGCGGGATCTGCGGACCGCGTTCAACGGCGATGACCGACAGATCATGATCGTCGCCAACAAGTTCCAGACCGGATTCGACCAGCCACTGCTGTGCGCGATGTACGTCGACCGGATCCTCTCGGGTGTGACTGCGGTGCAGACCCTTTCGCGGCTCAACCGCACCTACCGCACCCCATCAGGTGTCTCCAAGACCGCGGCGATGACGCAGGTCGTGGACTTCGTCAACGAGCCCGCCGCGATCCGGGAAGCGTTCGAGCCGTACTTCACCGACGCCTACCTGGAGACGGCGACCGATCCGAACCTGGTGCACGACCTGTCGGCCAAGCTCGACACTGCCGGCATTTACACCCAAGCCGAGGTCGACCAGTGCGCGGAAGCGTTCGTGAAAGGCAAGGGCAACAGCGCTCTTGCCGGCGCGGTGGGGCCGGGGCAGAAACGCTTCGCCGAGCGATACACCGCGGCGCTGATCCACAACGGTGGCGAGGGGGACAAGGCCGCGCTCGCCGAGTTGGATATGTTCCGCAAGGACGTCGGATCCTTTGTCCGGCTGTACGACTTCATGTCCCAGATCGTCGACTACGGCGACCCCGAGCTGGAGAAGAAGCAGATCTACCTGCGGCTGCTCGAGCGGTTCATCCAGTCGGAGAACTACACCGCGCCCATCGACCTATCCGACGTGGTGCTCAAGAAGGTCACCCAGGTCGACCGCGGCAAGGTCGACATCGGCCTCGGGACTCGCGTCGGTCTGGTGGGTATGACAGCCGCCGGCTCCGGCGAAAAACGCGATCCCACAATGGTCGCGCTGCAGCAAGTACTCGACCGGCTCAACGACCTGTTCGGATCCGAGGACTTCACCACGGCCCAGAAGGAATCGTTCCTGGAGTCCCTGTTGCAGACCCTGCTTGATGACCATGCGCTGGTGCAGCAGGCAAAGGTCAACTCCGCCAAGCAGTTTGTCGAATCACCCGACTTCGATGACGCGGTCACCGGTGCCGTCGCCGACAACCACGGCGCGCACGAAAAGATGAGTGACTACTTCTTCACGAACGCGCCCGGCCGGGAGCACCTCATCTCCGACATCGCAAAGTGGTTCTACCAAGTCGTGAGTGCAGAAGGGTCGACTGCGTGAGGGTGTAAGGCCAGACGTCGACACTGCGCCGACTCCACCTTTACCCGCGACGGTGGGGGTCAGCTGCTGGCATGGCGCAATCAAGGTTCGGGCGGACGCGGGTGTTCATCCCACCGGCACCCAGACGAACGCCGGCGGCGGGCACCACAACGCGAACCGGCCGCCGTCGACCGGGCTGGCCCACTGGTGCGACTCCGAGGCCAAACACGGCGTCCCGGCCACACGCGGACCCACGCCGATCCCATCATCCATACCCCACTCATCCGGGGTGATCGGGTCATCGGCGACAGCCGGGCCCGCGAAAACAGCGCCTAGGACAGAGGTAGCGGCGAGCCCGCCGGCGAGTTTCCCCCACATATCGGGCAGCCTACTCAGCCTGCTGATCAACGATGTGGTTTCCGTGGCCGCGGTGAGACAGGGTGAATAACTGCACGTCAGAAAGACGCATCACGCGGAGGTTGAGACCGTGCAGTCGTCGTGAACGGTGTCAGGCTGTGGGGCCGGTGCGTTTCCCGGCGCGCCACAGAGCGACATCGATGCGACGTAGCAGACTGACGTGAGGCGGGGCGGAGTCGCATACGGTGGCGATGGCCTCGCGCCGCGGGGTGTCGGATAGCTCGTCGTGCAGGGTCACCCAGAACAGTCCTTTGGGCGGATTCAAGTAGTCGTTCACGACGTTGTCCAGGACGGGCAGGAGTCTCGGCCGTTTGGCGGCCAACAACTTGCAGGCGACTACCCAATCGACACCCCGCAGAGTGCGCAGTTCCCGATGCAAGCTGTCGGCGGGGCTGCCGACGCTGAGGTCGAGTCGCGGGACCTCCCAGAGGTCCTGTTCACGCGGGATTCGGCGCAGCAGAGCGTTGAAGCGCTCGGTCTCGGTGAGTAGTAGCCGGGCAGCGGCTTCTGGGGGCATTGCGACGCTCAGCGCCTCCACGGCGAGCACGTCGGTGGCCTCGAACTGGTTCGGGTCGCCGATGGCGGCGAATTCGTCGAACCAGCGACCGGCAAAGGGCTTTGCTCCACCGAAGTAGCTCTCTAGGTCAGCGCGGACCTGGTCGACGTTGTCGGTGAACCATTCGGCGAGGTCGCGTTCGAATCCAGGCATTCGGCCATCTTGCCTGCCACCACTGACACCACCGATTCGTTTGGGTCAGCTCCGTTCATCTCGCCGGATCTGCACCGCTGAGACCGACTGCGCAGATTCGAGGCTCTCGGTGTCGGCCCCGGGCCCTAGTCTCGGGTGAAGGGAGCAGCGCGTTGGCCGACCCGAGCACTGGAGCTGACATGGCTAGCGGCGGCGACGACGGCCAGGAGGGGGAACGAATATGGAGAAGCCGGAACCGGATTGGATGGATGGAAGAGTTCGGTTGAGAGACGGCAAACTGATTGTCCAAGGCCGATTGAAATGGCCAACGGACACCGGGGTCACCCCCGATGCGGCGGTCGAGGCAGTGTGGAAGCGCATCCAGGAGCTTCCATCGATGAAGATGGCGTGCGGATATGTCGGCCGCGAACTCAACGTCAGCCCGACACTGCTCTACGCGTGGGTGCTCAAGGACCAGGGTGACGCCCGCGAGCGCTCTCCTGCGATCGCTGAGCCGTACACGACCACCATCGCTGAGATCTCTTCGCTGCCGGATGGAGCGGTGGTGCGGGTGTCCGGGCGGGTGGTCGGTGTTCAACGGCGTTCGACCACCCGAGGGATGCCTTGGGTGAAATTCGGGCTCTGGCAACAGGATCGATTCGTTGAGGTCACAGCATTCGGTGAGACATACGAGCAGGGCGGTCACTTGGTTGCCGAAGACGCTGTGGTGACGGTCGAAGGCCGGAAGTGGTTTCACGAAGAGACCACCATCGCGGCTGTGACGGTGACGCGGACGACCGGAACCGACACGTTGGGTGGCTGAGTCGAAGGCCCGACACGCACCTGCGTTACGTCATTGCTGGGGCGTAGCTGATGAGGATTCGGAAAACTCGCACCCGCGGAGGGAGTCCGCACGCTGCCGAACTCCGGTTGAACGGGGATGTCACTTGCTGACCGTATCGTCCGACGCGGAACCTACCGACGATTCCGGCATCCTGCCAAGGCAGGCCCGCTCGACGGCGGCGCACTGCGCTCGCACCTCGGGAACCGTCGGCGACAACTGGTAGGCGTGGTGGTGGCAGAAGGTTGTCAGCTGGTGCCATGCGTCGATGAGCACAGGCCCGGCGGGTGTGGTGTCGAGCGACTTGAGCACGGCCAGTCTTGCTCTCGTGGTTCCCGTTACCACCGGGACACCGGTCAGCGCGGCGCAGCGGGCGTCGATCAGATCTTCCACCGCCTGTCGAGCGAGGAAGGCCGCGAGGCGCGCCGAGTTCCCCACCGCTGCGCGATCGGGTGACCGGAGGAGAGCATCGGCGCGTGCCAGCAGTGCCTCGGCGGCGGTGGTCACTGGCCCGCCACGATGTCGCGAACGGTGTCGCGGAGGTCCTGGATGGCTCTGCGGTCCAAGGTGGCACCGCGGTGGGTGCCTGATGCGGAAATCGCCAGTGTCGGGAACCTGTGCGGCCGATACGACTTCCAGCCGGACACGTCTCCGTCGGCGGCCCCGGCAACAGTGAGCGCCACCTTTCGCTGGGTGGTCTTTGCCTGTTCCCACGCGGCGTCGGTCTCGTGGTGTGGAGCACCGGCCTTCGCGCGTTCGCCGAAATACCGCTGGTGGGCAGCGGCTTCGATCGCCATCCGGAACAGGCCTGGTGCCGCCTTCCGCTTGATCAGGTCGTCGATGTCGTCGTCGAGGATGAGGGCTTCGGCGTCGGCGACGTACCGGTCTGCGGGTAGGTCGTTCGCCTTCACCACGACCTGTGATCCCTGCTCCCGGGTGACGTCGAGCAACTGGGCTGGCACCGAGCGTGCGCGGATCGCAGCGGGCAACCGGTCGTCGTGCGAGAACACGATCACCTGCCGTGTCTTACCGAGCTCGACGAGGACATCGAGGAACCCCGCGATCTTGGCGGGGTCCATGGCCTGGATTGGGTCGTCGAGCACCAGGAAGCGAAAAGGGCTCGCCGGCGTGGTGGCCCGCGGGATGAACATAGCGAGCGCCAACGCGTGCAGCTCGCCTTGGCTCATCACCGTCAGCGCGCCGGTCGATACCCCGTCCACGGCACCGTCTACGACAACGTGACGGCGGTTGGCCACGCCCTCAAGGCTGATGTTGCCGATGTCGACGTTGCTCTCGTGCCGCATCCGTTGCCAGAACTCACTTGTCTGGTCCACCATCGGTGCCAGACGCCGCTCCCGCAACGTGTCGGCGGCCTCGCGCAAGCACTTCAATGCTCGCTTGACCTTGTCGAGGCTCGCGTCGTCTTCGCGGGCCGCGGTCTCCAGCTCGACCCAGGCGACGATCGCACCAGCAACAGGAGCCCACGCGTCTTCCAGGCTGTCCGCGCGCTCCCCAGCTTCCTTCCGCAGCGCCGCGGCCGCTTCGTTGAGCTCCATGGCGGCCAGCTCGACGTGGCCGGGTCGGTCGGCCAGGGCGGGCGGCGCAGTGCGCGCGCTCTTCAGCGCTGCCGCGAACGGTGCCAGCGCGGCCATGTCAACCCCCTCGACCACGACCACATCAGCGACCTCCCCGAAGAAGTTGTCGGCCGCCGACCGGGCCTTCTTCAGTCGCAAGGCCAGGGCCTGATGCTCTGCAGTGCTCGCTTCGGCCATCCTTAGGCGTTCCTCGGCCGCGGTGCGCCAGGCACCGTCGAGGGTCCCGGTCTCGCATACCGGGCAGGGCCCATCGCCGGCGTCGGCATGCAGGTGCAGCGCGTCGCGTAGTAGACCCGCCCGTGCGGTCAGGGCCTTCACGGCGGAGTCGTCACCGGCCGCGTGCGCATCGATGGCCGCCCGCAGCTCCCCGGCGACCTCCGAGGCCTTGGCCAGCTGCGGGACTTCGAGCGCCGCGATCCTCCGCAACTTCGCGATGGTGGCGGCCTGGTCGGTCACCGTGCCCAACGTCGTCGCCTTGATCGCGTCAAGGTCGTAGGGCACGCGCGCGGTGAGCTTCTTCACCTGTTCCGCGCGAGTGTCGGTGGCCTCGCTCAGGGAGTTGCGCAGGCGGGTGCGGGCTTCGTTCGCCGACTTGCGCGCCCCACCGAGCTGCTTCTCGGCGTCCTTGAGTCGACCCTCGGCCGCGGCGACCTCGTCTAGCCCGAGCAGCGTGTCGAGCGCGTCGTACAACGCGGCCTGCCCTTCTTCGAAGACCCCGCCGAGCTCGTCGTACGACATGAGCGGCCGGTGAGTCTTGAGCGCCTGATCCCAGCCGAGTGCTGCAACGCTCTCCCGCTTCTGCCCCTTGACCTGTGACCAGTGTTCGGCCGCGTACAGTTTGCCGTCCGGCGGCCAATCCACACCGATAGTTGCGACGGTCCCGGTGCGGTTGTCGTCGGGTTCCATCGCAAAGTCGATCTTGATGGATGCCGGTTCTCCGGCGTGCAGGTTCCGCCACGACGCCTGCCAGTGCTGACCCTTCTTGGCTTCCCACCGGTAGCTGGTGCCGGTGAGCGCAAACTCCAGCGCCTCGGCGAAGCTGGATTTGCCGGAGCCGTTGCGGCCGCTGATCACGGTGATCCCGCGGTAGGGGTTCAACTCCAAGGTGGTGCGCCCGCCGATGCCGCGGAACCCCGACACTGTGATGGATCGGAGGAACCCACGTAGCGGGGGCGGAGCGTCGATCGTCTCGACTTTCGGCCGCTCCGGTACCGGTGCATCCCCGCCGAGTTGATCGGCGAACTCGCCGCCGCCCCGCATCGCCGCCGCGACGAGGTACACGGTCTCCTCGGCCACCAACTCGTTGTCGGCCAGTAGCTCCCAGACCTCCGCCTCGACCGAACCGCCGAGCCCCGCACCGTCCACTGTCACGTCTCCCTCACAACCGGATGTGTACGCAGCCTCGCACAGAGTTCCGACTTGGTCGCGATGCCGCTCGCCTCAAGGCGGCAGCCGTCGCGCAGCACAGACCCACGGCCCTATCCTCGGACGATGGCAAGGATCTTCACTCTGGAGTCCGACGAGCCCGTCTACATAGAACTTCGAGCTGACGATGCTGGGGCCGTTCGGGCTGAGGGAATGGAATCCGACGATCGTGACAGGTGGGTGGTGATTCCTGCGGGAACTGCGCTGGCTGTCGCTGAGCACCAGGGGACCTGGTTTTTCCATTCCGAGGAGGGTGTCCATTGCGCTGCTGAACCCTTCACGGTCGAGGTTGATCTGGTCGTCTACAAGGACGGGACTGTCGGAATGCTGCCCGTTGAGGTCGGCGTCTTCGGCGAAGGCGAGCCGGATGACCTGTCTGGAGTGCCGGCGCTCACGTGCGAAGAAGCCACCCAGCTTCATCCCGAGTTCGCCGACCTTTTCACCGCCGAACCGGATCCGGAGTTCGAGGAGCAGGAGCGGGCGCGGGCCGAATCGGACAGACAGTGGGAAGCGATGGCGGAGATCGAACGCCGGGAGGGCCGTCTCAGCGCCGCGTACCGGATGCAACTCCGGCTGACCCCCCACGCCATACCGGTACGGGATATGGCCGAGATTGCCGAACTGTATGACGACGACCTACTTCGTCAGGCGATCAACGGTCACCCCGACAGGGAAATCGATGAGGACCTCGAGGATGACGAATGGTCGGTCGAGGACGACGAATGGGCGAAGGCCACCGCGGATAGATTCGATGAGGATGCGAAGGCCGGCGCCGCCATAGGCCTGATTGCGCGGATGCTCGTTGCTGAGGCGATTCTTCATCCCGGCGTGCGGCAATCAGACCTCAAAGGGCATATGGGCATCACAAGCGGCCCGCAATCAAAGCTCACCTACCCACTGGGCAAGGCTGGCATCTTGCACCGAACCGTCGAGAAGACCCAGGTGTTCCTCGCCCCCACCGACCGCTGTGAAGAGCTGGGACTCGATGAGAATAGCGCTGCGGAACTTGTGGCCTGGCGTGACGGAAATCCTGACCTGTGGGCCGAAATCATCCAGCGCGCAACCGAACCCGTCCAAGTTGAGAACCCAGACGATGGTTACGGTGAGTTTGTCGACTACTACGCCGATGAACGCGACGATGGCTCGATCCCATTTGGGCCCGATGCCCCCAGCGCGCGTGCTTGGCGACGTGTCCCTGATGAATGGGCCGACAATCCTCATATTCTGAGGTGGTGGACTGCGGAATGTGATGCAACGGTCGCGGAGCTGATTGGCCAGTGGCGTTGGCACTATCCCTGGAAGTTGGCAGACGCGGTCGGTGCGGTCGTAGGCAAGGACACGATCGATCGATGGACAACGCAGGACCCGAAGTGCCAGCAATATGCCTACAACAACGTGCTGATGTACTTCGGGATCGCTCATGCGCGCCGTGTCGGCCTTGAACGCGCGTTGCCGATGCCGCAAACGCGAACCTGCACTCGCTGCGGCACCGGCTTCGAAGAGGACCTCGTGCCGATGCGACGAGTGCGAGCGGGTAACGCTGAGGTGGCCGACAACTGCGGGAAATGCAAGTGATCGCTGGGACTGAAATTCCATCCGCGGTGGAGATCACGGTTGCGACCTGGAACACGCAATGGAGGACGCCCACCAGCGACGCCGGCCACCGGATCGCGGAGATTCTCCAAGCAACCAGCGCCGACATCATCGTTGTCACCGAAGGTGTCCGAGGTCTGCTTCCCGGGGGCGGCTATACCGTCGACGCTGGACCGGACTGGGGTTACTCCCTGGAGCAATCCCGTCGCAAAGTGATCGTCTGGTCGCGATATCCGCTCGCCCGGGAGTTCATGGGCACCGAAGGAGCGACCCGAGGCCGGCTGGTGGTCGCAACCGCAGTGTTGCCGGGTGGGCCGATACGTGTTGTCGGAGTGTGTATTCCATGGCGGGATGCGCACGTCCGGACCGGGCGCTGCGATGCCCAACCCTGGTCAGAACACTTGGACTACCTCGATCGCCTTGAGCGGATCCTCCCGTCACTCGACGATGGGATTCCTACGGTTGTCGCCGGCGATTTCAATCAACGAATCCCCCGCGAGCGCCAACCGATACGCGTCGCCGACAGGCTCAGCAGTGTCTTCGCAGACTGGACAATCCATACCGCGGGTGGGTTTCCGAACGGGCCCCACATCGATCACATTGGCACCAACCGGCGACTTGGGCTGGATGTCGCGGCCGACTGGCCTGCGTCAGATCACCTCGGCCGGCTAAGTGACCACGCCGGTGTCGTATGCCGCTTGCACCGTGCGGAGAACTCGATGCCGGGGGTGAATCAGATCCCCGCCTCAGAGCCGGACGAAATAAGCGAGGAGGGCCGGAGCGTGGAACAGACGAGTTATGCTACGACTGTTGGCGCGGTGCCGCCGAACGGCCCGTTGACCTCCGAGTTGCGCACCGAGATGGAAGACATCCTCCGGCGAAGCGGTGATGGTCTTTCGCACGGTGCGACCTTCCAGCTTCGTGAGCGAGGTCTCGGTGCCGCGGAGATTGCGGCCGAAAGGGAGGTAAGCCTCGGCACGACCCGCGGCTTTCTGAGCAGCCTCGACGCGTTGCTGACGGGCACCCTCCCGACGACGAAGTCAGCGGCGAAGAGGAACTCCTATGCCTACCGCGAGATGCTTAACCACCCCCGGTCGGTGAACCTTGACAGCCACGTGAAGGCGCAGTTGCGGAGGCTCAAAGAGATCAATTCAGAGGTGAGTTTCGAGCCACTGAACACGAGGGCTTTCCAGTATGGGAAAGGCAAGCCTCGGCAGCACCCGGTAGAGAGCCGACAGCAGGTATCGGCAGGGGATGCGTGCACAGAGTGCGCCGCAGTCGGAATCATTCACTCCGGCGAGTGTTAGGTGCCGGGCAGGTGCCGCAGTGTGTTCGCACTGGCGCTACAGAGCCAACTGCCTCCCACGGAGCGTTTTTGCTCAGTAGCGCCGAGGAAATGCCACTAACTTGAGACAATCCCAGGTGACACCACCTGAGACAACGCTCATCGCCGCAGTTCAGCACTTCGGCTCAGGACATGGAGCCCGAGATCCTACATTGTAGGTTCTCACGCTCGGCTTCAAAAGCTCACGGCTGACTCAGATGGATTTCAAGTTTGAGGTCGGAATGAGACGCGCCTATGCACCTGCGGAGGAACCGGACGGAACCCGCTAGCGGGTGGTGTACGCGGGCAGGGCTGTGGGGTCGATATCGGCATCCGGCCAGCGTTGTCGCAACGTTGCGGCTGCGGCGCGTGCCCAGCTGGCCAGCGCAGGCTGGCAGCTGAAGCGTTCCGGAATTTGTCAAGGTGTTTGAGTCCAGTGGGTGTTAGGCAGCTGTCGTCTGGTCCTCCGGTTCGGCTGGTTTGGGTGGGTTGATCGCGGCGGTCTCGGGTAGGTCGATGATCTTGGGTGCGCGGTCTTGGCTGAAGCGGTGCCGGTGGCGTGCTCGGGCCTCGGCGAGCACAATCCGCCGCTGGGTGTCTTTCTCGGCGGCGAGGCCGTAGAAGACGTCGGCGGGGGTGTGCAGGCCGATGCCGCTGTGCCGATGCTCGTGGTTGTACCAGTCCACGAACTCATCCATGAAATCCCTTGCGTGATGGATGGATTCGAACCGGTCCGGAAACGTCGGCGCGTACTTGAGGGTCTTGAACCACGACTCGCTGTAGGGGTTGTCATTGGAAACCTTGGGCCGCGAATGCGAGCGGGTCACCCCCAGATCGCAGAGCAGGCCGGCGACGGTGTTGCTCGTCATCGAGGTGCCCCGGTCGGCGTGCACGACGTGTGGGATGCCGTAGGTTCCGAAGATCTGCTCCATCATCTCTTTGGCCAGCACACCGCATTCGCGGGCGTGCACGTGCACCCCGACGATGTAACGCGAGTAGATGTCGATCATCACGTAGGCGTCGTAGTAGAGGCCCTTGGCCGGGCCGCGCAGCTTGGTGATGTCCCAGGAGTACACCTGCCGGGGCGCGGTGGCCACCAACTCCGGGCAGACCGCCTTGCGGTGCCGGGCCAGCCGGCGCCGCTCCTTGACCTGCTTGTTCTCGTTCAGCAGGCGATACATCGTCGACACCGAGCACAGGTAAGTGTCCTCATCGAGCAACGTGGCCCACACCTGGATCGGGGCGGCATCGACGAACCGGGCACTGTTGAGCACCTCCACCACCCGAGCGCACTCGGCGGCGGACAGCTTGTTGACCGGCGCCGCGGGCGCCCGCGCCGGCCCGGCCGGCGCGGGTGCGGCCCGCCGCAGCGCGGTCGAGCGGTGCATCCCGGTCAACACCGCCGCAGCCCGGGTCGTGACATGCAGGCCGCGCAGAGCGGTCCAGGTGTCCATCAGCGCTTGGTCGGCTTGGTCGGCGGCTCCGCGCTCTCGGAGAGACTTTCCAAGAGCGCGTGTGCTTTTCCCATGATGTCCAGGGCGGCTTCGGTGGTGGCCAGCCGCTTGGTGGTCTTGTCGAGTTCGCGCTTGAGGCGGGCGATCTCAGCCTGCTCGGCGGTCAGCCGCCCGACCTTGGCACCGGCCGGTTTGCCCTCCAACACCCCGGCGTCGCGCTGCTTGCGCCACTCGCTGATCAGCGACGAGTACAAGCCCTCACGGCGCAGGTAGGCGCCACCATCATTGGTTTCACAGGCCTGCTCGTAGGCCACCAGATGCGCCAGCTTGTCGGCCGGGCTGAACGTGCGCCGCCGCTGCGGCCCATCCGAGCGCGGATGCGTGGAATCCATCTGCACATTCTCCCCAGCCACAGCCAGGTTGGAAATCGTCATCGTTAAGTCGATCCGTATCTCGCCCTGCAGGCGGATTTGCTATGAACCACTGGACTCAACTCACCCTGACACGCAGGGTTCTGCGGTCGTTGCTGCTGCTTCGAGGGTCGCGACTCGATGCACTCGGCTAGCGTCACCCGCTGGCCGTGCGTCGATCTCCGGAAGTTTCGCCAGCCTGCGGGCGGCCCAGATGAATGTTCCCCCGGCGACTGCCCGACCATATGTTCTGTCGTCGGTGACTTCCGGTATGGCAGTAGCTAGTTGGGCGCGGTACGCGGCCTCCACGAGGGTGGGTTCGCTGAGCGTGATCCACATTGGGCCTGGTGTGTAGAGGTCGGTCATTTCGGCGAGCACGTGCCGGAATCCCGCGGTCTCGAAATCGATCAGTCGCCCGTCACCGGCCGTGCCGACGAGGTAGTTGTTAAGGCCGACATCCCCGTTAGTCAACGCGAGGAACCGACCGGGATGCAGGATCTCAGTTATTGCATCCGCTAGCTCGTGTGCCGCCGCGGAAGAGATGGTGGTGCCGAAGTCGGTAAGGCGGTCGATGCCGGAACGCAAGCCGTCGAGGGACGCTTTGAGGTCGGCGTCCGGATCGGCCCAGGCGCCCGGTCCTGCGTAGTACTCTTCGGCCCGTCCTGCGGTGACGGCGTGCAGTCGGCCCAGCGCGCGAGCGAAATCCACCACCGCGCGATCGTCACCGGCGAGGATGAGCTCGCGTAATGAGGGGCGCGGGCCGAGGTCTTCGATGACCAGCAGGTCCTCGCCAGAGGCAAGCAACTTGGGCGTAAGTGGGGGCTCGACGTCTGCGAGGAATTGCAGTGCAGATCGTTCGGCGCGCAGCCGCGCGGGCTCGGCCCGTTCAGTGTCCGCGGTACGGGACCACTTCACTATCACGGTCGTATTGTCGGCGAGACGGACGCGCGCGACCGACCACGGTTGCAACCTATCGACCGACTGCACGGGCACACCGAGCAGCCGTTCGATGGCTGCGCTGGACGGGACACGAGGCGCTATTGTCCCAGCGGGGCGGAAGCAAAGGGAACGCAGCGAAGTCGGCAGGTAGTGGATTCACGGCCGGAGGATTCGATTGGGATCATTCATTTCGGGGAGTGTTATCGGCGGCCCGGTTGTAGGAAATGAAGAAGTTCGTGAGACAAACTCGGGTGCAGTGACCGTGAGACAACTTCGATAGCCGCAGGTCAACGTCCGGGGCATGTGCAGTGAAAAGTGAGAACCTACACGTGTTTGTGTGGCCGGCCCGCCCACATTGAGTGGTGCATTTGAGACGTCCGGTGGATGGCTACGACCGATTGCCTGCGTCGAAATCGGCGATCTGTTCGCGCAGGATGTCGCCGTGACCGGCATGTCGGGCGAACTCCTGGATGAACATCAGCAGCGTCCATCGCATACTGACGGTTCCTTCGCGGGGGTTCTCCTTGGTGTCATTGAGGGAGAAGCGCGAGGCGATCTCGCGTGACCGCTGGCTTGCGCGCTCGAATTCAGCGATGACGTCCGCTAGCGACTCGTCGTCTGCGACGGCAAAGGTTCCTTCATCGCGACGTGAGTAGCCGTCGCATGCGGATTCGTCGAGTCCTGCCCAGAATCGTTGGAACCAGATTCTTTCCGCGCCGGCGGCGTGCTTGAGTAGTGAGATCGGTGTTGTCAGCGATGTGACGAGTCGTCGGCGAGCATCGGCTTCCGATAGGCCGCGGACGATCGCGATGAGCGCTTCTCGGTTGCGGTCGAGCATGTCCTCGATGATCACCCGCTCGGAGCCATTGGTAATTCCATTGAGAGTCAAGGCGTTTCACCCTTTCTGTTGTGTGAGTTTGGCCTGCGTTTGGCGCAGCCGCCCGTGGTGCCCGACGTCGCTTCGGTAGAAATGACGCGATGCGATCACCCGGTGTGCTCTGGTACCTGGCGCTGGCCTTCGGGCCGGCGTGGATTGCGTGGATCGCCGTGGGGCTGGCCGGATGGACGATGGACGATCCGGTCATTCAGCTCGTGACCGCAGCCTTCATCCCAGCTGCGGCCGCAGCGATCGTCCGTAGGTGGGTCCACAGGTGAGGGGTTCGCCGACGCCGGGCTCAGGCCGCGATTCCGCGACCATTGGCGCACGTACGTGTTCGCCGTGGGTTTGTCCCCGTTGATCCTCACGATCGCACTGTTGCTCGCCTGGCTGCTCGGGTTTGGGATCCCGGGACGACCGCGTGGTCCGAGTACTGGGTGTTCCTCTTGGCGATGCCGGTCATTCCCCTGCTCACGGCGCCGATCTTCTTCGGCGAGGAGTTCGGTTGGACCGCCTACCTGCGTGATCGGCTGCTGCCCGGCCGGCCGGTGGCCACTACCTTCGCGACCGGTCTGATCTGGGGGCTGTGGCATTGGCCGTTGCCCTCGGGATCGACATCATCACCGACTCACGCCTTTCCGTCACGGGAAGCACCCTGCTGTACCTCGCCGCGATGACCCCGTCGTCGCCGCCGTCCTGATCTGGGGACAGTGGCAGATCACGTTCAGACCTGCGGTGTCCGATACCGGGCGTCGATGTCCGTGACCTTCTGGACCCGGCGGGCGTATTCCTCCCCGGCCGCGGTTGTTCCGAGCCAGTCCGTGGACATCCACACGCGCACGATCTCGAGCGCGATCGCCGAGCCGATGATCTTGCCTCCGATGCACAGAACGTTGGTGTCCGAATGCGAGCGCGCCAACTCGGCACAGAACGAGTCCTAGCACACGGCGGCGAACACACCCGCCACCTTGTTGGCGATCATCGCGCTGCCGTAGCCGACGCCGTCCACAAAGATCCCGCGGTCCACCTCGCGCCGGGCGACTGCCAGGGTGGCGGGAAGAACGTGGTCAGGCAGGTCGACCGGGTCATCGGCGTCGGTGCCGAAGTCGAGGACCTCATGTCCGCCGGCCGTCAGGGCAGCTTTGATCTCTTCCTTGAGAGCGAGGCCGGCATGGTCATTCGCCATTGCGATGCGCATTATCGGGACCTTCTTCCTCGGGTGACACCGTTAACCTAAGCAGCCCGATGCGATAGTTTCGTCGGGTTGTCCCGAACAGCGTCCAACGAAAGAAGCCACTATGTCCGAGGACCCGAACGCAGACAGCCCGCCGGATCACCTCTCGATCGATCCGCGCAGCCCGTTCTACGACGAAGAGACGCTCCTCCGCGGCGTGGGCATTCGGTTCAATGGCGCCGACAAGACGAACGTCCACGAGTACGACGTGACCGAGGGTTGGGTGCGCGTCGAGGTCCCCACGTCGAGGGACCGCCGTGGAAATCCGATGGTGGTCAAGCTCAACGGCACGGTGGAGCCGTATTTCCGTTCCGCGGCAGGGAACTGATCCTCGGCCAAATGTCACATGGGCGGCAGACGTCTGATCACAGGGTCTCCTCCGCGGCCTCACCGTGCAGGCGGCTCAACTCGGCCGCCAACTCGGCCAGCGTCTCGATGTCCTGGCCCTCGCGGTACAGCACCAGGCCGACGGCGCCGCTGGTCATCGACGACATCTGGATCAGGTCAGCGGGAAAGTCGATGGTGCGCGTCACCACCGTGGGTCGCACCTCGCCGTGCCAGATGAGTTGCACGTGCACTGGGAACCCGACGTCGACCGCCAGCGCGTCGGCCGGTTGGTAAACGTTCTCGCGGATCAACTCCAGGTCCTCGAACCGGTAACCGTGGACCGCGTGGCTGTCGGCGCCGACCACGATCAACAGCGGATCGTTCATCACGTAGCCGTGCATGTGATAAATCGTCGGGAGAATGACCAGCGTGGCGCCGCCGCGGCTGAGCACGTCGAGGTGCAGCGTCGGGGGCTCGATGCCGGAGGCCTGCACAATCGTGTCGGCGAGGATGCGTTGACCGGACTGCGACCAGCGCCGCACTGTACGGCTCGACGGTGGTTCGGCGCCACGCGGCTCACGTTCGTGCTGGGCGACGGCGAAGGTGTTGAGCCGCTCCTCGGTATTGCCGGTATAGCCGAACCCGCCCAGGTGGGCGAACGCGGCGCCCACGTCACGGCTGGTGTTGCGCCGCCGGATCCCGTCGATCACCAGGAACGCCTGCTCGAAGTCGCCGCGGGCCAGTAGAGCGGTGATGGTGGGGCACTGCACGAGGTTGTCGGCGGTGATGCCGCCCGGGCGGTCGATCAGGCTGTCCAACTCGGCGGTGATCGTCTCGACAATGCCCATCGACGTCCCCCTTGTCAATTTGGTGTCACGACTTCTGGCTGTGAATCCAGGAGCCTAGGGGTTGTCCGATCGGCACGAAGGAGGTGCGGCATGGCACGGCCGAAGTCGAAGAAAACTCATCCTGTTCGCCGGACGTCGATTTGGGATGCGGTGATCGCGGCGACGACCCAAGGATGGTCGGCGACGATGCGCCTGTGCGTGCTGCTGCTGGTGATCTGCGGCGCCCTGATCGCGGCATCGGTGCTCAACGCGCCTTTGCTGACCACGCTGACATCGCTGTTCGGAAGTTGAGGACCCCGAAGCGGCAGCGCATTCTCGTTCTCGGGCCGGAGGAGGATTTCGACCGGCTGACCGGCGGACGTGACCTCGTCGGTGACAGGCTCTGGGCGCGAGGCGCCAGCATCTGGTGGTGCCGTTTAGCCAGATCACATGACTACCGATAGCTCCACCGAAACGTCGCCGAGACGGCCGAGTTATGGGAGCGGGTGCCCACCTCGATGCCGATCCGCCACAGCACGGATCCGGCCACCGTGGAAGAACTCGACCGAACCGTCTCGGAGGAGATGGAACCGGAGGACTGGAGCGACGTTCTGTGAACCGATGCCGGTCGTCAGTTACGTGCAGTGCGAGCTGATCCGCGCTATCTCCC
Organism: Mycolicibacterium brumae; assembly: GCF_025215495.1. Taxonomy (NCBI): domain Bacteria; kingdom Bacillati; phylum Actinomycetota; class Actinomycetes; order Mycobacteriales; family Mycobacteriaceae; genus Mycobacterium; species Mycolicibacterium brumae. Next base: position 3,900,064 of record NZ_CP104302.1, on the reverse strand, counting down.
ATGATCGGCTGGTGCGCCAAATCAGCGAGGTCGATCCGAGGGACACGTTGCAGATCGCCAAGATTGTTTCCCGAATGCTCGGTTTCTGAGGCAGGCCGGACGAGCGGGATCGCGCAGCCGACCGCCGTCGCCGTGGCATCCTCAAGGGATGGCGCGGACCTGGCTGTCGGTGACGGTGGAACTGCTCGGTGGGGGTGGGACAGACCTGTGGCCGTGGCCGGGTCGCATCTTCGCGGTCGGGCCGGCGCACACGTTCTCGGATCTCGCCGAAGCCATCAACGACGCGTTCGCGCGGTGGGACCGGTCGCATCTGTCGATGTTCAACCTCGCCGACGGGCGGATGATCGCCGACGTCGACACCGGCGCCGACCTGACGAACTCCATCGCCGGCCCCATCACCGATTCGTTGGACATCGAGACGACGAAGGTCGCCCGGACCCTGGCTCTCGGCGAGGAGTTCCAATTCACCTTTGACCTAGGCGACAACTGGGTGCACCGCTGCGAAGTCGGCCCCGCCAAGATTGATCCGCTGGACACCCTGGGCATCGTGCCGCGAAAACCGTTGCCGTACTGGGGCTGGGGCAGCATCCCGGACCAGTACGGCCGGCGCTGGTCCGACGACGACGGGGAGAGCCGGGTGCCAAGGCGGCCGGCATACCCGCATCCGATGCAGACGCACGCCTGGCCGGCGAAGGCGCGGGAGACGCCGGTGGACATGACCGAATTGCGGCAAGCCATCGCGGACGCAGACGCGGAGGGTTTCCTCGCCGCAGTGCGCGGGCATGAGATCGAGGACGTCCTGCAACAGGTCGGCGCCGGCCTGCCGATGCTGCTGTCGAAGCAAGGAGAGCGGGCCGAGCCGGTGGTTTTGGCGGTGGTCAACCGACTTTCGTTCCGCGGCGGTGACGGCGACGGCGTGTTGGCGGACGACCTGATCGCGTTGCTGCGCGGCGAGCCACTCGCGGGTCGGGTGGCGCCGGTCGATCTGGAGACGCTGGCCTACCTGCGCGAGGGCGATCCCCTCGAGTCGAGCGGCGGTTACCTCGATCTCGTCAGCGGTGAGGCGTTCAACGAGAGCGCCGCCGACGAGGGGATGGTCGGCGAGGACGCCGCGATCGATGTCGATGAGGACCCCGAGCGCTGGCTCTGGTTTCCCCGCGCCGGGGGACGGGACGGGTGGGAAGACATGGCGGCCTTCGCGGCGCGTCAGCGTGACGCGCAGCTGCGCGAGCGGCTGGAGCGGGCCATCGAGGGCCGGGGAGCGTTCCGGCGGTTCCGCGACGTGGTCGATCAGGAGGGTATGGCCGAGCAGTGGTTCGCCTATGCCGAGGACCGTAAGCAGGGTCGAGCCCGCCAGTTCCTCGCCGACGAGGGCATCCGGGTAGGCCGTCCTTCGGAGGCCTGAAACACGGGCCACGACGGCCGATCCAACTGAGCGACCGGAAACCTAGGAAATGCGGCGGTTGGTGAGGCAACCCGCTTCCGGTCGCCTCTAGTGAACCGACGAGCGAATCCTGCTAGTCTACCTACAGTAGGTACATGAGAGGTGCGGCGTGAGCATCACAATCACCAGCCGGGAGTTCAATCGCGACGTTTCGGCGGCCAAGCGTGCGGCCGAGCAAGGGCCCGTGACGATCACCGACCACGGGCGTCGTTCGCATGTCTTGCTCACCGCAGAGGAGTTCGACCGTCTTTCCCGCAATCGTGACCTCGTCGGCGAGCGGCTCTGGGCCCGCGGCGCCGAAGACATCGAGATGGAGCTGCCGGAGCGACGGGTGCAGACGCCCCGCGAGCTTGATCTGTGAGGTTCCTTCTCGACACGAACATCATCAGCGATGCCCGGCTGAAGCGGTCGCCGGCGCTGATGTCCTGGTTGCGAGGCCAGGAGGTGGGCGACCTGGCGATCAGCGTCGTCACCCTATTGGAGCTCGAGCGGGGCGTTCGGCGAAAGGAGCGCACCGACCCCAGGGGTGCGCGACCCTTGCGGCTTTGGCTCGAGGAAGACGTCCGCCCCATGTTCGACAGGCGTCTGCTACCTGTGGATGAGCCGACGGCGGTCACGGCCGCGCGGCTGCACATCCCGGATCCGTTGCCGGAGATGGACGCCCTCATCGCGGCGACAGCGATCGCGCATGATCTTGTGCTCGTCACCCGTAACGTCGGAGACTTCCACCGCACGGGAGTGCGGTTGCTGAACCCCTGGGTTGAGGGGTCATAGGTTCACGCCTATGGCAGAGGACACGCTTCCCGAACTCCGGGTCGACCTCCCCGCGCTGGAACACAACATCGCGGTCATGGCGCAGTGGTGCGCGCAGCGCGGCGTCGAACTCTGCCCGCATATCAAGACCACCATGACCCGGCCCATCGTCCAGCGCCAGTTGGCGGCGGGGGCGTGGGGCGTCACCGTGGCCACCGTGCGCCAGGCAGGGGTGGCACTGGATTGGGGGCTGCGCCGAATCCTGATCGCCAATCAAGTCGTTCACCCCGGTGACCTGGAGACTATTGCCCAGTGGCTCAACGCGATCGGCGACCTGGAGCTGTACTGCCTGGTCGATTCGGTGGCGGGGGTGCGGGCAGCCGGGTCAGCGATGGTCGGTGTCCAGAACCCGCTGCGGGTCCTGGTGGACGTCGGAACCGCCAACGGCCGCACCGGAATTCGTGAACTCGCGCTCGGACTCCCAATCGCTGAGCTGTGCGCCGCGACGCCCGGACTGTTGTTGGCCGGCGCGGCGGGTTACGAGGGCATCCGCCCCAATCGCCGCGACACCGAAACGATAGAACTGGTGCGGGCGCACTGCCGCGCGACCGTGGCAGTGTTCGAGCAGATCCGCGCGCAGACGCAGACCGAACGCCCGATCTTCAGCATGGGCGGATCAGCATTCCCCGACCTGGTCGTCGATGTGCTCGCCGGCCTGAGCGACCGCGACCAGGCGCTGGTCGTGCTGCGGTCCGGCTGCTACGTCACCCACGATCACGGCACGTACGCCAACGTGTCACCGGTGGCCGGGTTGCGACCGGCGCTGAGTGTGCGGACCGTCGTCCTCTCCGCCCCGGAGCCGGGGACCGTCGTCGTCGGCGCGGGCAAACGCGAACTTCCCTACGACGCCGGAGTTCCGGTGCTGCTCGGCGCCCGTGGCGTCGCGACGCGATTGTTCGATCATCACCTGGTGTTCACCGAGGCCGCTGGGCTCGAAGTCGGGGACGTCGTCGACCTGGGCATCTCGCATCCCTGCTCGGCGTTCGACCGGTGGGCGGAGATCGCCGTCGTCGACGCGGCGGGCCGGACAAGCGAACGTTGGCGCCCGCAGTTCCGCTGAACGCAGCAGGGCTGCGGCGTGGAAATGCAGCGCAGCATGAGAACCCGCACACGCTATAGATTCGGCCCCGTGGCCCGCGCAAACGTTTCTCCGGACGGTGGAGCGCGATCGCGGGCGGGCGCGATGGTGAGCACCGCGGGCATGTGCGTCTACCTCGCGGCGCTGGTCACCGTCGCCGTCGCAGGCGAGGGCCGGATTCGATACACCGCCGACAGTGACGACACCATCCCGATGTGGCATCCGCTGCTGGCCGCGGCCGTGGGTGTGATGCTCATTCAGCTCACACCGGGCGCCGCGCCGGCAGCCTCCACGACGCCGCGCCACCGAGCCGGGTTCGACGCCGTGACGCTGCTCGGGCTCGCCACCGGTTTCACGATCTCGTTGACGTTGCTCGGCGCCGACGACGCGAACTACCTCGTGCTCAAGGTGGCGCTCCTGGTGGTCGCGCCGATGCTGTTGTTCGCGGCTGGACGGCGGCGCGAGGCTGCGCAGCACACCGACATCGAAGTGCCGCAAACGCAGTCGCACCGATGGTGGGCGCTGACGCCCACGCTGGGCTGGGTGGCCACCTTCATGGCGTTGTCGCGTCCCCAGCCGGCAGGAGGATTCGAGGCCGACGTGGTCACCATTGCCGCCGCGGTGATCTTCGGGTTCGTGATCAACGCCGTCGTGGAAGAGTTCTTCTACCGGCGGTGGCTGCAGTCACGCTGGCAACTCGTGCTCGGCGGGGTGTGGCCCGCGATCGTCATCAGTTCGTTGGCCTGGGCGTCGTGGCACATAGCCATCCAGGGAACGGGTGACCTACCGCTGGACCTGGCGAACGTCGTTGCCAATCAGGGCATCACCGGGATTTTCCTGGGGCTGCTCTGGCAGCGCTACAAAGTGATGTGGCCACTGCTCGTCGCGCACGGCGTGATGAACGCGAACCCGATCGCGTTCATCTGAGTCGGGACGACGACGGCAGTCAGGGCCGCTCGGCCGCCGCGGATTCGATCCAGTTCGAGAACTCGCACGCCAGGTGCCAGCGGTGGCCCCGGATGATCCGGCCGAGAATCAGCAGCGGGAACTCCACGACGAGGCGGGCATGGAGCCCGTCGGCGGTGTCGCGGAACTGGTGTCGAACTCCGCCGATAGCGGTTCCGTCCGCGCTGCGGGCGACCCCGTCGAGCCGGAACGGAAACCGCGGATCGATGGCGGTGGTGAGGCTGGACACGTCGTCGTAGTCGATGGTGAACAGCGCGGTGAACGGACTCCCACCGTTTGTTTCCAGGACTTCCTGTTTGCCGCCGACCATCCGCAGCACGAAATGGTCGGGGCAGGACAATTCCATCGCGTCCTGGTTGGACGAGAAGGTGATCTCTTCGAACCAGTTGGTGAAGAATTCGGCGTCCGGGCCGCCTCGTGCCGTCAGGTCGATGGCGCAGGCGCGCCGCTTCTCGCTGACCTTGCTCTGCCACCGCGCGAAGGTGTCGGCGAGCTTGACGTCGCGGGTCAGTCGGCGGTGGATCTCGTCGTCGCCCAATTCACTCTTGGCATGCAGCCACGCTTCGCGGCGTTGTGCCACGGGCGCCGACGGCGGGGCGGGCAGCCGAAGCTTCCGCGCGGCCGCGTCGATCCGTTTGTTCTCCCACTCGAGCACCGCCGACCGGGAGACAACCTGATTTCCGATGGTGGCGGTGATCTCGACGCCGGGCCGGGCCATTGAAACAACCTAGCTGGCGGAGGGTCCTCCCGGTGGGCGTCCGAGCCGGACTCCGCTCCAAGCTCAGTTCGACGACGGGTCGACGAGGATCTCGACCAACGCCGGCCCGGGATAGTCGAGCGCCGCGCTGACAGCCGCGTTCAGCTCGGCGGCGTCGCTGACCTGGCGGCCGTACCCGCCGCAATCCCGCGCGAACGCGGCGAAATCCGGATTGCGCAGCGACGTCTGCCACACCGCGTACTCCGAACTGCGTTGCTCCTGGCTGATCTTCCCGAGCTCACCGTTGTTGAGCAGCACGTGAGTGATGTTCATGTCGTACTTCACCGCGGTGGTGAAGTCGGCGAGGTACTGACCGAAGCCGCCGTCGCCGGTGACCGCGACGACCGGCCGGTCGGGGGCCGCCGCCCACGCGCCCATCGCGGCCGGGAACCCGAAGCCGATGGATCCGAGGTATCCCGACATCAGCACCGATTGGCGGTCTTTGGTCTCGAAGTAGCGCCCGAACGAGTAGGCGTGGTTGCCGACGTCGACAGTGAGCACGGCATCGGCCGGCACGAGACGGCCGAGTTCGGCGAACACCGTCGCGGGGGCGATCCGCCCGGCCGGATTCCGTTGCGCCCGAAGTGATTTCTCCGATCGCCACACCGCCCAGCGCTCGGCGACCTCCGGGCGTTGGTCGACCAATGCGGGATGGGTGCGCAACCGACCCAACAGAGCCGACACGGTCACTCCGACATCTCCCAGCACCGGAACCGCCACCGGAGCAAAGCGTCCCAGCGCCAGCGGATCCGAGTCCACCTGGACGACGGGCTTGTACGGCGAGATGCCGGTGTGGTTGGAGAAGGACGCGCCGAACACGATGAGCAGGTCGGCTTTGTTCATCATCCAGGACGCCACCGGTGTGCCGGACCGGCCCAGCGCCCCACAGGCCAGCGGGTGCTCGTCGGGGATCTGTCCTTTGGCCTTGAATGTGGTGAGCACCGGCGCGCGCAGTCGCTCGGCCAGCGTGACGATGTCCGCCATGTCGAACTTGGCGCCCGCGCCGACGATGATGACCGGGCGGATTGATGCTTCGATGCGTTGCAGCGCGGCCGAAAGCGGAGCGGAAGGCGGCGAGATCCGCAGGTCGGGCATCCGACCCTCCGGGCCGGAGGCGCGCTGATCCGCGGCTTCGATGATCTGCACCTCGTCGGGCACGACGAGGTGGGCGACGCCGCGTTCCAGGATGGCGTGCTTGAGCGCCAGGGTCATCAACTCGGCGTGCTCGGAGCCGGCGCGCACCATCTCCGAGTAGACGGCGACATCGGCGAACGCCGCCAGCAGGTCGATGTCCTGGAACGCGCCCTTGCCGGCCACCGCCGAGTCGACGTTGCCGGACAGCGCCAGCACCGGCGCTCGGTCCGCCTTGGCGTCGTAGAGACCGGTCAGCAGATTTGTCGACCCGGGACCCGCGATGCCGAAGCAGGCCGCCGGTCGGCCGGTCAGTTTCCCGTAGGCGGCTGCGGCGAACGCGGCGGCGCCTTCGTGCCGGATGCCGAAAAACCGGAGTTTCCCGGCGCTCTCGGCGCGGCGCATGGCCTCGGCGAGTCCCAGGTTGGAGTGCCCGACCATTCCGAAGACCGTGTCGAGGCCCCAATTCGTCATCGTCTCCGCCAGGACGTCGCTGACGGTGCGCGCCGCGGGCGCCGGTGGCGGTGTCCCGACGTAGACGCCGTCGCCGCGGACCTGCACCGGGTAGGTCGGCACGTCGAAATCAGGGCCGCCGGCGGCCTCGCCGGTGAACGGGTCGAAGTCGAATCCGTGCCAGGGGCAGCGGATCTTGTCGTTCTCCAGGGTGCCCTGCCCGAGCGGCCCGCCCTGGTGCGGGCAGCGGTTGTCGATGGCCCCGTAGGCGCCGTTGAGCTTGGTCAACGCCACCGTTTTGAGGCCGGCCGGACATGACCGCACCTGGCCGTCGTCGAATTCATCGAGCTCGGCGGCCTTGTGCCACTGGAGTTTCCGGGCCGATGCGTCGGTGTGGTTATCAGCGGTCATAGCGGGAGCACTCCTGCGTAGGGGACCCCGCTGAGGTAGGCGAAGTCGCGGTCGAACGTGGTCAGGTCGTCGAGGGTGAAGTCGGCCAGGCGCCGGCGTCCGCAGGCCCGGGCGAGCACCGTCATCAGGTCCACGGTGGAGCGCAGGTAGCGGTTCAGTCGGTCCGCCGCCGATCGCACGGGCAGTCGGGCGCGCAGCTTCGGGTCCTGGGTGGCGATGCCCACCGGGCAGGTGTTGGTGTGGCAGGCGCGCATGGCGACACAGCCGATGGCCTGGATCGCGGCGTTGGAGACGCCGATCGCGTCGGCGCCCAGGGCCAGGGCCTTCACCATGTCGGCCGGCGTCCGGATCCCACCGGTGACCGCGAGGGTGATCCGGCTGCCGCGGGCGTCCAGGTGTTGACGGGCGCGAGCCAGCGCCGGAATGGTCGGGACGGAGATGTTGTCCCGGAAGATCGTTGGCGCGGAACCGGTTCCACCGCCACGGCCGTCGAGGATCACGTAGTCGACCCCGATCTCCAGGGCCGCGTCGAGATCGTGCTCAATGTGCTGCGCGCTGAGCTTGTAGCCCACCGGGATCCCGCCGGAGACCTCACGCACCTGCGCGGCGAAATCCCGGAAATCGTTCAGGGTGCTCAGGTCGGTGAAACGCGCGGGTGAGATCGCCGACGTCCCCGGCGGCAATCCGCGCACCTCCGCGATCTTGCCGACCACCTTTGATCCGGGGAGATGTCCGCCGGTGCCGGTCTTGGCGCCCTGCCCGCCCTTGAAATGAAACGCCTGCACCTTGCGCAGGTGCTCGAAGCTCCAGCCGAAGCGCCCCGACGCCAGTTCGTAGAAGTACCGCGAATTCGCTTGCTGCTCTTCGGGAAGCATCCCGCCCTCCCCGGAACAGATCCCGGCGCCGGCGAGCTCGGCCCCGGCGGCGAGCGCGATCTTGGCCTCCTCGGACAACGCTCCGTAGCTCATATCGCTGACGAAGATCGGGATGTCGAGCACCAGCGGACGATGCGCCCCGGGCCCGATGACCGTCTGGGTGTCGACCGGTTCATCGTCGAGTAGCGGCAGTCGCGCCAGCTGCGCGGTGATCAGCTGGATCGAATCCCAGGACGGCAACTCGGTGCGTGAAACGCCCATCGCCGCCGAGGGTCCGTGCTCGCCGACCTTGCTCAGCCCGTGCGTGGCCAGCTCGTGGATCGCGGTGTTGAACGGCTCCTCCGCGGTGTCGGCGGGCCGGACCCACCGGCCCTGATAGCCGTCGTCGACGTGGGTCTGCGGGTGGGCGCGGGTGAACTCCGCGAGCGCGGACCGGTCGGTGGAGACCACGCCGTCGACGACGTGAACCGGCAACGTCGGCAACGTGACCGACGGGTTCACCGGCGACACCCCGGTGTCCACGTCGTAGCGCCAGCCGTGCACGCCGCAGACCACGACGTCGCCGTCGATGTGGCCGTCGGCCAGCAGCGCGCCGCGGTGCGCGCACCGACCGGACAGCGCGGACACCTTCTGGCCGCGCCGGATAAGCACGAGGTCGGCTCCAGCGGCGGTCACGGCGAACGGGGTGTTGTCGGGTAGCTCGGATAGGTCGGCCAGCTTGACGCCGGGCGCTGCTTCCGAGGCCGTCGTCGTTGTGAGATTCGGATTCACTTCATCCAGCGTATGAGCGCTTGACGTGGCGATACGGTGCGGTGCGTCTCGCAACGAGACGATCCGGTTCGTCTTGAAACGGTTTGTGGGCCGGTTAGGTTCGAGGTATGGCTGAAACCCCTCCGGACGCCCGTCGGCGCAATGAATGCGCACGCAACGCCATCCTCGATGCCACGGTTTCGCTGATCGGCGAAGTGGGTTACGCCAACGTCTCGATTGAGGCGATTGCCCGGCGGGCAGGTGTCGGCAAGCAGACCATCTATCGCTGGTGGCCGTCCAAGGGCGCAGTGGTGCTCGACGCGGCGACCCGGAGCCTCGATCCGGTGGTCCTGCTCCCCGACACCGGGGACTTCCTGGACGACGTGCGCGCCCAACTCAAGGGCATCGTGGAGCGGATCGCGGACACTGGATTCGGGGCCGCCTACCGGGGCGTGATCGCCGCCGGCCAGTCCGACGACACGCTCCTGGAAGCCGTCTTCGACCGGATCATCGAGCCAAACGTCGGCGCCTTCGTAGCCCGGGCGGCGCGGGCAAGGGACCGCGACGAGATCCGCGCCGACGCCGATGTGGAGACCCTGGCCGACGTGCTGTACGGCTTCGTCGAGTTCCGGTTGCTGCATGCGCTACCGGTTGATCCGCGGCATATCGACGCCCTCGTGGAATTGGCGTTCCGCGGCGTGCGTTAAGCGCACAGGGGCAACGACGAGGAGTGCCAATATGACCGATTCGATGAAAGCCGTTGTGCTGACCCGGTTCGGCGGCCCCGACGCGTTCGAATTGCGTGACGTCGCCGTGCCGCCCGTCGGGCCCCGCCAGGTGCGGGTCCGTGTCCACGCGACCGCAATCAACCCGCTCGACTATCAGATCCGCCGCGGGGACTACCCGGATCAGGTGCCGCTCCCGGCGATCATCGGCCACGACATCTCCGGTGTGATCGAGGAAGTCGGATCCGACGTCATTGAATTCGGCGTCGGTGACGCCGTCTACTACACCCCGCGGATCTTCGGCGGCCCCGGCTCCTACGCCGAGCAGCACGTCGCCGACGTCGAGCTCGTCGGCCGGAAGCCGGAAAACCTCAGCCACCTGGAAGCCGCGAGCCTGACACTGGTCGGCGGAACCGTGTGGGAGTCCCTGGTGACCAGAGCCCAACTCGCCGTGGGGGAGACGATTCTCGTCCACGGCGGCGCGGGCGGAGTCGGCGCCATCGCCATTCAAGTCGCGAAGGCGGTCGGCGCGCGCGTCATCACCACCGCGAGGTCCGGCGACCACGAGTTCGTGCGCACGCTCGGGGCGGATGCTGCGATCGATTTCACCTCGGCGGACTACGTCCACGCCGTCGCCGAGCTGACCAGAGGCGCGGGAGTCGACGTCGTCTTCGACACCATCGGCGGCGACGCGCTGACCCGAAGTCCGTTGGCGCTAAACGACTTCGGACGTGTGGTAAGCATCGTCGATATCGCGCAGCCACAGAACCTCATCGAGGCGTGGGGCAAGAACGCGGCGTATCACTTCGTGTTCACCCGGCAGAACCGGGGAAAGCTGGACGCGCTCACCACGTTGGTGGAGCGTGGTCTGGTCCGGCCGGTGATCGGCGCGACCCTGCCGCTGGCACGAATCGGCGAGGCGCATGAACTCCTGGAGTGCCGGCGGGAGTATGCGCTGCGGGGCAAGGTTGCGATCGACGTCGCGGGCGACACGTTGGCGATTCCACCGCGCATTTCCTAGGGGACCGCGATTCCCCGCCTCCCATTCCAGGATAACCCGAGGTCGGGGGCTTGCCGCAAGGCCCCGGTGATACTGCATACTTGCCCCTTCCACCGTTGCGGCAGAAGGGATTTGGATGTCCGAGGCGCTTGAGGCAGGACCGTTCTTCCACGGCACCATCGCCAACCTGCGGGAGGGAGAACTCCTCACCGCGGGCCGCCCGTCGAACTACCGCCCGGAGATCGTGATGAACCACATCTACTTCACCGCGCGTGTCGATGGCGCGGGCCTGGCCGCGGAGATCGCCGCCGAACTCGCCGACGGTGACCCGGTCCCACGGGTGTATCAGGTGGAGCCCACCGGAGCATTCGAGGATGATCCGAACGTCACCGATAAGAAGTTCCCCGGCAACCCGACCCGGTCATTCCGCAGCGTCGCCCCGTTGCGCGTCCTGGCCGAGATCACCGAGTGGACGAGGCTGACTCCCGAGCAACTGCAGGAATGGCGGGAGCGGCTGACAAACCTGCTCGCGGACGAGCGCGCCGAGATCATCAACTGATGACGTCTCAGGCCTTGCCGCCCGGGAACATCGTCTTGACCGCCTGGGTGATGGTGTTGCGGGCGGTGGCCTCGTCGGTCGGCTGCAGCGAGCTGATCGCCATCACGTAGCGGCGATCGGCGCCGATGACGCCGGTGGAGACGTGCACCTGGTTGGCGCCGTTCCAGCAGCAGAACCAGCCCTGCTTGACCGCCACCGGTTCGCGGTAGAGGCCGTCGGGGATGCCGAACCGCTGCGGGTAGCCGTCGGCGCCCGAGGGGGCGAAGTGCGCCAGGTTGTTGATGATCACGTTGGCCTGCGCGACGGGCAAACCGCCGGCGCCGTTCAGCAGCATGTCGTAGTAGCGGACCAGGTCGCCGGCGGTGCTGGTGGTGACATCCCACTTCGCGGGCTGCCACGGCGCCGCGGTGCCGGTCAGCCCGTAGCGAGCGACGATCCGGCTGATGATGGCGCTCTGGCCGTTGCGGTCCCAGAACATCTGCGCGGCGCTGTCGTCGGAGAAGCGCAGCATGGAGTCCAGCGACTGCCGGTCGGCCGCCGACAGCGTGCCGCCGGACTCCTTCAACAGGTCGTCGGCGATGAACACCTTGACCACCGACGCGAGCGGGAAAGACTGGCCCGCGCCGCTGGAGAAGAACTGACCGCTGGAGCGGTCCAGAATCGCCGTCGTGATGTCGGCTCCGGCCGCGGACGCGTCGGCGGTGGCCTGACGCACCCGGGCGTCGAGCCCGGCCGGCGCCACTGCCGGCTCCGCCAGCGCCGGGGTGTCGGCCGTCGTCGTCGGCTCGGCGGCGGGAGCGCTGTGGGCATGTGCCGAGCAGCCGCCCACCAGCAGCGCCGCGGCAATGATGGCCAGTGTTCTCATTGCCCGAGTGTGGCTGGTGTGGGCCCCGAAGCGCGAATCGGAGGGCCACAATGAGATATGACCTCCCTCACAGAACTGGCCACCACCCTGAAGTCGCTGCACCGTAAGGGCGACCCCGTCGTCCTGCCCACCACCTGGGACGCCTGGTCGGCGAACACCGCCGTCGCCGCCGGGTTCGTCGCGCTCACAGTCGGCTCACACCCGATGGCTGATTCGATCGGCAGGTCCGACGGGGAAGGCATGTCCTTCGAGGAGGCGATGACGCGCGTCGCGCAGATCACCGCCGCGGCCCAGGTTCCGGTGTCGGTCGATATCGAATCCGGCTACGGCCAGCTCGCGCAGCGGCTGATCGACGGGTTGCTCGAAGCCGGGGCGGTGGGTCTGAACATCGAGGACACCGTGCACTCCGAGGACGGCCGGCTGCGTGAACCGCAGGAGCACGCCGACGTGATCGCTGCGCTGCGCGCGGCCTCCGACGCCGCCGGTGTGCACGTGGTGATCAACGCCCGCACCGACGTCATCCTCAAGAAGGTCGGCGACGAGGCCGATCGGGTGGACCGGGCGATCGCGCGACTGCGACTGTGCGCCGACGCGGGAGCGGATTCGCTGTACCCGGTCGGATTCCACGACGACGCCACCCTGCGCCGGCTCACCGACGAGCTGCCGCTGCCGGTCAACGCGATCGCGCATCCGGCCACCGGCGACTTGGCCGAACTGGCCGCCGCGGGTGCCGGGCGGATCAGTTTCGGGCCGCTGTGGCAGGCCGCTCTCACCGAGCGGTCCAACGAAATGCTGGCGCGCTGGGTGAAGGGATCGGAACAGTGAAGGTGACGGTGTTCGGAGCCCACGGCCTCGTCGGGTCGCTTCTCACCGAGACGCTGCGCCGGGAGGGGGAGGACGTGGTCGCGGCGTCCCGGCGCTCCGGTGTCGACATCTGCACGGGCGCCGGCGTGGCCAAGGCGCTGGCGGGCGCCGACGTGCTCGTCGACGTCACCGACTCGCCCTGGTACGGCGACGCCGAACTGATGTACTTCTTCACCCGGGGGACCGCCAACCTGCTCGAGGCGGCCCGCGCCGCCGGCGTCAGCCAGTACGTCGCGCTGTCCATCGTCGGCGTCGACCAGATCCCCGACAGCGGCTACATGCGGGCCAAGGTCGCCCAGGAAGAACTCATCGAGGAATCGGGTCTGCCGTACACCATCGTGCGGGCGACCCAGTTCCACGAATTCGCGCCGACGATCATCGACTCGCTGGTCGTTGAGAGCGACGACGACGTCGACGACGTGCACGACGTGCGGGTGCCGGACGCGCTGATCCAACCGATCGCCGCCGACGAGGTGGCGGCCTTCCTCGCCGAGGTCGTGGCCTCACCGCCACGCAATCACGTCAGCAACGTCGGCGGCCCGGAGAAGATCACCTTCGCGCAGATGGCCCGAGAGGTGCTGTCGCTGAGCCACGATGATCAGCGGGTGGTGGTCGACCCGACCGCGAAGTACTTCGGCGCGACGTTGAAGAAGGACAGCCTGGTCACCCGGGACGGGGCGATGTTGGCCTCGATCACCTTCGGCTGACCGGCGCCCATTCGGACTCCCGCGGGCGCCGTGCCACGATTCGGGGCGTGATGGCGCCCCGGGACTCCGACGAGCTGCGGGCCACCGGCCGGATGTCGTGGCCGGTGATGATCCCGCTGCTGGTCGGGATCCTCGCGCAGAGCCTCGCCGTCAGCATGATCAACACGGCGCTGCCCAAACTCGCGCGGGACCTGAGCGTCAACCCGGCGGACCAGGCCTGGGTGGTCAACATCTACCCGCTGGCGCTGGCCGCCGCGATCGTCCCGGCCGCCCGGTTCGGCGACCGCGCCGGACGCCGAACCGCCCTGGCGACCGGCGCCGCCGCGTTCGCGGTTCTGAGCGCGATCGCGCCGCTGCTTCCGGTGCCCGGACTGCTCGCGGCGCGACTCGGCCTCGGCGTCGCCGGCGCGCTCATCCTGGCGAACGTGGTGGCGACCATTGGCGCGGTGTTCACCGGGCACGCCCGCACGGTCGCCAACGGCCTGTGGGTGGCGGTGTTCGGCGCCGCCAACACCATCGGCCCGCTGGTCGGCGGTTACCTCACCGATCACTGGGGCTGGCAGTGGGTGTTCTGGATCTGCGTGCCGATCGCGGGCGCCGCGGCACTGCTCACCCGGATCGCGGTTCCGAACACCCGCGCGCCCTACTCGCCGCCGTGGCACCCCGGCTGGGTGCTGGTCGCCGCGGTCGGACTGGGGGCGACGGTCTACGGGGTGCAGCGTCTACCGTTCGCGCCGGGCGTCGGCGCTCTCGTCGCGGTGGCCGGGGGCGCGGTCCTGACCGTTTTCCTGCGCGCCCAGCGGCGGCTGCGGGACCCACTGCTGCGAGTGAGCCTGTTCGGCGACGGCGGGTTCTCGGCGGCAGTGGCGACCATCGTCGTCTCGGCGGGCATCACCCTCGGGGTGACCTACGTGACCAGCGTGCACCTGCAGGACGATCGGGGCTGGTCGGCGTCGGCGACCGGGCTGGTGCTGCTCTGGCAGGCGATCGCCACCACGGCGGGCGGCGTCCTCGCGCCGATGCTGGCCCGGATCGACCGCCGCGGGCTGGTGCTGCCCGCGGCGCTGCTGGCCCAGGCGGCGGGGCTGGCCTGGGCGGCCACCGACCCGGTGTCGATCGGGCCGCCGCTCGCGCTGATCGGCGCCGGATTCGGGGTGATCGGCACGCTCGGCACCACCGCGCTGTTCATTTCGTCGCCCCGCGACGCGGTGTCTCAGGTGGGCGTGGTGCAGGAGGTGTCCTTCGCTCTCGGCGCCGGACTGGGCATCGCCGTGCTCGCGGCGCTGATGGCGCCGTGGGGCTATTCCGGGGCGCTGGCCGCCGCGGCGGCCGGGGTCACGATAACCGCGGCCGTCACCGCCCGAGCGGGCCGGCCGCTGGCCTGACCCGGCAAGTTGGACAGGGACACCGCCGCTTACGTAACGTGGCTGGGCGATCAAGGCGCAGGGACAGGCAGTCGTGAAGATTCACCGACCATTCGTGGCGAAACTCGCCGGCCACCGACGGGTGGTCGGCGCCATCGCCGCAGCCGTGACCCTGGCCGCGGTCCTCGGTGGCCAGGCTGCCGCCGACCCGGCCCAGGACGACCTCGCCGATTTCACCGAGTTGTCCCGCCAGGTCGAGGAACTGTCCCAGACCATCGTCAACGCGCAACCGGATCTGGACAACAAGCTCAAACTGCTGAGCGAAGCCGACGCGAAGCACTCCGCGGACCTGGCCAACCTGGAAGCGACGAAACAGCAGTTGGCCGGCTACCAGAGCGCCGTCGACCAATTCGCGACGGCGGTCTACATGGGCGGTCGCACCGACAGCATGAGCGCGATCCTGACGGCCTCCTCGCCCGCGGACCTGATCGATCGGCTGGCCAGTCAGCGGGTGATCGGTTCCCAGATGACCGACCAGATGAACGGCCTACGCCAGGCGAACACCGACGCGCAAGCGGCGGCGACGGCCTCGCAAGAGTCGGCGACACAGGCCAAGGACGCCGTCGACGCCGCCGTCGCGGTGCGCTCGGACCTGCAGAACAAGCGCGCCGAACTCCGGCAGAAGATGGTCGCGGTCAACGCGAGCTACGCCAGGATCCCACCAGAGCAACAGGCCGCACTGACGCTGCCGACCGCGGCGGTGACCGAGGCGCTGGGGCCGATCGCGCCGATCCCGACCGTCGGCTTCAGCGGGCTGGTCCCGAACGCCCGGATGCTCGCGGACTACATCATGGCGACCTATCCCGGCGTGCAGTCGATCGGCGGCGTGCGCGCGGATCCGCTGCCGGATCACCCCAGCGGGCGAGCCATCGACATCATGATCGGGTCCGACATGGGCCTCGGTGACGCCATCAACGCCGACGTGCAGGCCCAGGCGGCGCGCTTCGGCGTCTCCTACACAATGTGGCGGGTGGCGGCGCACTTCGACCACGTGCACGTCACCGTCAACTGAGCCGCCGGACGGGGCGCTTCAGACGCCGGTCGCCCCGTCGATGCGCTCCCGGATCAGATCCGCGTGTCCGCAGTGCCGGGCGTACTCGGCGATCATGTGGAGGTAGATCCAGCGCAGACTGACTTCGCCGTCCATGAACGGACTGGTGTCATCGAGGGCTCGTTGCGCGCAGTTGGCGCGCGCTCGGCCGATCTCGTTCAGCCAGATCTCTTCGGCCGTCGAGTACGGCGACTGCGGGGACAGCGCGAACCCCCCGTCGTCAGGCCCGACGGGGGAACGGACGCGATCCGGAGTTGGGCCTGGTCGACGCCCGAGCACTTCGACGCCAGTGTCGCGCGGTAGAAGTCCAGCCAGCCTTCCAACGTGGTGCGCTCATCGCCGGCCGGCGGGGGCATCCGCCGCTCTATCGGGGTCATCTGCCGATAGTGCCAAACGCCTCGTTCCTCGGCAGCTTGACTCAGACGGTGCTGGTACGTCTGAGCTCTGCGCCGCCTCGTTCCTCGGCAGCTTGACTCAGACGGTGCTGGTACGTCTGAGCTCTGCGCCGCCTCGTTCCTCGGCAGCTTGACTCAGACGGCGGTGTACCCGCCGTCGGTGACCAGGATCGACCCGGTGATGAACGACGCGCCGTCGCCGGCCAGGAACACCACCGCTGGAGCGATCTCGTCGGGGGAGGCGGCGCGCTGCTGCGGGCAGTCCTCGATCCAGTACCGCTGGAAGTCGGGTCGGTCGACGTCGGCCATCTCGGTCTTGACGTAGCCGGGCGCCACCGCGTTGACCCGGATGCCGTACGGAGCCCATTCGACGGCCAGCGACTTGGTCAGGTGGTGCACCGCTGCCTTCGAGGCGTTGTAGGCGGGCTGCCACTGCGGACGATTGACGATCTCCCCGGACATGCTGCCGATATTGACGATGGAACCGCCGCCCTGGGCGCGCATCTGCGCGCCGACGGCCAGCGACGTCTTCCACAACGCTCGCACGTTGAGGTCGAAGACGTTCGCCCACTGCTCGTCGGTGACCTCGAAAGACGGTGCGTGATAACAGGTTCCGGCGTTGTTGACCAGGATGTCGATGCGGCCGCCGAGGCCCGCGAGGGCCACTTCGGTCATCGCGTCGACCTGGGCGTCGTCGGTGATGTCGGCGGTGATCGGCAATAGCGTGTGGCCGAGCTTCTCCGCTTCGGCGGCCGCGGCCAGGTTCGCTTCCTCCCGTCGTCCGGAGAACGCGACCTGCGCGCCGGCCGCGGCTAGGCCGAGCGCGAACGCCCTTCCGAGCCCCTGGTTCCCGCCGGTCACCAGTGCTGTTTTTCCGCTCAAGCTGAAGGGGGAGGTCATGGGCTCAAGCCTTCCACCTTCGAGCCGCGCCGATGCGGCGTTCCGGCAACGGAACCGGACTAGTTGCCGTACAGATGCAGCGCCTGTCCGGCCAGCGTGGCGATCTCCCCGCTGAGCCGGACGATCGGCGGTCCGCCGCGCTGGTGGATGACATTGCCGAGCACGATCACGTAGCTATCCGAACCCGGATCGATCCACACCGTCACCCCGGTGAACCCGGTGTGCCCGAAGCTGCCGACCGGGAAGATCCGGCCGCGCGGGCCGGAGTGCGGGGTGTCGATGTCCCACCCGAAGCCGCGCAGGTTGTCTGGGTCGGGTTGCTGCGGGGTGGTCATCGATTCCAGGGTGTCGCGCCGCAGCGGAAACGCGCTGGGGCGCCCGGCGAGCCGATCCAGCAGCGCCTGGGCGTAGCGGCCCAGGTCGGTCACCGTGGAGAACACTCCCGCGCTGCCGACCGCGCCGCCCATCCGGCGCGCCGTCGGATCATGCACCGTCCCGCGGATCAGGTGGCCGTAGTCGGGATTGAGCTCCGGCGGTCCTTCCTCGTCCAGCGATGTCGGGGCGATCCGGGCCAGCAGGTTGATGTCCCAGCTGTCCCCCGCGCATTCGGGGACCTCGGTGGCGTCGGGGTCGAAGGAGACCGCGTTGCCCAGAATCCGGCGCGGACCGCACGCCTTGGCCGGCGGGAGAAACCGGGTGTCCGTCATGCGCAGCGGCTCGAACACGTGTGTGCGGGCGTATTCGTCCAAGGGTTCGCCGCTGACGCGCTCCACCAGCTCCCCGAGCAGGATGAAGCCGGTGTCGGAGTAGTGGAAGGTTCCGGCGCGACCCGGTTCCAGCGGGGTGGCCAGGGCGCGGGCCAGGCCGTCGGCGCGGTCCGCCGCCGTCAACCCCCATGGCCCCTGATGACTCAGATCGCCACCCAGGCCCGAGGTGTGGGTGAGCAGCATCCGCAGCGTCACCGCGGAGCGCTCCGGATCGTCGTCGGGATTGAACTCCGGCAGATAGGTCTGGACCGGATCGTCAACCTGGACCAGGCCGCGTTCCTGCAATTGCATGACCGCGGTCGCGGTGGCGAAAATCTTTGTCAGAGAGGCGATGTCGAAGATGGTGTCGAGCGTCATCGGCTCCGCGGCCGACGGTTTGCCATCCAGGCCCGGTTCGCCGGCCAGTTTGCGCACCCCGAAGGCCTGCCGATAGACGACCTCGCCGCCGTGCCCGATCTGCACCACCGCGCCCGGCAGCCGCGGGGCCGCGATCGCGTTGTTCACGGCCTCGGCGATGGCGGGCATGTCCCCGACCGGCGGGGTCGTCGAGGGCGGCGCCGTCGGGACCGGATGGGGCAGCGAGACCGTTGTGGTGGTGGACGTGATCGTGGCGGTGGGTGGCGCCGGCGTCGCGCAGGACGACAGCCCGGCCAGGCCCAGCACGACGGCCGCTGCGGTGGCGCACCGTTTCAGCGCCGGCGAGGACACCGTCATCCCGTCGACGCTACAAGCGCCGCGGGGCCACCCGCGGTGGGGATAGCCCTACCCTGAAGAGGCGGGCCCGCCAGATGGGAGCGAAGCCGACCGATGCCTAGCGTCAGAAGCATGAGTGACAACGTTGGGTTCCTGCGCCAGCTCGGTATCGACACCGGATACGTCCTGCTCGGCTTCCCGCTCGCGGTGGCGAGCTTCAGCGTGCTGGTCACCGGATTGGCCGCCGGGTTGGGCACCCTGGTGATCGGCGTCGGGCTGCTGGTGATCGCCGTGACGCTGCTGGTGGCCAGGGTGTTCGCCGATATCGAGCGGTACCGCATCCCCGCTGTGCTGCGCCGGCCGCCGATCCGGCCGGCGTATCCGAGCGCCCAGCCGGGATCCGGTTTCTGGCGGCGGATTCTCACGCCGATCACCTCGACCCAGTCCTGGCTCGACGCCGCGCACGGCATCGTCATCTTCCCCGTCGCCACAGCTGCCTTCTGTGTCGTGGTGAGTTGGTGGGCGGTCGCTCTGGCCGGTGTCACCACCATCGCCTGGGACTGGGCCATCCCGCGGGGCCCGGACAATCAGTCGCTGGCGCAGCTGATCGGGCTCGGTGACAGCACCGCCGCGCGCGTCGCCTTCCAGACCGCCGTCGGTGTGCTGTGCCTGCTCACCCTGCCGCTCGTGGTGCGCGGTTGCGCGTTGCTGGCGGCGTCGGTGAGCCGCCTGCTGCTGGTCGGGGTGGCCGAGATGCGCCAGACGATCTCGGTGCTGACCGAGCAGAAGCAGGCGGCGGCCTCGGCGGAGGCCACGGCGCTGCGCCGCCTGGAGCGCGACATCCATGACGGCCCGCAGCAGCGGCTGGTGCGGCTCGCGATGGACCTGAGTCGGGCCCGCCAGCAGGTGGACCGCAATCCGGAGGCGCTGCCGGTGGCCCTGGACGAGGCGCTCGGGCTGACCCAGGAGACCCTGGACGAACTGCGGGCGCTGTCCCGCGGTATCGCCCCGCCGGTGTTGGTCGACCGCGGTCTGCCCGGCGCGGTGTCGGCGCTGGCCGTGCGGTGCTCCGTCCCGACAGGCCTCGACGTCGACCCCACGCTCGGCGCCGCCGAGGGGCGGGTGGATCTTGCGGTGGAGTCCGCCGCCTATTTCGTCGTCGCCGAGGCGTTGACCAACGTCGCCAAACACAGCGGCGCCGGGCGGTGTCGGGTCGCGGTGGCACGGGAGCAGGGCGTGCTGCGCGTCGAGATCGCCGATGACGGCGTCGGCGGCGCGCAGCTGGATAAGGGGCACGGCCTGGCCGGCCTGGACGACCGGGTCCGGGCCCTCGGCGGCGCGCTGAGCATCTCCAGCCCGGGCGGCGGCCCGACGACGATCGGGGCCCGGCTGCCGTGTTGAGGGTTGTGGTCGCCGACGATTCGGTGCTGCTGCGGGAAGGTCTGATCCGGCTGCTGACGGAGAACGGGCACCGGGTGGTCGCCGCCGTGGGGGACGGGCCGGCGCTGGTCGCGGCCATTGAAGAGCACCGGCCCGACATCTCGGTGGTCGACGTCCGGATGCCGCCGTCGCATACCGACGAGGGGCTGCGCGCCGCGGTGGAAGCGCGCCGCAGGGCGCCGCGCACGCCGATCCTGGTGCTGTCGCAGTACGTGGAGGTCTCCTACGCCGACGATCTGCTCGCCGACGGCTCCGGCGCCGTCGGCTATCTGCTCAAGGACCGGGTCACCGCGATCGAGGAGTTCCTGGACGCGCTGGAACGGGTGGCCGCGGGCGCCGCGGTGCTCGACCGAGAGGTGGTCGCGCAGTTGCTGGTTCGGCGCCGCCGCGACGATCCGCTGCGGGATTTGACCCCGCGGGAGCGTGATGTGCTCGCGCTGATGGCGGAGGGCCGATCCAACGCCAATATCGCGCGTGCCCTGGTCGTCGGTGACGGCGCGGTGGAGAAGCACATTCGCAATATCTTCGCCAAGCTCGTGCTGCCGCCGGATGACGAGCAACACCGACGGGTGCTCGCGGTGCTGGCGTATTTACGCAGCTAGTGGGGCCTCCTTGACGAAGCTGTCACTTAGTGCCACATTGGACCTGTCACTAAGTGACAGGAGGTGGTAAAGGTGGTCGCCGAGTCGGCGTCGTCCCGAATCGAGCAGGCGCGCCTGGAGGTGTCCCGGCACGCCTGCGCGCTGTTCTGGGATCGAGGAGTCGCGCGCACCAGCGGCGACGACATCGCCGCTGCCGCAGGCGTTTCCACCCGAACCGTCTGGCGGTACTTCCGCTGTAAGGAGAGCTGCGTCGAGCCCATCCTGGGTCGCTCCGCGCAGCGGTTCGTCGCTCAGGCGCGGCGCTGGCCGGCGGAATTGTCGCTGGTCGATCACATGGCCGCCGATCTCGCGGCGAACCCGCTCACCGAGCAGGAACTCGCCGACGAGATCAGCGCGCTGCGGATCATCACCCTCTCGGTCTCCGAGCCTGCCCTTCGCAGCGGGTTCCTGATGGTGCACGACGAGATGGAGCGGCAGTTCGTTCCGATCGTCGCGCGCCGACGCGGGGTGCCCGAAGACGATCTGACGGTGCGCCTCGACGCCGCCGCGGTGTCTGCGGCGTTTCGCGTCATCGACGAGGACGTCGGCCGCAGGGCCATCCTCGAGAAGGAGAAGATCAGCCAGGCCGAGGCGCTGGCGCTGATCGACCGAGCGATCCGGGACGCCACCAACGGCCGGCTGGGCGGACCCGTCACCTCCTGAATCATCCATGTCCCCAATCGGATTGGAATCAACACCGTGGCATTGCCCGACCTGATCGCCGTCGAGGACTTCTTCCGTCCGCCGGAGCGCACGATGGCGAGCATCTCGCCCGACGGAACCCGGATGGCGTTCCTGGCCCCCTGGCGTAACCGCCTCAACCTGTGGGTAGAAGACCTCGACGCCGAGAATCCGGCGCCTAGGTGTGTGACCGCGGACGCGAATCGCAGTGTGCACCACTATGATTGGACCGATGATCCGCGCTGGATGATCTACCTGCAGGACACCGGCGGGGATGAGAACTGGCATGCTTTCCGCGTCGACCTGGACGATCCCGAGGCGGGCGCGGTCGATCTGACGCCCTTCCCCGGCGCCTTGGCCGTCCCGGTGCGAGATGTCAAGAACGGCAAGACCACCATTCTGACGAACAGGCGCATTCCGACGCAGATGGACGCCTACGAGCTTGATATCCCGACTGGCGAACTCACCCTCCTCGCCGAGAACCCGGGCCACATCACCAGCTGGTTGTCCAGCGACAAGGGTGATCTGCTGGCCACCGCGCTGAACGACGACGGCAACCTGGAGATATCCGAATACGACAGCGGCACAGGGGCTTTGCGCCCCATCGTGACGTTCGACGGCGCGGACTGGCCGACCGGCGTCCATCCGCTGGTGATCACTCCGGACGGAACCGGCCTGTGGGCGGGTTCCTATCGGGGAACCGACCGGACGCAGATCGTGCACATCGATCTGAGCACCGGCGTGGAAACCGAGGTGGACAGCCACCCGGAATTCGACGTCGACCCACGCGGTCTGGTCAGCCCTGTCATCCCGGCGGCGCTGATTCAGGACCGCCGCACCGGTGACCTGCTGGGTGTGCGCTATCTGCGTGAGCGACAGGTGATTCGCGCGCTCGACGAGCGATTCGCGGACGTGCTGGAGAACCTGGCGAAGCTCTCGGACGGGGATATCGGCCGGATCTCCTCCGATGAAGAGGGCCGACGCTGGATCGTCGGCTTTGTCCACGATCGCGATCCTGGGGCGACCTATCTCTACGACCATCAGACCGGCGAGCACCGGCTGCTGTTCCGGCCGTACCCCGACCTGGATCCGGAGCAACTCGCGCCGATGGAGCCGGTGACCATCACCGCGCGTGACGGCTTGGAGTTGCATTCCTATCTGACCCTGCCGCCGGGGGTGGAGCCCGCCGGGCTGCCGCTGGTGCTGGTGGTGCACGGTGGCCCGTGGTTCCGGGACAGCTGGATCTACGACGCTGGCGCCCAGGTGCTGGCCAACCGCGGATACGCGGTGCTGCAGGTGAACTTCCGCGGCTCGGTGGGCTACGGCAAGGCGTTCATGAAGGCCGCCATTGGTGAATTCGCCGGCAAGATGCACGACGACCTGATCGACGGGGTGCGCTGGGCGGTGGACCGGGGTTTGGCCGACCCGGAGCGGGTGGCGATCCTGGGCGGGTCCTACGGCGGATACGCGGCGCTGGTCGGGGTCACCTTCACCCCGGATGTGTTCGCCGCCGCCGTCGACTATGTCGGGATCTCCGACCTCTCCAACTTCATGCGGACCCTGCCCGCTGTCGCGCGTCCGCACCTGGCCAACAACTGGCATCTCTACGTGGGCGACCCGGACGATCCGGAGCAGTTGGCCGACATGATGGCGCGTTCGCCGATCACCCAGGTCGACCAGATCCGCACTCCGCTGCTGGTCATCCAGGGCGCCAATGACGTCCGCGTCGTGCAGGCCGAGTCGGACAATCTGGTGCGGGCGCTGCGGGCGCGCGGCGTGGAGGTCGACTACCTGATCCAGTCGGATGAGGGCCACGGCGCGGTCAACCCGGAGAACACCCTGGCGATCTGGACGGCCATCACGGAGTTCCTCGGCAAGCACCTGGGCGGCCGCGTCTGACTTTTTGTTGCACTGATGCAAATACTGCATTAGCGTAAAGATATGAGCACGACGATTGGGCTGCGCGAACGACGGCGACTCGAGGTGCTGCGGGACCTCAATGACGCCGCGGTGACGCTGACGGAGAAAGCCGGGTTCGGCGACGCGACCATCGACCTGATCGCTGAGCGGGCCGGGGTGTCGCGGCGGACCTTCTTCAACTACTACGCCTCGAAGGAGGACGCCGTGCTCGGTGTCGTGCCGCCGACGGTGTCCGAGCAGGTCCTGGCGGTCTACGACTCCGACGACGGGGACCGGTTCAGCCGCACCGTCCGGCTCATCGTGTCGATCATCCATTCCACCCTGGTCGACGGCGTGGCGGTCGCGCAGCGCCGCGCGCTGATCGCGCAATACCCGCAGCTGCGGGAACGGATGTCCCAGCACATGGCCGCCGCCGAGGCGCTGGCCGAGACGGTGCTGGGGGAGCGGGCCGCGGCGCTCGGCGCGCCGGCCGAACCCCCGGGGGTGTTGGCCATGCTCGCGAGCGCAGTGCTGCGCCACGCCTACTCCCGTGACCCGCACGCGCTGGAATCCGCGGACTCACCGGCCATCGAGGCGTCCATCGCGGCCTTCCGCGACGCCATCCGGGAGCTGGCGTGACAGCCACCGACACCGTTCCACGTGAAACCGGGGCCACCAAGCACCTCGGTCTGTTCTTCGCGAGCCTGATGGTCACGATGCTGCTCGCGTCGCTCAACCAGACTGTGCTCTCCACGGCGTTGCCCACCATTGTCGGCGACCTGCACGGCGTGAACCAGATGACCTGGGTCATCACCAGCTACATTCTGGCGTCCACCATCGTCATGCCGGTCTACGGCCGAATCGGCGATCTGCTGGGCCGACGACCGGTGCTGCTCGTCGCGATCTCATTGTTCATCGTCGGCTCCGTGGTGGGGGCGCTGGCCGGCAACATCGAATGGCTCATCGTCGGCCGCGCCATCCAGGGCCTCGGCGGCGGTGGGTTGATCATCCTGTCCCAGGCCGCCATCGCCGACGTCGTGCCCGCCCGCGAACGCGGCCGCTACATGGGCATCATGGGCGCCGTTTTCGCGGTGTCCTCGGTGGCCGGACCGCTACTCGGCGGCTGGTTCACCGAGGGCCCGGGCTGGCGGTGGGCGTTCTGGATCAACCTGCCACTGGGCGTCGCCGCGGCGCTGGCTGTCATCGCCTTCCTGCGCATCCCGCGCGCGGATCGCACCGACCGGCCGACCATCGACTACCTGGGCGCGATGCTGACCGCCATCGCCACCACGGCGATCGTGCTGGTCTGCACCTGGGGCGGTGGCACCTACCCGTGGGACTCGCCGCAGATTCTCGGGCTGATCGCGACCGCCGTGATCGCCGGCGCGCTGTTCGTCTTCGCGGAGACCAGGGCCGCCCAACCGATCATCCCGATGTACCTGTTCAAGGACCGGGACTTCACCCTCAGCACGGTCGCGGGTTTGCTGTTCGGTGTCGCCATGTTCGGCGCCATCGGCTATCTGCCGACCTACCTGCAGATGTCGGCCGGCGTCACCGCGACGCAGGCCGGGATGCTGATGGTCCCGATGATGGGTGGTCTGCTGGGCGCGTCGATCACCACCGGCCAGTTGGTCTCGCGGACCGGACGCTACAAGCGGTACCCGATCGCGGGCGCGCTGCTGATGGCGATCGGACTGGCGCTGATCTCCGCGGCGCACACCGACACCCCGCTGTGGATGATCTGCGGGTGCCTGACGATCATCGGGATCGGGATCGGCATGGGTCTGCAGATCCTGGTGCTGATCGTCCAGAACGCCTTCCCGGCGTCGATCGTGGGCACGGCCACGGCGTCGACGAACTACTTCCGGCAGGTCGGCGCCAGCATCGGCTCGGCGGTGGTGGGTTCGGTGTTCGCGCAGCGCCTCGTCGACCAACTCTCCGCGCGGCTACCGGCCGGCGCGGGGGGCGTCGACACCCACTCGTTCACCCCGGCGATGGTCGCGCACCTGCCCGACGCAGTCCGGGTCGAGATCGTGGAGGCCTACAACACCGCGCTGCTGCCGATCTTCGCCTACATGGTTCCGCTGGCGCTGGCCGCCGCGCTCGCGATGTGCTTCGTTCGGGAGCGCCCGCTGGCCACCTCGGTGGAGCGGGACATCACCGCGGAATGCCTGGCCGAGGGCCAGCTGATCATCGAGAAGTAACGCTCGGCGCGCAGTCGTCAGCGCCGGCTCGGTGCGATGATCCGGGCGGCGGCCTCGACGGCCGCGGCCCTGCGCCCGGCGACGACGGCGGCGTCGTCGGCGCCGGCGGCCGGGTGCGGCCAGCCCGCCCAGGACAGCGCCAACCCGAACAGCATCACGATCAGTTCCTCCGGGTCCCAGCCGGCGTCGATGTGGCCGGATCTCTGCCCGGTGGCGACCACGTCGATGGCCGGCGGGGGCACGGCGGGGGTGTCCGGTGGCAGCAGGCTGAGGCCTTCCAACCGGGCCCAGGTCACCATCCGCAGATGCTCGGGGTTGGCGCGGGCGAGGTCGTAGATCTCGCCGACGAACTCGGCCAGCGCGTCCGGACGGGGGAGCACGGCGGTGAAGAACCGGGCGGCGTCGGCGGTGACCACCTCCCGGAAAAGGGTCTCCTTGTCGCCGAAATGGGCGTACAGGCGTTCCTTGCTGGCGCGGGCGTTCTTCGCCACCCGGTCGATGCGCGCGCCGGCCAGACCGTACCGAGCGAACTCCTCCCGAGCCGCGGTCAGGATTTCGCCGCGCAGTTCTTCCCCGTTGCGCATCAGGCCGTCGGCATCAGCGCGGACGTCCAGGACAACGGGTTCAGCGAACGGTAGGGATCCGATTCGCGCAGCCGCTGCAACGCGGCGAGCTCGGATTCCAGCTGGGCCTGGACCCGGTCCTTGACCGTGGTGACCCACGCCGCCTCGGTGACATCGGCCGGTTTCGTGGTGTCCACCACCGGGCCGAACCGCAGGTACATCCGCTGCGGCTGGGCGATGAGCGTCGGCCCGATGCCACGGATGAGTGGCATCGCCATGTCGGAGCGCCCGGTGAGTCGTTCGGTGATCCAAGTGCTGGCCCGGCCGTAGAGCCCGTCGCGGCTGGTGAGCGGCGTGTAGAGGTCGTCGCCGCCGACGAGCGCGGCGGTGACGATCGGGTAGTCGTGCGCGATGGCGACGCGCGCGAACCCGTACCGGTTGTGCCAGCGCAGCTGGTACTGCTCGCCCCGGAACTTGCCGATCTCGCGACCGCCGCCGGGGAAGACCAGGATCGGGCGGTTCTCCCGCATGAGTTGCGACGCGGACTCCGGGGAGCCGACGACGGCGCCGAACGCCGCCAGCAGGTCGGCCTGCGGCCCGCCCATCTTCCCGAACTGCCGGTCTGCCAGCGGCCGCAACTGCCGGCCGAGGTGGTGGCGGATGTAATAGGCGGGCAGCACGGCCTCGGGGAAGCCGGCCTGGGTGTGGTTGCCGACGAGCAGGAATCGGCCGTCGGCCGGCAGGTTCTCCAGGCCGTCGACATACGGGCGGTACAGCTCGAGCACCGGGCCCAGGTTGTCGGCCGCGACGCCGAGCGCCGAGCGCATCAACCGCTGGGTCAGCGAATCCGGATTCTGCATGCCTCCGAGACTAGCAGAGAGCCAAACGAACTAGTTTGTCTCTAATCTGGAGGCTCGGCGCTGTTCGCGGCGGCGATCAACTTCCGGATGTCATCCGCGGTGACCCCGGCGGAGGGGAAGCCGGGCAGCCGTCCCAGTGGAATGGACCCGATCATCTGCAGGACCATGTCGTCGGCGAACCCTTCACCGTCGCTCGCGCCGCCGTCGCTCGCGCCGAAGATTCCCTTCGGAAGCGAAGCCCGCACGGCCGGGCCCACCACGGGATGCGCAGCCGCTTCGGCCAGCGAGGAATGCTCCGTCAACGCGACGCGCACGTCGTCGCCGGCGATGTCGACCACGCTGGTCGAGCGGATGTCGCGGCTGGAGGCGCCGACGTCGACGCGGTAGGTCCCCGGTTCCACCACGAAGCGCCCGACGCGGGTGTCCCAGTAGGCGAGGTCCGCGCTGCGCACGGTGACGGTGACCTCAACGGTTTCACCGGCGGGGATCTCCACCGACCGGAAGCCCTTCAACTCCCGCGGCGGGCGCTCCACCGCCGAGTCGTCGAGCCCGAGGTACACCTGGACGACCTCGCGCCCGGGGCGATCCGAGGTGTTGGTGACCGGAACGGTCACCAACAGGTCCCCGTCATCGGCGAGGTGAACCTGCGCGACGCCGTAGTCGAACACCGCATAGGACAGCCCGTGGCCGAAGGGAAAGGCCACCGCCGTCTCGCGCAGGTCGTACCAGCGGTAGCCGACGAAGACGCCTTCGCCGTATCGGACGTGCCCGAATGAGCCCGGGAAGTTCCCGAACGCCGGGGTGTCCTCCAGCCGGACCGGGATGGTTTCGGCGAGCTTTCCGGACGGATTCGCCTCGCCGAGCAGCACGTCGGCGGTGGCGGATCCGCCGGCCTGTCCCAGCAGCCACGCCTCGACGATCGCCGGAACTCGGTCGGCGAACGGCAGCGCGACCACGGAGCCGTTGGAAAGCACCACGACGACGTTCGGGTTCGCGACGAGCACGGCGTCCAGCAATTCGAGCTGCGCGGCGGGCAGGTTGATGTGGGTGCGGTCGAAGCCCTCGGATTCCTCCGCCTCGGTGAGCCCGAGGAACACCGCCGCGACATCGCTGGCCGCCGCCAACGCGACGGCCTCATCGCGAAGCGACGCGGCGTCGTCGGCCGCGGCGAAGCCGAAACCGGGCGCGAACCGGAGGTGGTCGCCCGCCACCGCGGCCAGGGCGTCCAGCGCGGAGTCGACCCTGGTTGGGTTGATGTGCGACGAGCCGCCGCCCTGGAAGCGCGGCGTTCGGGCGAACTCGCCGATCACCGCGATGCGGCGGCCGGGATCCAGCGGCAGTAGTCCGCCGTCGTTCTTGAGCAACACGATCGAGCGAGCCGCGGCCTCACGGGCCAGCGCGTGATGGGCGTCGACGTCGAGCTTGTGCGACGGGTGGATCCTGGCCTCGGCCTTGCGAGCGAGGGCGATCACCCGGGCCGCCGCGGAATCCAGCACCGATTCGGGCAGGCGTCCGTCGGCGACCGCCGCGACGATCCGCTCGGCGGAGTGCCCACTGCCGCCGGGCATTTCCAGGTCCAGGCCGGCGGTGAGGGCGGCCACCCGGTCATCCACCGCACCCCAGTCCGAGACCACCAGACCGTTGAAACCCCAGTCGTCGCGCAGCAGCTTGGTGAGCAGCCGGTGGTCTTCGGAGGCGTACACGCCGTTGATGCGGCTGTACGAACACATCACCGTCCAGGGCTGGGCGTCGGTCACCACCCGCTGGAACGCGCGGAGATAGATCTCGTGCAGCGGCCGCTCATCGATGTCGGCGGAGACCCGCATCCGATCGGTCTCCTGATTGTTCGCCGCGAAGTGCTTCAGCGACGCCCCGACGCCCCGGGATTGAATGCCGCGGACCAGTCCGGCGCCCAGCACGCCGGAGACCAACGGATCCTCCGACAGGTACTCGAAGTTGCGACCGCACAGCGGGGAGCGCTTGATGTTGACGCCCGGGCCGAGGATCACGGCGACGTTCTCGATGGCCGATTCCACACCGAGGGCGATGCCGACCCGTTCGGCGAGTTCTGGATCGAAGGCGCAGGCGAGCGCCACCGCGGGCGGGAAACAGGTCGCCGGAACGCTGCTGCCCAGCCCGAGATGATCCGCGCTGCCCGTCTGCTTCCGCAGTCCGTGCGGACCGTCGGTCAGCATGACGGACGGGATCCCGGCGTGCGCGATCGCTGTGGTGGTCCAGAAGTCGGCGCCGCTGGTCAGGGAGGCCTTCTCGGCCGTCGTCAGCTTCGCCAGGGTCTCGCGGGCGCGGTCGTCCATGGCGCCGTCAGTCCAGCCCGCCGAGGACCAGCTGGTCCCAGTCGATGACCGATCCCGTGACCACCCCGCTGCGTGGGGACAGCAGCAGCACCACCATGTCGGCGATCTCGTCGGGCTGCCCGAGCTTGCCCATCGGGACGTTCTTGGCGGCTTGCTCCGCCCAGTCGGCGCCGCCGTCGTGGAATCTGCGTTGGGTTTCGGCTTCGCCCTCGGTTTCGGTCCAGCCGATATTGAGGCAGTTGATCCGGATCCGGTCCCAGCGGTGCGCATGGGCGGCGTTGCGGGTCAGCGCCGTCAGGCCGGCCTTCGCCGCGACGTACGGCGCGAGGAACGCCTGCCCGCCGTGGGCGGACGTCGACCCGATATTGACGATGCTGCCGGCGACGCCGCGGGCCCGCATGTCCTCGATGGCGGCCTGCATTGCGAAGAACGGCCCGCGCAGGTTCACCGCCATGTGGGCGTCGAATAGTTCCGGGCTGGTGTCGGTGATGGAGCCGCGCGTGGTCAGACCGGCGGCATTGCACAGGCCGTCGATACGCCCATACGCGGTGACGGTTTCGGCCACCGACGCGCGAGCCTGGTCGGGGTCGGCGAGATCGAGCTGGGTGAACTGCGCCCGTCCGCCGAGGGTCAACAACTCAGCGGCGAAGCGCTCTCCCGCATCGCGGCGACGTCCGGTGACCATCACATCGGCGCCCGCGAGGACCGCGGCGCGGGCGACGGCGCCGCCGACGCCCTGGGTGCCGCCGTTGACGAGCACGACTTTTTCGGCGAGGAGTCCGCTCATGGTGTCAGTCTCGCCGCGCCGGGGATCGCGATCAATCGGCTCGCTCCATCAAATTCCCCTCATCGGCGGGTCAGCGATGTTTCAGGTCTCGCCCGCTGGCGGTCCAGGCGCGCATACCCCCGTCGAGTTCGACGATGTCGGTGTAACCCAGGCCGCTCAGGGTGTCCATCGCGGTCTGGCTCATCGGCCCGCTGCGGCAGTACACCGCCAGCGGCGTGGAGCGGTCCGCGGGCAGCAGGCCGGACAGCTGCCCGATTTCGTTGTACGGCAGCTGCAGGTCGGTGTCGGCGATCTCGCCCTCATAGGGGATGTGCACGTTGATGATGAACCGGTCCGGATCGGAGATCGCCGTCGCGAAGGCGTCCGGGCCCAGCGAACGCGGACCGGCGGAAACCGACGCGGCAGAATCCTGTTGTGTCACAGGGCTTTCCGCCGTATCCGGCGCCGCGCAGCCGAGCAGGGTCGCCATGCCGACGCAGAACCCGGCCGCCCATGGGGCGCGCGGCCGGGTTCTCGTCGGGGTCATGGGACGAGGCTACCCCTCGACGCTGAACGCCCAGAGCACGCCGAACTTGTCCTTCACCTGCCCGTAGTGCCCGCCCCAGGGCGCCTTCTCGAAGGGCATCGCGACCTCGGAGCCGGTGCTGGTGAACTTCTCGATCAGCGCCTCGGCCTCGTCGGTGGAGTCGAGTTCGAGCAGGAACGAGTAGGCGTTGTTCTCCAGCGGATCGGCCGGGTTCTCCGGGCAGATCCAGTCGCCGCCGGCGAGTTGCACGGCCCCGGCGTCGAGGTGTCCGTGGGCGAGCGCGTCGGCCGGCGGGGTGAACGGCATGCCCTCCATCGGAAAGTCGGTGTAGGAGGCGGTGTTCAGCGATCCGCCGAAGATCTCCGTGTAGTAGTCGAGCACCTCGCGGCCATTGCCGGGAAACGAAACGTAGGGAACCAATCGAACAGACATTGTGAGACTCCTTGGGGGATGACTGCTTGCGTGTTCGACGTTAGGCGGATCCTCCCGAGCGGGTTTGTCCGAAATTGCTCAGGTCGACGTTGGGCCCGCGAGCGCCGGTAGCGCCGGGAGCATCGGCAGATCCACCGGGGTGGCATACCGGTAATGCAGGTCGATGTTGGTTGGCGACGTGAGTGGCGCGGGGTGCCGGGCCACCAGAGGCGCCGAGGGGGCCAACCGTTCCCGGGCACAGGCGTCGGCGGACACCGCGAAGGACAGCAGCCACGGGGCGTCCGGGCACAATGGCAATTCCAGTTCGGCGTCCGAGACGGTCAGCGCCCCGGCCGCGGGCAGCCCGATCGGGGCCGGTTTGGGGAACCACCCGATCCACAGTTCGACCCTTGGGCCCGGACGGAGATGCTCCGGCAGCCGGGGCCGGATCCGGACGGTGGGCTGGTTCGGGTCGACGAGCCGGAACGGTTCGACGGCGCCGTCGTCGACGTGGTCGGCCAGCGCGCGAAACGCCGCCGGGGAGGTTCCGACGACGGCGCGGAAGCGGCGGGAGAAGCTGGACAGCGAATCGAAGCCGACTTCGGTCGCGACGTCGATCACCGGCGCGGGGTCGGCGAGCAGCAGCCGCTTGGCCGCGTCGATCCGCAGGCTGGTCAGATACGCGCCGGGGGAGACGCCGGTGGTCGCGGCGAACAGCCGGTTGAAGTGGAACGGGCTGTAGGCCGCGTGGTCGGCCGCGTCGGTGGCGGACAGCCCGGTGACCGCTTCGGCGCGCATCACCTGCACGACCGCGCGCAGCGCCGCCGGGTGCAGCCGGCCGACATGCTGGGTCACGCCATCGAGAGTACGAGGACCACCCGACAAGTCGAGCGGCGAGGAACGAGCTGCTCCCGATTGGCTTGCGGAGCCGGGTATCGATACTTTATTAATCCGTGATGTTCTCTGCGCTGGCCCGCCGGATCCTGCCCGCCCTCGCCGTCGCGACTGTCGTCGCCGCCGGCCTTGTCTCCGAGCCCTCGACTGCGGAGGTGCGGTTGGCCAGCGACGCCAACCCACTGGCCGGCCGGACGTTCTACGTCGACCCGGATTCCAAGGCGATGCGGGCGGCCCAATCCAGCGGCAGCCCGGAGATCCAGGCCATCGCCGACGTCCCGCAGGCCTTCTGGCTGGACCACTACTGGTCCCCGAGTTCGGTGACCGGGTTCGTCTCGCGCTACACCGGCGCGGCTCTGGACGCCGGGGCCACCCCGATCTTCGCGATCTACGGCATCCCGAACCGGGACTGCGGCAGTTACGCGGCCGGCGGCTTCGGCTCCGGCGACAGCTACCGGGCCTGGATCGACGGCATCGCCGACGGCATCGGTGGGGCGCCGGTGACCATCATCCTGGAGCCCGACGCCATCGCGATGGCGAGCTGCCTGTCCGAAGACCAGCGCCAGGAGCGGTACGGCCTGCTGCGCTACGCCACCCAGCGGTTGACCCAGAACCCGGCCGCCGCGGTCTACATCGACGCCGGGCACCCGCGCTGGATCAGCGTCGAGGACGCGGCCGCCGGTCTGAACGCCTCCGGGGTGGAGATGGCCCGGGGCTTCAGCCTCAACCCGACGAACTACTACACCACCGAAGAGAACATCGGCTACGGCGAGGCGATCTCCGGGCTCACCGGTGGGAAGAACTACGTGATCGACACCTCGCGCAACGGCAACGGGCCGCTGGACGATTCGTCGATGGGCTGGTGCAACCCGCCCGGTCGCGCGCTGGGCGTCACCCCGACCACCGCGACCGCCGGTCCGCACGCCGACGCCTACCTGTGGATCAAGCGGGTCGGCGAGTCCGACGGGTCCTGCGGTGGCGGCGCTCCGGCGGCCGGTGTGTTCGTGAACCAGTTCGCGATCGACCTGGCCCGCAACGCTGGCTGGTAGCCCGCGGCGCAAACCCGGGGTTCAGGCGGCGGCCTGCTGGTCGATGATCGCGCTGAGCGCGCGTTCCATCCGGCTGGGCGCCCGGGGTGTTCGGCCCGGCAGGATCGGTGGCGCCGTACTTCGATAGGTGTGGCCGGTGGGCGTGGTGGTGACAGTGGTGTGCCGACCAGCCATGGTGGTCGTGACGGACCAGCCGTCGGCCTCCTTGTTGTAGTTGCACGCTTCGCAGGCGCCCTGGCCGTTGATCTCCGCGGTCTTCCCGCCGCGGCCGGCAGGTCTCGCGTGGTCGATGTGGCGGATGGGCGCGTCGCAATAGGGGGTTCGGCAGGTCTGGTCGCGCAGACCGATGAAGGTGGCCAGCCCCTTGGGGAACAGCCGGGCTTTGGATTCCATCGCCACCAGGGCGCCGGACGCCGGGCGGGCGTAGAGCCGCCGCAGGGTCGAGCAGGCGAGGGGATCGTCGATGGCGGCGGCGAGCAGCAACCGGGCGATCTGCGCGGGGATCGGACCGTACCCACTCACCACCGCGGGATCTGACCCGCCGACCAGGGTCTCGTCGGAGAGCACCAGGTTCACCGCCACCGGTTCCGGCGCGTCGGCCGGGCGGCCGGTGACGCGCTCGATGAGCGTGTCCGCCATGACCTGGCCGCCGCCTCGACCGTCGGCGCAGCTCTTGGCCTGCCGGCGCAGCGCCGCGTAGACCGCGACGCCCTTGGCCATCGGCAGCAGAGCCGTCAGGTACGCCATATTGTCCGGCGCCGGACGCACCCACACCGAGCGGTCCTCCTCGGCCTTCACGGCGCGCTCGACAACAGCTCGCGGGTCCAGCCGGTAGGCGATGGCCTTGGCGTCGGCGGCGATCCGGGCATTGCCGAGACCTTTTAGCCGAGACTGGTCGGCGCACAGTTCGGCGTCCAGCCTCCGGCGGTCATCGACATCCAGGCAGGCCGATTCGCGCACGATCAGGGTGGCCCGCCACTCCGAGAGGGCGCCGGATTCCAGCGCGGCCAGCGTGTGCGGCATCTCGCGAACCAGCGCCTGCGCGAGACCGAGATGCCGATTGCCGCAATTCGGGGAATCGTGTCTGGCGAGCGCGACCTCGGCCGCCAGCCCCTTGCCGCGCCGGGCGGCCGGCACGCCGCGGGCCAGCTCATCCGCGCGCCGGGCGTCGGCCAATTGAACGGTCAGTCTGGCCTGCAGCGCCGCCGCCCGAGACTTGAGAATTTCGAGTTCGTCGATGCCGCTGATCAGGGCGGACTCCTCGAGGAGGTCCGTCTCCGAGATCACCAACTGGAACATACATCCATGTTATTCACCGGCGCCGACAACAACGAGGGTCGAAGAGCCGATCTGTGGATGAACTCGGATCTGTGGATAACCACTGGTCAATGGGGCTGAGCAAGGCCGGCCGCCTCAGTCTTGGCGCAGCGCCAGCAGCCGCAACGCGTTGGCCACCACGATCAGCGTCGAGCCTTCGTGGATCAGCACGGCCGGGCCGATGCCCAGGCCGAAGATGGTGGCCGGGATCAACAGCGCCACCACGCCCAGGCTGGCGAGCAGGTTCTGCTTGATGATCCGGTTGGACGCCTGGCTGACCTTGACCGCGAACGGCAGCGCCTTGAGGTCGTCGGCCATCAGCGCGACATCGGCGGTCTCCAGCGCGACGTCGGATCCGGCCGCGCCCATGGCGATCCCGACATCGGCGGTGGCCAGCGCGGGCGCGTCGTTCACGCCGTCGCCCACCATCGCCACGCGCTCGTACCGCTCGCGCAGGTCGGTGATCGCGGTGGCCTTGTCCTCGGGCAGCAGGTTGCCGACCGCGCCGCCGACGCCGACGGAATCGGCCACCGCGTCGGCGATGCGCTGATTGTCCCCAGACAGCATCACGGTGTGCCGCACACCGAGCGCGGCCAGCTGGCGCAGCACCTCGGCGGACTCCGGGCGCGCGGTGTCCATCACCCCGATGACGCCCAGCCAGCGTTCGCCGGCCCGCACCACCAGGGTGGTGCGGCCGCGGGCCTCCAGCGCGGCGACCTGATCGCCGAGCACGTCCGGGCGCGGCAGCCCGGCCGCCACGAACATTGCGGGCTTGCCGATCTGGACGGGGATCCCGCCGACCGTGCCGGTGACGCCGAATCCGGCGACGGCCAGCACGTTCTGGGCCCGCGGCGCCGGCTCGGACCCGAGGAGCGCACGACCGTCGCGCACCACGGCCCGGGCCAGCGGATGGTCGCTCTGCTCTTCGATGGCGACGGCGGTGCTTAGCAGGAACGGTTCGCTGATGCCGTCGGCGGGGATGATGTCGGTGATGGTCGGGCGGCCGGTGGTCAGCGTGCCGGTCTTGTCGAACGCGATCGCAGTCACCCGGCCGAGGCTTTCCAGCGCGGCCCCGCCCTTGACCAGGATGCCCACCCGGGCCGCGCGCGCCACTCCGGAGAGCACCGCGCTGGGCGTGGCGATGGCGAGCGCGCAGGGGCTGGCGGCCACCAGCACCGCCAGCGCGCGGTACAGCGAGGAGGTGAACGGCTCATCGATCACCAGCGGGGCGAACAACAGCGCCACCACCAACAGCAGCACCGCGGGCACGAAAATGCGCTGGAACCGGTCCGCGAACCGCTGCGCGGGGGAGGCGTCGACCTGCGCGTCGCTGACGAGTTTGACCACCCGCGCCAGCGTCGAATCCGCGGCCAGCCGGCTCACCTGGATCTCCAGCGCTCCCGCGCCGTTGATGGATCCCGCGTAGACCCGGGAGGCCGGGTCGACGTCCTCGGGCCGCCGGGTCGCCGCGGCGACGTCGGCGACCGGCATCTTGTCCACCGGCACGCTTTCGCCGGTGACCGGCGCCTGGTCGACGCTGCTGGCGCCGGCGACCACGAATCCGTCGGCGGCCAATCGGGTGTTCGGCCGCGCCACCACCACGTCGCCGACACGCAGGTCCTCGACCGGGATCTCGATGATCTCGCCGGTGCGGCGCTGGCGCGCCAGCGCGGTCTTGGGCGCGAGTTCGGCCAGCGCCTCGATGGCGCGTCGTGCCCGGCCCATCGCGTAGCCCTCCAGCGCGTGCCCGATGCTGAACAGGAATAGCAGCAGAGCGCCTTCGGCGACCTCACCCATCGCCGCGGCGCCGATCGCGGCGACCAGCATCAGGGAGTCGATCTCGAAACGCTTGTGCCGCAAGCTTTCTGCGGCTTCCTGCAAGGTGAAGAAGGCGCCGAAGAAGAAGGACGCCCCGTAGAGCGACATCTCGATCCAGCGCGGGGTGTCGGCGAAGGCGGCCAGCAGGAAGCCGGTCAACAGGGTGAACCCGGCCAGTCCGGCGAAGATGAGCTCGGTGCGCTCGCCGAAGATCCGGCTGCCGAATCCGTGGCTGTGGTCGTGATCGTGGGGGTCCCCGGGGCTCGCGGTCACGCTGATCGGCTCGGGTTCCGACCCGGTGATGACTGCGACCAGTTCGTCGGCCGTGATCCGGTCCCGCTCGAACTCCACCTGCAGGCCGCCGGCGGACGCCTCGGCATCGACGACGCCCGGGGTGGCGCGGAGCCTGCCCAACACGTCGTCGCCGTGATTGGCGTCGACGTCGGTCCAGGTCAGGTGCCCGTAGCGGTTGCGCAACCGCGCGGCGGCCTGCCGGGCGCGGGCGGTCACATCGGCGGCGGTGGTGGCCGCCGCGTCGTAATGCACGCACAGGTGGGATTCGCCGTCGGCGCCTCGCCGGACATGCGCCCGCTGCACGTCGGGCGCGGTGCTCAGGTCCTCCAGTAGCCGCCGCTCGCAGTGCTCATCGCCGTCGGGCAGGAGTTCGCCGAGGCTGATGGGTGAGTTCTGGCTCATGATCCTCCGTTCCTCGCCAGTATTATGCATGTATTGCAATATTGCAATGTGATCTGCGCAGCGACCGGGTTGGCGAGGGCGGGGACCGAGACGGCGCCGTCGTGAAACCGTGACCGATCCCTGACCGAAAGGCCGAGGCGCGCCGCCGTCCCGGCCGCGCCGCCGGACCTACCATTTCTGCCGCAGGGGGTCACGTCGAAGGGCTGGTCAATGATTCGCACGGGTCTGGCGTTGGGGCTATTGGCCTCGACGCTGCTCACCGCCGCTCCGGCGGTTCAGTCGACGTCGGCCCGCACGTCGTCGACACCGGTCCTGATCGCCGTCGAACCCGATCCGTTCACACCCGTGGGGGTGGGGCACCCGATCGTGCTGAAGTTCGATCGGCCGGTCCTCGACCGCGCCGCCGCGGAGCGGGCCGGCGACGTCACCCCGATATCGCCCGGGATGACCGGCAGCTACGTTTGGCTGGAACCCGATGTCGTGCAATGGGTTCCGGACCGGTACTGGCCCGCCCACAGCACCGTGCTGTTGTCGGTTGGCGGGACGAAGACGCAACTGACGACGGGGCCCGAGGTCATCGGCGTCGCGGACATCTCCGATCACACCTTCATCGTGACCGTCGACGGGCAGACCGTCGGCCTACCGTCACCTCATCATCTGCCGCGCGCCGGGGAGGAAGGCGTGTTGCTGGCCACCATGGGCAGGCCCGAGTACGGGACTCCGCCGGGGAAGTACACGGTGCTCGCCAAGGAGCGCAATGTCCGCATGGACTCCAGCAGCGTCGGAATCCCCGTCGATCATCCCGACGGCTACCTGCTCGACGTGGACTACGCCGTCCGGTTCACCCGCCGCGGACTGTTCGTGCACTCGGCGCCCTGGGCGGCCTCGGCCATCGGATTCGAGAACGTCAGCCACGGCTGCGTCAGCCTGCTGCCGGCCGCCGCCGAGTGGTATTACAACACCGTCAGCGTCGGCGACCCGGTGATCGTGCAGGAGTAGCCGAAGTCGAGCGACGCTCAGCGGGCGATGATCTCGGAGTCCTGCGGCCCGGGCAGCGCCGGCACTCCGGGGGCCGGGCCGCTGGTGTTCACGGTCTCCACCGGGGCGCCCTTGCCGCCGACAATCGGAGCCACCACGGGGGCGCCGGCCGGCGCGGCGGCAACCGGCGCCGCAGCGGGCACGACCGGGACCGGGGCCAGCGGCGCGACCGGCGGCGCGGCGACCGGAACCACCGGGGCCACCGGGAAAACCACCGGTCCGGGCGCCAGCGGAACACCGGCCGCGGGCGCCGCGCCCGCGGCGGCCGCCACCACCGGGACGCCCTTGCCGGGCAGTTCTGCGTCGGTGTCCGGGTTCGCCACCGCCACCGGGCTCAACACCAGCGCGCACGCGCACAAGCCGGCGGAGGCGGAGAGGGAAAACAGGGTGATAGCCACGGCCGACCTCGGGTGCTCGAAGG
Source organism: Mycolicibacterium brumae (assembly GCF_025215495.1). Taxonomy (NCBI): domain Bacteria; kingdom Bacillati; phylum Actinomycetota; class Actinomycetes; order Mycobacteriales; family Mycobacteriaceae; genus Mycobacterium; species Mycolicibacterium brumae. The sequence continues at coordinate 3,861,876 of NZ_CP104302.1, read as the reverse complement.
GGATTGTTAGCAAAGCAGTGAGGAGAACATAAGGCTGCTCTGAGAGTCGTGCAACACAAGAGCCGAATGGTTACCTGGTTGACGCGTATCCGAGTCGTGTCGGACCCGACGAGCGACCGGGAGCTCGGTTGCAGACCTATGCTCACAGCATGCCTGAAAGCGCTCCCGAGCTGCGTGAGCTCGGTCGGTTCCTCAAGGCGCGCCGGGCCGAACTGCGACCGCAACAGATCGGGTTGCCGGACCGTTTGACCGAACGTCGCCGCGTGAACGCCCTGCGCCGGGAAGAGGTCGCCGATCTGGTGGCGATCAGCACCGATTACTACACCCGGATCGAGCAGGGCCGGCTGGCGCCGTCGGGACCGGTGCTGGAGGCGCTGGCACGCGCCTTCGGGCTCGACGACGGGCAGTCGGAGTATCTCAGGACGCTGCTGGCCCAGGCCGGGTCACGACGACCCGTCGAATCGGAGGTGGAACTGCGGCGGAACTCGTCGGCACACCCGCGGCTGCTCCGGCTGCTCGACCAGCTCGACGCGACACCGGCGATGGTGCTCGGTCGAGCGGCTGTGGCATCCGAGCGTCGGCGAGCTGACCTTGGACTGGGACGGATTCACCCAACCCGGGGTACGGCATCAGGAGCTGGTGACACTGTCGGCCGAACCCGGGTCGCTGTCCCAGCGCGGTCTGGAGGAACTGCGGAAGCTGCGCCGCAGTGAACGCCTGATGCGCAGCGTCGGCGCCTGACCCGGGGGCCAGGCGCCGACGGCTGGGCGAACACTTACGCGCGGGGCAGGATCATCACCGGGACCGGTGCGTGCCGCAGGATCCGCGCCGCGGCGGAGCCCAGGAACACCTGGTTGAACTGGCCGGCGGCCCCGGAGCCGAGCACCATCAGGTCGCCCGGCTGCCAACTGACGTCGTTGACCGCGCCGGGCCAGTCGCCACCGGCGCCGATGATCACGTCGACGTCCGGAATCGGGATCGACTTGCGGGCCTCGGCCAATTGCTCCACGACCTTCTCGGTGGTCCGCTCGGTCCACTTCCGGATGGCCAGGTCGTCGGCCCCGCTTTCCACGCCGTAGCCGAAGCGCCACACCGGGCGCACCGTGAACGACACGATCCGCAGCGGGACGTTCCAGGCCAGCGCAAGCTCGCCCGCCGACGCGATCACCCGATTGGCGTCGGCGTGACCGCCGAACGCCACCGTCAACCGCTGGATCGACGACGGGCTGGCCGGGTAACCGCGGGGCGCGATCGCGACCGGAACGTCGGCGCCGTGCACCATCCGCTCGGTCACGCTGCCCAGCAGAATCCGGCCCAACAGACCCGACGACGACGAACCGGCTACCACCAGATCGACGTCGTTCTCGGCGGTCAGCTCGCTGATCCCGCGGGGCACCGAGGTGGCCAGGTGCACCGTCGGGGTGATCTCCACCCCGTGCACCCCGGCGATCGCGGTACGCAGCGAAGCCTCGGTGCGGGCGGACAGCGCGGTCAGGTACTCCTTCTCCACCTGATCGGAGTCCACCGTCACGTTGGCTTCCAGGATCGCGGCGGCGAGCACCTTCTCGCCGTTGGTGCGCGCGATCTCGGCGGCCAGGTGCAGCGGCGCGTGGCTTTGGCCACGCGCGCTGAACGCGGCGAGGATCGTCATCGGCTCAGCTCCGGGTCGATTGACGCCGGGTCCGCGACGATATGGGTGACCGGGATGTTCGGGAACTCGGCCCGGGCGCGGTCGACGACGTCGAAGCGTTGCCACACCGAACGTTCCGGGGGCAGTGTCGCGATGACGATCTGATCCGGCTTGAAGGTGTCGACCGCGTCGGCGAGTGCCCGCAGCGGGCGGAAATCGCCGTGCGCGCCCTCGGCGTCGAGGTTCGCCTCATGCAGCGCGGCCAGGGTGTGATCCAGGCGAGCCTGCGCGGCGGCCCGGGTCGCCTCCACCATGTCCAGCGGTCCGTGGGTGTCGGCGACCCCGGTTTCGATCGGGTTGTCCGGCACCACGACGAGGTACTTGGCGTTGTTGGCCGCGCCGATCTCGTGCAGTTCGGCGAGCAGTTCGCGGGAGTCCGCGGTCTCGTTGGCCAGCACCAGCACCCGCTTGGACGGCGCGGTGAGCGGGGCGCTCTCCACCACCGGCCGGCGAGCCATCACCCAACGGTTGACCAGGAACAGCACGATCAGCACCGCCCAGGAGCCGAGGCTCAGGCCCAGCTGGGATCGCAGACCCGGGGTGATGCCCATCTGGATGAGCAGGCCCAGGATGACCAGCACGGTGAGGATGGACAGCACCGGGAACAGCCACATCTTCACCCGCAGGTTCGCCGACCCGTTTCGGTAACGCAGCACGATCTGGGACACACAGATCAGGCCGTAGACGAACAGGATCACCGCGCCGGAGGAGTTCAGTAGGAACGCGAAGATGGTGTCGGGGGAGAAAGCGGCGGCGATGACGCCGATGAAGCCGACCACCGAGGAGGCCAGGATGGCGGCGGCGGGCACGCCGCGGCTGGTCACCTTGACCAGGGCCTGCGGGGCTTCGCGGCGAGCGGCCAGCACGAACAGCATCCGGGACGCGGTGTACATGCCGGCGTTGAGGCAGGACAGCACCGCGGTCAGCACCACGGCGTTCATGATGTGGTCGGCGTAGGGGACGCCCATCTTGGTGAACGCGGCGACATACGGCGAGGCGGCGATGCTCTCGTCGTTCCACGGCAGGATGCAGACCACCAGGAACACCGAGCCGACGTAGAAGATGCCGATACGCCAGATCACCGAGTTCGCGGCCTTGGCGACGGCCTTCTCCGGATTCTCCGACTCGGCGGCGGCGATGGTCGCGATCTCGGCTCCCACCATGGAGAAGATGACGGTGACCATGGCCGCGGTGACCGCCCAGGAGCCGTTCGGGAACAGGCCGCCGTGCGCGGTCAGGTTGGAGAAGTGGGTCTCGCCGAAGTGGCTGGGCCACGCGCCGCACACGTAGGCGCCGCCGATGACCAGGAAGGCGATGATGGCGCCGACCTTGATGCTGGCGAACCAGAACTCGAACTCACCGAACGCCTTCACCGAGACCAGGTTGGTGGCGGTCATGGCGATCAACAGGATCAGCGAGGTCAGCCAGAGTGACACATCCGGCCACCAGAACTGGATGATCTTGGCCCCGGCGATCGCTTCGAAGCCGACGACGATCACCCAGAAGTACCAGTACAGCCAGCCGACCGAGAAGCCGGCCCAGTTGCCGAGGGCGTCGCGCGCGTAGTCGGCGAACGAACCGGTGGCGGGCTTGGCGACCGCCATCTCGGCGAGCATCCGCATCACCATGATGATCAGCGCGCCGCACAGGATGTAGGTGATGAACACACCCGGGCCGACATCGCCGATGATGACGCCGGAACCCACGAACAGGCCGGCGCCGATCACACCGCCGATGGCGATCATCCTCAGCTGTCTTTCGCTGAGGCCCTTCTTCAGCTCTACGTTGCCACTCACGGCGTCTCCTTGATACGTGACGGAATTCGGCATGGGGGTAGGCCGATTCCGGGTACGCAGAAGCGTATGGGAGATGCCCGGCGTTGGCAGCGCATTAACAGAAAATTCACGCGGGAAAATTCACGCCGAAGATGTGGCGGAAAATGCGCGGACACGAAATCCCCGACCATTGTGACCAGCGATAACAGCGTAGTAGTTCGGCGTGTTCCGAAGAATCGAACACTGGCTGTGTCGCTAATTAATGGTCGGGGATTTCGTGTGCTTTACTGCCTGATCGCGCGCCTGTCTTTTGTTACTCGGGAGTTTTCTTAATTGACGTGGCTGTCGGCGACGGTGAGCGCCGCGTCCAGGATCCGCAGGCCCTCGGCCACCTCGTCGTCGGTGACATTGAGCGCCGGCACCGCGTGGATGCGGTTGAAGTTGGCGAACGGCAGCATGCCGTTCTCCTTGCAGGACGCGATGACCGCGGCCATCGCCGGGCTGCTGCCGCCGTAGGGCGCCAGCGGCTCGCGGGTCGTCTGGTCGGCGACCAGCTCCAGCGCCCAGAAAACGCCGAGGCCACGGACCTCGCCCACCGACGGGTGCCGGGCGGCCAGCTCGCGCAGGCCGGGGCCGAGCACGTCGGCGCCGATCCGGGCCGCGTTGGCGACCATGCCCTCGTCCTCCATCGCATTGATGGTGGCGACGGCGGCCGCGGTGGCCAGCGGGTGACCCGAGTAGGTCAGGCCGCCGGGGTAGGCGCGGTTGTCGAAGGTCGCCGAGATGGCTTCGTTGATCGCGACGCCACCCAGCGGGACGTAGCCGGAGTTGACGCCCTTGGCGAAGGTGAGCAGATCCGGCTGCACGTCGAAGTGGTCGATGGAGAACCACTTGCCCGATCGTCCGAACCCGGCCATCACCTCGTCGGCGATGAACACGATGCCGTAGCGGTCACAGATCTCCCGCACCCCGGCCATGTAACCCGGCGGCGGAACCATGATGCCGGCGGTGCCCGGAATGGATTCCAGGATGATCGCGGCGATGGTGTCCGGACCTTCCATCGCGACCAGCTTCTCCAGGTACTCCAGCGCGCGCTGGGATTCCTGCTCCTCGGTCTCGGCGTAGAACGACGAGCGGTACAGGAACGGGCCGTTGAAGTGCACGACGCCGGCCGAGCCGCGGTCGTTGGGCCAGCGCCGCGGGTCACCGGTCAGGTTGATCGCGGTCTCGGTGCCACCGTGGTAGGCGCGGTAGCGGGACAACACCTTGGGCCGGCCGGTGTGCAGCCGAGCCATCCGCACCGCGTGCTCGACGGCGTCCGCGCCGCCGTTGGTGAAGAAGATCCGGTTCAGGTCGCCGGGGGTCCGCTCGGCGATGAGCCGGGCGGCCTCCGAGCGCGCGTCGTTGACGTGCTGCGGCGCGACGGTGCACAACTTGGCGGCCTGATCGGCGATGGCGGCGACCACCTTCGGGTGCTGATGCCCGATGTTGGTGTTCACCAGCTGGCTGGAGAAGTCCAGCAGCTTGTTGCCGTCGCCGTCCCAGACGTAGGACCCCTGGGCGGCCAGGATGGTCATCGGCTTGAGCTGAGCCTGCGCGGACCAGGAGTGGAACACGTGCTTGCGGTCCAGCTCATAGGCGCGCCGGCCGTCGGCGATCGCGGTGTCGAGATCCTGCCCGGAGGGCAGCGTGGTTTCGGTGAGGGCGGTCATGATCGTGATCCTAAGTCCAGGTGCGGGGGTGAGCTCAGGCGTTCTGCGGGAAGCCCAGGTTCAGGCCGCCGTGGCTCGGGTCGAGCCAGCGGCTGGTGACCGCCTTCTGCCGGGTGAAGAACTGCACGCCGTCCATGCCGTGGGCATGGCTGTCGCCGAACAGCGAGGCCTTCCAGCCACCAAAGCTGAAGTACGCCATGGGAACCGGGATCGGCACGTTGATGCCGACCATGCCGACCTCGACCTCGTTCTGGAAGCGCCGGGCCGCGCCGCCGTCGTTGGTGAAGATGGCAGTGCCGTTGCCGTAGGGGTTGCTGTTGATCAGCGCCATGGCCTCGTCGTAGGTCTCCACGCGCAGCACCGAGAGCACCGGGCCGAAGATCTCGTCGGTGTAGACGGTCATGTCCGGGGTGACGTTGTCCAGCAGGGTCGGGCCCAGCCAGAAGCCGTTCTCGCCGCCGTCGGCCTTCACCGTGCGGCCGTCCAGGACCACCTTGGCGCCGGCCTCTTCGCCGGCGTCGACGTAGGCGGCGACCTTGTCGCGGTGCGCCTTGGTGACCAGCGGGCCCATGTCGGAGTCCTTGGTTCCGTCGCCGGTCTTGATGGTGGCGGCGCGCTCGGAGATCTTGGCGACCAGGTCGTCGGCGATCGGGCCGACGGCGACGCAGGCGGAGATGGCCATGCAGCGCTCACCGGCGGAGCCGAAGCCGGCGTTCACCATGGCGTCGGCGGCCAGGTCCAGGTCGGCGTCGGGCAGCACGATCGCGTGGTTCTTGGCGCCGCCGAGGGCCTGGACGCGCTTGCCGTTCGCGGTGCCGGTGGCGTAGACGTACTGGGCGATCGGGGTGGAGCCGACGAAGGACACCGCCTTCACGGTCGGGTTGGTCAGCAGCTCGTCGACGGCGGTCTTGTCGCCGTGCAGCACGTTGAAGACGCCGTCGGGCAGACCGGCTTCCTTCCACAGTTCGGCGGTCCAGTTGGCCGCGGACGGGTCCTTCTCGGACGGCTTGATGACGACGGTGTTGCCGGCGGCGATGGCGATCGGGAAGAACCACATCGGAACCATGGCCGGGAAGTTGAACGGCGAGATGACGCCGCACACGCCGACGGGCTGGCGGATGGAGAACACGTCGACCTTGGTGGAGGCGTTCTCGGTGAAGCCGCCCTTGAGCAGATGCGGGATGCCGCACGCGAATTCGACGACCTCCTGGCCGCGGGTGACCTCGCCCAGGGCGTCGGAGAGCACCTTGCCGTGCTCGGCGGTGATGATCGCGGCCAGCTCTTCCTTGCGCTCGTTGATCAGCTCGCGGAAACGGAACAGCACCTGCACCCGCTTGGCCAGCGAGGTGTCCCGCCACCCCGGGAACGCGGCGGCGGCGGCGTCGATCACCGCGCGGGCGTCGTCGACGTTGGCCAGCGCGACCTCACCGGTGACCACGCCGGTGGCCGGGTTGGTGACCGGGGCGGTGGCGCCGCTGGAGCCGGCAAACGGAGCGTTGTTCAGCCAGTGGGTGATGGTGTTGGTCACGGTATGGGCGCCTTTCTGCAGCGGTTGCGAGCTTGGTTCCCATCCTGGGGGATGAAAGAGGGGTCGCAGGCGGGACAAACCGTCGGATATAGAGCTATTCGCTTTACACTTCGTAGATGATCACCACGGTCGCCGACGTCGTCGCGCTGCCCGTGGTGCAGGCCGCCGACCCGGAGGTGCTCGCCGCGGCCGGGCTGGACAACCCGGTCCGCTGGGTGCACATCAGCGATGTCGCCGACCTGTCGTCGCTGCTGCAGGGCGGTGAACTGGTGCTGACCACCGGCGGCGCGCTGCGCCGATCACCGCGCCGATACCTGGAACTGCTGGTCTCCGCCGGCGCCATCGGCGTGATCGTGGAGGTGCTGCCCACCGCGGCGCCACTGCCGGAGCAGGTCGGTCCGATCGCCGCCGAGCTGGGGTTGCCGCTGGTGGCGCTGCATCGGGAGGTGCGGTTCGTCGAGATCACCGAGGCCGTGCATCGCGGCATCGTCGCCGACCAGTACCAAGCGGTCGAGTTCGCCCGCAGCGCGCACGAGATCTTCACCGATCTGAGCATGGAGCGGGCCGGGCCTTCGGAGATCGCCGCGGCGGCGGCCCGCCTGTTGGACGCCCCCGTCGTGCTGGAGGATCTGGCGCACCGGGCGCTCGCGGTGGCCGCCGCGGGACGCGACGCCTCGGTGGTGTTGCGGGACTGGGAACGCCGATCGCGGCGCCAGGCCGGCGGCGCCGGCGGGCTCGACACTGCGAACTGGGCTGTCACCGAGGTGGGCCGGGCCGGGGACCAGTGGGGACGACTGATCGCGGTGGCTCCCGCCAGCGCCCCCGACCGAACCTCCATGGTGCTCGAGCGCGCCGCCCAGACCCTGGTCATCCACCGGATGGCCGAACGCGGCCGCTCCGATATCGAGCACCAGGCGCAGGCCGGGTTGATCGACGACGTGCTGCGCCAGCGGGTGCGCTCCGAGGACGAGGCAATAGCCCGGGCGCTGGCGCTGGGCCTGCGCCGCTGCGACCGCTACATCCCGGCCGCCGTCCGAGTTCGGGATTGGGCCCCCGAGGCGGATCCGGTACGGGCGCAACGGCGAAACACCCGGTTGCTGGACACCGTGCTGCGCGCCACCCGGGCGCTGGGTCACACCGGGCTGTTCACCGTGCTGCGGCCAGGGGAGGTCGGCATGGTGCTCGGACTGGGCCCGGCCCGCGGCGGCGAATTCGCCATGCTGCAGGCGCTGGGCCGGGCGCTGCGACGAGACTGCCGCGCCGAGGCGGGCATCGGCGACGTGGTGCTGGCGGTCGCCCCGTCGTGCCCCGGGCTGATCGAGGCGGTGCAGCGCGTCGAGGAGGCCGCCCACGTCGCCGAGGTCGCCGCCGCCATGCCGCCGGGCAATCGGCAGTGCTTCCGGGTATCCGATATCCGGCTGCGCGGTCTGCTGGCCCTGCTGCGCGACGACTCACGGGTGCAGCGCTTCGCCGAGACCGAACTGCAGGCCCTGATCCTGCACGACCTGCAGACCGGGGAACACTGTATGGAGACGCTGCGCGGCTACCTGGAGCTGGGGCGGAACAAGTCCGCGCTGGCGGCTCGGCTGCTGATCAGCCGGCCCGCCCTGTACGCCCGCCTGCGCCGGATCGAAGAGATCCTCAACGTCGACCTGGCCGACGGTGAATCGCTGACCTCGCTGCACGTCGCGGTGCTGATCCTGGACGCGCGCCAGGCGTTCTCCGAGCAGCCGTGACCACTTCGTGACCGGACCGCTGTAACAACCCCGGGTTGTCGAGGCGATCTAACGACTGTCGATCAATACGGAGGACAGTTGATGATCAAGCGCCTGGTCCCGGCCGCAGTCGCCGCCGGAGTCGTGCTCAGTGGCCTGGCCACCGCCACCGCCACCGCCGCGCCGGACTGCGCAGACGTGCACGTCATCGGGGCCGCCGGCTCCGGGCAGCGCAACGCGATGAGCATGGCCACCCAGGAGGGCATGGGCGATGTCGTCTACAGCTCGTACCAGCAGCTGCGCTCCGACCTGGTGAAGGCCGGCTACACCGTCACCTCCGAGTCGGTGAACTACCCGGCCGTGGAGGTCCCCGAAGACGGCAGCATCGGCGGCTGGATGGGCTTCATGGACAGCGTCCGGGCCGGCGCGGCCGCCACCGGCGCCCAGTACCAGGCCTACGTCACCAAGTGCCCCACCAGCAAGGTCGTGCTGGCCGGTTACTCCCAGGGCGCGATGGCCGTGCACCGCAACCTGCACGGGCTGGCCACCAGCCCGCAGCTGGCCGGGGCGCTGCTGATCGCCGACGGCGACCGCAACCCCACCGACACCACCATCAAGATGGGCACCACCGCGCTGATCGCCCCGGGCGAGACCATGGGCGTCGGCCACGAGCACTACATCCTGGCGGGCACCAACACCGACCCGCTGCCGGCCGACCTCGGCGCGCGCACCATCAGCGTTTGCGATGTGGGCGACCCGGTCTGCGACTACGACGTCGACGGCGACGAGGCCACCCCGGCCCAGATCGCCATCCACACCGGCTACAAGCCCACCGCAGGCGGGCCGCACGGCTGGAACGCGCCGCTGTACAACCTGGTCGTCGCGGCCGCGGGGACTCCGAGCGGCGCGCCCGTCGGCGCCGAAGACGAGGCCGAAGAGCCCGCGGCCACCCCGGGGCTGACGCTCACCCAGCTCGCCGCGAACTAAAGCGCGAGTCAGGGCTCCATACTCACGCGGCTGAAGCCCTCGTTCATCACCTGCTCGGCCTCATCGGTCACGCCGTAGCCGCAGGCGTTGATGTCGAACACCACGTTGTTCTTCGCGCCGAGCGCGCGTGAGCAGGCCCAACCGCTGCCCGCGTCGAGTTGCGCCACCAGGGTGATGGTGTTGTCGGTCTCCGTCGGCGTCCCGATGGCGAAGGTCTCCTCGCCGCTGGCGAACGTGGTGCGCAGCTGCGTGCCGCCGCACTTCTGCCAGGTCGGCTTCGCGTTGTTGACGAAGTCCTCCGCCTGGGCGGCGGTGGGGAACGCGGCCACCGACTGCTGAATGACATGCGACACCGGGTCGGTGGTGTCCTCCATCCGCTGCCCCCAGGCCCCGCTGTAGCCGGTCCCGTCGTAGGCCACCGCCCGCAGCGGGTACATCACGCCCAGGCACTCCGGCCGGTCGGCCACGCCGCCGTCCTCGGCCGTGGCCTGCGACACCGCGGTGCCCTGGGCCTTGAGTTCCAGATCCGAGGCGCCGATCAGCGATTCCATGTCGGTGACGTCGGGCAGCAGCGGCGCGAGATCGGCGGGCTTGATCGGCTTCGCGGTGACCGTCGGGGTGGCGCTGGTGGTCGTCGACGCGCCGGAGTGCTTGGTGTCATCCCCGCCGCCCGACGCCATGAATCCGACCACGCCGAGGCCCAGCAGCGCCGCGACGCCGACCGCGCCGGCGATCAGCAGGGGCCGCTTCGAACTGCCGGATGACGCCGGCGCCTGGGGCTGCCAGCCGCCGGAGTTGGGCGCCGCGAACTGCGGCGACGGGTGCGCGGCATATCCCGGGTGCGACGGCGGTGAGCCGTGGAAGGACTGCGGGGCGGGCGTCGGCTGGAACGCCGCGGCGACGGCGTTCGCGAACGCGCCCGAACTCTGGAACCGCGCGTTGGGATCCTTGGCCATCGCGGTGGCCAACGCCTGGTCCAGCGCCTGCGGCAGGTTGGGGTTCGCCTCGGTGACGCGCGGCGGCGGGTAGTTCAGGTGCGCGTTCATCACCGCGGCGGAGCTGCCGAACTCCTGGTACGGCGTCTTTCCGGTCAGCATCCGGTACAGCGAGCAGGCCAGTGAGTAGGTGTCGGTGCGCCCGTCCACCCGTCGGCCCAGCAGCACTTCGGGAGCGGCGTAGGCCAGCGTCGCCATCACCGCGCCGGTGCTGGTGATGGACGCGTCGTCGACCGCCCGGGCGATGCCGAAGTCGGCGAGCACCACCCGCTCGTCGGGGCCGATCGGCCCGGACAGCAGGAAGTTCGCCGGTTTCACGTCGCGGTGGATGACCTGGCGGTTGTGCGCGTAGTCGAGCGCCTTGGCGACCTCGCGGACGATGTGCACCGCGCGGTTGGGGGTCATGGTCCCCGCGCGCAGGGCGGCGTCGGCGTCGGTGCCGTCGATGAACTGCATCGCGATCCACAATTGCCCGTCGGCGGTGGTTCCGCGGCGGTAGATCGAGGTGATGTTGGGGTGGTCCAGCTGGGAGGCGACGGAGGCCTCGCGGTCGAACCGGGCCCGGAACGACGGATCGCGGGACAGTTCGGCCGACAGGAGTTTCAGGGCGTCGTTGCGGGGCAGCTCAGGGTTGGCGACCAGATAGACCGCACCCATGCCGCCTGAGCCCAAAGTTCGAATGACGCGGTAACCCGCGATCACAGCGCCCGGTTCCAACACCGGTCAAACTTAACCCCTCGGCCGACGGGTTGGCGTCACAGATTTCTGTTCTACGGGATCAGGCCGATTGCCGAAGGAAGGCGACGATCCCCGACGTCACCGCCGCGGCGTAGCGCGCCCGGCCATCCGCCGACGTCATCACCGCGGCGTCCTCGGCGTTGCGCATATTGCCGAGTTCGACCAGCACCGCCGGGTACTCGGCCAGGTTCAGTCCGGCCAGATCGGGCCGGGCGAACAATCCGTCGTCGCCCAGATACGTCGACGGTGTCAGCCCGGCGTCCGCCAGCGAGTCGCGCATGGTGGTCGCGAGCGTCACCGCCGGCCCGCCCTGCACGGCGTTCAGCGGTGGCGCCGAGTAGTTGACGTGGAACCCGTGCCCGCCGGCCGGGCCGCCGTCGGCGTGGATGCTGACGATGGCGTCCGGCTGAGCGGCGTTGGCGGCCGCGGCGCGGACGTCGATACAGGGCGCGGGCCCGGAGTCATCGGCCCGGGACAGTTCGGTGCGGACCCCCAGTGCCGAAAGCTCGGTTCGAACCCGCTGTGTCACATCCCAATTGAAGGTGTGCTCGGGGTATCCGCCGTCGGTGGCGGTGCCCGAGGTCTGGCAGTCCTTGGCGCCGCCGCGCCCGTTGGGCACCTGGGCGGTGCTGCCGCCGTCGGCGGAGTGCCCGGCGTCGAGGAAGACCAGACGACCGGCGAGCCCCGGGCCCGCGCCGGCGGGCGCGACCCCGGCCAGCGCCAAGGTTGCCGTCGTGCAGAGGGCGGTGACCAATCGGACCAAACGCATCTGGTCAGGCTACAAACTCGACGCCCCGAGCCCAAGCACACGAGGGGCTTACATTGTTGTTATTCGTGGTTTCGACACGGTAACGACTCCATCGCCGTTATGCATCATCAGTCACAATTGCATCATTCATCACTATCGTCACAGGCAGCGAAATCGCTGGCGTCGAGACCGAAACCTCCTGTGCGACGTCCTGTTCCGGGAAAGGTGAGAGATGCCGCCGCGTCTTCGAATTGCCACCGCCGCTGCCTCGGTGGCGGTGCTCGGCCTGCACTCCGTGGTGGGCCTGACGCCCACCGCCGTCGCCGACCCGTGCACCGGAACCGTCGCCAACGCCCAACCGCCGCAACCGATGCCCCGCGCCGACACCGGCGGAAACATGCAGCCGCCCACCGGCCACCGTCCGCCGAACGCCAACAGCAGCGCCCCGCTGCCGCGGCTCGGTGAGCTGTCCCGCAGCCTGATCTCCGCGTTCAACCCCAACGCCGCCCGCCAGCAGGCGCAGGTCAACCCGGCGCCCCGTCCCGCCCCGGTCCAGCAGCAGCCGGCCCCGCAGCCGCAGCGGGCGCCTGAACCGACCGTGCCCGCACAAGACGTCCCGCACCCCGCGATGGGCAACACCCCCGGCACAGCCATCGTCGGCTGGGTCACCGGCATCGACTCGGCCGCCAACACCCTGAACCGGTTCGGCGTCTCCGGCACCGACCTCGGAATCATGTGGGACAACGGCGATCCCGGCAACAACCAGGTGCTGATGGCGTTCGGCGACACCTTCGGCTACTGCGGCGTCAGCGGCCAGCAGTGGCGCTACAACGTGCTGTTCCGCACCCAGGACCGCCAACTCGCCCGCGGCATCAACGTGCAGGCCGGCTCGATGACCAACCAGTACGCCGGCGCCCCGGAGATCGCGCCGGGGTACGCCAAGCAGATCGTCAACAGCATCAAGTGGGCCCCGACCGAGAAGGGCATCATCCCGACCGCGGGCATCTCGGTGGGCAACGTCCAGTACATGAACATCATGTCGATCCGGAACTGGGACAGCCCCGGTCACTGGACCACCAACTTCTCCGCCATCGCGGTGTCCCCGGACAACGGCCAGCACTGGGGCGTCTACCCCGGATCGGTGCGCACCCCGGCCCCCAACGACGTCAAGAACACCCAGTACACGCCCGGCAACGAGAAGTTCCAGCAGGGCGCGTTCCTCAAGGGCGGCGACGGCTACATCTACTCCTACGGCACGCCCGCCGGGCGTCGCGGCCAGTTGTTCATCTCCCGCGTCCCGCAGAACGCGGTGCCCGATCTGAGCCGTTACGAGTACTGGAACGGCGGCAGCTGGGTGGCGAACAACCCGGGCGCCGCGGCCCCGATCGCCGACGGCCAGGTCGGCGAACTGAGCGCGCAGTACAACACCTACCTGCGCCAGTACCTGATCATGTACGGCAACGAGGCCGGTGACGTGCTGCTGCGCACCGCGCCCGCGCCGCAGGGCCCGTTCAGCCCGCCGCAGATGGTGGTCTCCGCCGCGCAGACCCCCGGCGGCGCGTACGCCCCGTATCTGCACCCCTGGTCGACGGGCAAGGAGCTGTACTACACCCTGTCGCTGTGGTCGGCGTACAACGTGATGCTGATGAAGACCACCCTCCCCTAGGGAGAGGGCTACATCCGGGCCCGACGGGCCAGCTTGGCCGGGTCGGTGATCCAAGTGGTGCGGCCCTGCTGCCGGATCCACCCGCGGGAGGCGAAATCCGACAGCGCCTTGTTGATGGTCTCCCGCGACGAACCGACCAGCTGAGCCAGTTCGTGTTGCGTCAGCTGCAGGTCGATGCGCACCGCGCCGTCGTCGGTGGAGCCGAACCGGTTGGCCAGGTCCAGCAGCTGCTTGGCCACCCGGCCGGGCACATCGGTGAAGATCAGGTCGGAGAGCGCGTTGTTGGTGCGGCGCAGCCGTCGGGCCAACACCCGCAGCAACTGCTCGGCGATCTGCGGCCGGCCGGTGATCCAGCTGTGCAGCGCCTCGCGGTCCATGCTGACCGCCTCCACCTCGGTCAGTGTGGTCACCGTCGACGTCCGCGGGCCCGGATCGAAGATCGCCAGCTCACCGAAAATGTCCGCGGGGCCCAGCAGCGCCAGCAGGCTCTCCCGGCCGTCCGGGGCGCTGCGGCCGATCTTCACCGTGCCGGAGGCGATGATGTACAGCCGGTCACCCGGCTCGCCCTCGCGGAACACCCGGTGCCCGCGCGGAAAGGCCAGCGGCTGCAATTGGTCGGCCAGCGCGGCGACCGCCGCCGGATCCACGCCCTGGAAAATGCTGGCGCGAGAGAGCACCTCCTGCATGGCAGGGGTGATCTCCACAGCGCGCGGAGGCGATGAATCCATGGACGGAGGCCCCCTTCAAGGCAGCGAACAGGCGCGGTTCAAGCGTAGGAGCACTTCATCACATTTCGCACCGACGGTGTCCGCGATCACAATATTGCCAGGGGCTCCACATATGCGGGCACATCAAATGCTGAGCCGGCGGTAGCGCTGCAGCCGCTTCACCCCAGCGGCGGGCGCCGGCCCGTCGACCGGGGTCAGCGCCGCGCGGAGCCGAGCGGCCACGTCGTCGCGGTCCAGGTTCATGCCGATGGCGACCAGCGCGGAGCCCTTGGTTCCCGGCGCGGTGTCGATGTGCACTCCGGCCCCGACCAGGTTCACCACGTAGTGGCGCACCGAGGAGCGGTAGCGGACCGCGAACGTGCCCTTGAGCCGGTAGACCCCGGGCGGTGGGTTCTCGCAGAGATCCAGGATCGCGCCCGGATCTACGCACCCATCGCCGGTGACACTCACCGAATCGGCGTGCGAATGGTCGTGATGGTGATGCCCGTCGGCGGGCGGTTCGTCCTGAACCAGCAGATCCCGTAGCGAGAGCTGGCCGTACTCCTCGCCGGCGTCGGCGATGTCGTAAAGCAGCGCCGGGTCGATCCGGCCGCGGGAGGCGCCGACGATCTGCGCGCCCGGATTCGCCACCCGGATCCGCTCGCTCACTCGGTCCAACAGCGGCTCCCGGTCGGATTCGGTGAGCTGGTCGAGCTTGTTCACCACCACCAATGAGGACGCGCTGTAGCGGGCCGGCGGCAACGCCTCGGTGTCGACGGTCTGGAAGTGGTTGACCGCGTCGATCACATCGACCACCCCGCCGGGGCGGACATTGTCGACCCCGGAGAACCGGATGATCCGGGCCAGGGCGGCCGGCTCGGCCAGCCCACTGGCCTCCACGATGATGGCGTCCAGCCGGAGTTTGGGGTCCGATAGCTTCTCCAGCGCCACGTCCAGTCCACCGTCGTCGGGCAGGCAGCAGATGCAGCCACCCGCGATGGACGCCGGCTCGTCGACCTGACCGGTGACCAGGCCGGCGTCGACGTTGATCTCGCCGAAGTCGTTGATCACCAGACCGATCCGGGCGTCCGGCCGGCGCAGCACGTGGTTGAGCAGCGTGGTCTTGCCCGCGCCGAGGTATCCGGTGAGGGCGATGACGGGCACAGCCATAGCGCTCCTTCCCGGTCGGCGTCAGCGACAACCCAAGGTACCGAGCCGCCGCCGGCAATTAGAGTGGACCCGCTATGAGCTGCTGCCACATCGAGGGCGGGGACACCGCGTTCACCGTCGACGCCTCGCGGATCACCTTCGGCCGAGGCTGCGTCGCCGAACTGGGGCCCCGGGCCCGCTCGCACGGCATGAACCGGGTGGCGCTGTTCACCGACCGGCGGGTGGCCGATCTGCCGTTGTTCGCCGCGGCCCGCGAGTCGCTGCTGGCCGCCGGGCTGGACGTCGTCGTCTACGACGACGTGCACGTCGAACCCACCGACGAGTCGTTCCGGGCCGCCATTGAGTTCGCCGGCCAGGCGCGCGCCGACGGGTACGTCTCGATCGGTGGCGGCTCGGTGATCGACACCGCCAAGGCCGCCAACCTCTACATCAGCCACCCGGCGGACTTCCTCGACTACGTCAACGCCCCGGTCGGGAACGGCAAGCCGGTGCCCGGGCCGCTGGCCCCGCACATTGCCTGCCCGACGACGTCGGGGACCGGCAGCGAGGTCACCGGCATCGCGGTGTTCGACCTGCTGTCGATGGCGGCCAAGACCGGGATTGCCTCCCCGGCGCTTCGCCCCACCGAGGCGCTGATCGACCCGGCCGCCACCGACACGCTGCCCGCGCAGGTGGTGGCCTGCAGCGGCCTGGACGTGCTGTCGCACGCGCTGGAGTCCTACACCGCCCGGCCGTATACGGCTCGCCCGGTCGCCTCGCCGCCGCACGCTCGCCCGATGAGCCAGGGCGCGAACCCGTGGAGCGACTTCGGCAGCCGGGAGGCGATGCGACTGCTCGGGCTGTACCTGCGGCGCGCGGTCGCCGACAGCGCCGACGCGGAGGCCCGCGAGCAGACCATGTGGGCGGCCACGCTGGCCGGGATCGCGTTCGGCAACGCCGGTGTGCACATTCCGCACGCGATGGCCTACGCGGTGGCCGGCCAGGTGCGCGACTTCGCGCCCGCGGGCTACCCGGAGGGGGAGCCGATGGTGCCGCACGGGATGGCGGTGATCGTCAACGCGCCGGCCGTTTTTCGCACCACCGCGGCCGTCGATCCGCAGCGCCACCTCGACGCCGCCCGGCTGCTGTCCGGGAACCCGGCACTGGACGCGGCGCCCGCGGAGGCCGGTGAGGCGCTGGCCGGCGAGCTGATCTCCGTCATCCGGGCGGTCGGCATGCCCAACGGGCTCGGCGAGCTCGGCTATGCCGAAAACGACTGCGCCGCACTGGTGGACGGCACCTGGCGGCAGCAACGTCTGCTGCAGAACGCCCCGACACCGGTGTCGCGGGAGGATCTGGCCGAATTGTTCTCCGCCGCACAGGGATATTGGTGACCGTGATGACGACGACTGCGGACTACCGCTACTTCCTGCCGATCACCACCCGGTGGATGGACAACGATGTCTACGGCCACGTCAACAATGTCACCTACTACAGCTACTTCGACACGGTCGCCAACCACTACCTGATCGCCGAGGGCGGGCTGGACATTCACGGTTCGCCGGTGATCGGACTGGTCGTCGAGTCCAAGTGTTCGTATCACGCGCCGGTGGCCTACCCGGACGAGTTGCGGGCCGGCCTGCGGGTGGACCGGCTGGGCAATCGATCGGTCACCTACGGCATCGCGATCTTCACCTCCGACGGTGAAACCGCCGCCGCCAGTGGATATTTCACACACGTCTTCGTCGACCGCGAAACCCGGCGGGCCACCCCCATCCCCGATCGGATGCGGGCGGCGCTGGAGCGTATCCGGGTGGGCGAATGACCGACGATTCACCTGCCTGGCGGAACTGGAGCGGCCGGCTCAGCGCCGAGGCGGCGCGGGTGGCGCGCCCGTCGAGCACCGACGAGGTCGCCGAGGCCATCACGAGCGCCGCCGCCGACGGACTGCGCGTCAAGGCGGCGGGGTCCGGCCACTCGTTCAGCGAGATCGCCTCACCGGCCGGGGCGGTGTCGCTGCGGCTGGACCGGATGGACCGGGTGCTCGAGGTGGACGCTGACACCGGACGGGTCAGGGTGCAGGGTGGTATCCCGCTGCACCAGCTCAATCCGGAACTGCAGCGCCACGGCCTGGCCATGGCGAACCTCGGCGATATCGACCGGCAGACCATCACCGGCGCCACCGCCACCGGAACCCATGGCACCGGCGCGCGGTTCGGCAGCCTGTCCACCCAGATCGCCGGCCTGACCATCGTGGCGGCCGACGGCACGGTGAAAAACTGCTCCGCGCAAGAGAACCCGGAGTTGTTCACCGCCGCCCGGGTGGGCCTGGGCGCGCTCGGCGTCGTCACCGAGGTCACCCTGCAATGCGTGCCGGCCTTCCCGCTGCACTCCCGCGAGGTTTCGCTCCCGCTGGAGCGGTTGCTCGACGAACTCGACGGGCTCGTCGCGAGCAACGACCACTTCGAGTTCTTCTGGTTCCCGCACACCCGCACCGCGATCACCCGGCGCTGGAACCAAATGCCAGCCGACACCGCGCTGCGCCCGGTGAGCGACCGCCGTAAGGCACTGGGCGAAGCGTTCGAAACCGTCGCCGGCAACGCGCTGTTCACGCTGGCCTCGGCGCTGCCGCAGTTGACCCCGACCATCACGCGGGGAGTCTCGCAGTTGTTCGCCGGGCCGGAACAGATCGACGTGTCGCACAAGGTGTTCGCGTCCCGGCGCGACATCCGCTTCAACGAGGGCGAGTACGGCGTGCCGCGCGACAACATCGTGGCGGTGCTGCGCGAGATCGTGGATTGGATCCGGACCTCCGACGAGAAGGTGACCTTCCCGCTGGAGGTCCGCTTCGTCGCGCCCGACGACATCCCATTGTCTCCGAGCTATCAGCGGCCCAGCGCCTACGTGGCTTTCCACCAATACCACCGGATGGGTTACCGACGGTTCTTCGACGGTATGGAGGACATCCTCGGCGCGGCGGCCGGGCGTCCGCACTGGGGCAAGATGCATCGCCTGGACGCCGCCGCGCTGCGGCCCCGCTACCCACGCTTCGACGAATTCGTCGCGCTGCGTGACCAACTCGACCCGACCGGCGTGTTCGCGAACGCCTACCTGGACCGGGTGATCGGCGTCGCCCCGCACGCCTCGCCGGTCGAGGAGAGACAGCGATGAGCACCGATGCCGCACGGTTCGACGCCTTCGAGCGCGCCACCGCCGGACTCGAACCCCCGCTGGGGGTGATCGACCTGGCCGCGCTGCGCGCCAACGCCGCCGATATGGTCCGCCGCGCCGGGGGCAAGCCGATCCGGTTGGCCAGCAAGTCGATTCGCGCCCGCGCCATCCTGCGTATGGTCCATGAGATGCCCGGGTTCGCCGGCGTGCTGGCCTTCACGCTCCCCGAAGCGCATTGGCTGGCAACCGAATTCGACGATGTGCTGGTCGCCTACCCGAGCACGGACCGCGACGCGCTACGCGCCCTGGCCCGCGACGAACAGGCCGCCGCGCGGATCACCGTGATGATCGACAGCGCCGAGCACCTCGACTTCATCACCGCGGCCGTCGGCGCCGGCGGACACCCGGTGCGGATCTGCCTGGACATCGACGCCTCGCTGCGGGTCGGCGCCCGGGTGCACCTGGGCATGCGCCGGTCCCCGCTGCACAGCGTCGTGCAGGTCCGGGCGCTGGCCCGGCGGACAGCCGACACCCCCGGGGTGCGGCTGGTCGGCCTGATGTCCTATGAGGGCCACATCGCCGGCGTCGGGGACGACGCGCCCGGATCTGTGTTGCGGCGCACCGCGATCCGGGCCATGCAACGCGTCTCCATCGCCGAACTGCGCCGCCGCCGCGACGCCATCGTCACCGCGGTCCGCGCCATCGCGCCGCTGGAGTTCGTCAACGGCGGTGGCACCGGCAGCCTGGAGACCACGGCCGCGGAGTCCGCGATCACCGAGCTGGGCGCCGGCTCCGGCCTGTATGCGCCGACGCTGTTCGACACCTACCGGTCCTTCCACCCGACACCGGCCGCCTACTTCGCGCTGGCGGTGGATCGCAGGCCGGCGCCGGACATCGCGACCGTGCTGGGCGGCGGCTGGATAGCTTCCGGGGTGCCGGGCCCGGACCGCGCCCCGAGGCCGGTGTGGCCGCCGGGGCTGGCGCTGATCGGGACCGAGGGCGCGGGGGAGGTGCAGACCCCGGTGCGGGGGGAGTCGGCGCGCGGACTGCGGCTCGGCGACCGGGTCTGGTTCCGGCACACCAAGGCCGGCGAACTGTGTGAGCGCCTCGACGCGCTGGCGCTGATCGACGGTGACGCCGTCGTCGACACCATCCCCACCTACCGCGGTGAGGGTAAGACCTTCGTCTAGCTCAGAGCAGCTGCGGGTCCGCCGCGTGCATGGCGTTGACCTCGTCGATCGTCGGCGCATAGGCGCCGTGATTGCTCACCGTGATCGCGCTGGTGATCACCGCGCGATGCAGCGCGGGCTGCACCGCCGACCAGCCCGCGGCGGCCAGGCGCCCCCGGGCTTCCAGGGATCCGAGCAGGCCGGCGTCGAGCAGCCCGGAGATCATCCCGGCCATGAACGAGTCCCCGGCGCCCACCGAATCGGCCACCTCGACCCGCAGCTGATCCAGGTGCAGCATGTCGCGGTTGGACTTCAGCAGCGCGTACGCGCCCCACGGCCCGCGGGTGATCACCACCATCGACGGCCCGGAGTTCACCCACCGCCGCATGATGTCCTCGACCGGGGTGCCCGGGTACAGCCACTCCAGGTCCTCGTCGCTGGCCTTCACCACATCGGAGGCGCTGATCATGTTCTCGATCCGGTCCACCACGGCCTCGGGTTGGCGCATCAGCGCCGGGCGCACGTTCGGGTCGTAGGACACGGTGCCGTAGTTGCGCATCCGGCGGGTCAACTCCAGCACCTCGGCGCCGCCAGGCTCTAGCGTCGCGGCGATGCTGCCGGTGTGCAGGTGGCCGAACTGCGTCAGGTCCGGTGGCTCCGGCACCGCCCAGGTCATCGCGAACTCGTAGGTGGCGTGCCCGACCTCATCGAGATGGGCGTAGGCCACCGGTGATTTCGGCGCCGACTCGGTGCCCGGGGTGAGCGTGACGCCGGCGCGGCGGGTCCAATCCGAGAGCATCCGGCCGTGGTCGTCATCGCCCCAGTACGCGCACAGGCTGGCCTTGCGGCCCAGCGCCGCCAACCCGACGGCGACATTGAGCAGGCTGCCGCCGACGTGCTCCACCGCCGAGTCGGGGCGGATGACGACATCGATCAACGCCTCGCCGAGGCTGAGCACCCGGTCGCTCATCAGCGCACTCCTCGCACCGGAAGGGGTTCGGCGAGGCCGAGTTTGGCCTCCATCTCCTCAAGCGGCACGCCCTTGGTTTCCGGCATGACCTTTAGCACCCAGATCAGCTGGCCGATCATGGCGATGAAGAAGATGCTGAACGCCACCCCGCCGCCGAGCGCGGTGATGATCGGCGGGAACGCGAACGAGGTGATCGCGGCGAACACCCAGTGCGTCAGGCTGCCGAGCGACTGGCCGCGGCCGCGGATCCGGTTCGGGAAGATCTCGGAGATGAACACCCAGATCACCGAGCCCTGACCGAAGGCGTGCGCGGCGATGAACAACATCAGACCGCCCAGCACCAGAATCGACGAGGTGGTGGTGAACTCGCCGCCCTTGGCGTCCTCGTAGTAGAACATCACCCCGGCCAGGAAGCCGAGCGAGAGCAGATAGCCCACCGAGCCGACGATCATGAGTTTTCGTCGGCCGATCTTGTCGATGACGGTCAGCGCGGCCATGGTTGCGACCAGGTTCATCAGACCCACGCCGATGCTCATCAAGAACGCCGAGCTGGTGCTCGCGCCGGCCTGCTCCATGACCCGCGGCGCGTAGTACAGGATCGCGTTGATGCCGGACATCTGGTTGAAGAACGCGATGGCGACAGCCAGCATGATGACCTTGCGGTGCTGGCGGGTGAAGAACGGCACCGAGGCCGCGTTCTGCGCCTCCGACAGTGACTCCCGGATCTCGGTCATCACCGCGTCGGACTCTTCCTGGCTGCGGCACAGCCGGCGGCTGGTTTCGGCGGCCTTCTCCCACTGGCCGTTGGCGGCGAGCCAGCGCGGAGTCTCCGGCACCGTCGGCAGCAGCAGCAGGAAGATCACCGACGGCACCAGCATCACGCCGAGCATCCAGCGCCAGGCGTGGTCGCTGTCGACCAGTTCGCGGATGACGGTGTTGGACGCGTAGGCGACCAGGATGCCGAGCACGATGTTGAACTGGACCAGGCCGACCAACCGGCCGCGATGCGCGGGCGGCGCCACCTCGGCGGTGTAGATCGGGGCGCAGACGCTGGACGCGCCGACGCCCAGGCCGCCGATGAACCGGAACAGCATCAGCATCTCGACGTTGACGGCGAAAGCCGTTCCCAGCGAGCAGATCACGTACAGAATGCCGATCGCGTACAGCATCTTCTTGCGGCCGTACTTGTCGGCGGGCCGCCCGGCGATCAGCGCGCCGATGATGGTGCCGATCAGCGCAGTCGTCACGGTGAAGCCGAGCATGGTGGCGCTCAGCCCGAAGACGTGCTGGATCTGTTTCTCGGCGCCGGATATCACCGCGGTGTCGAAGCCGAAGATGAGTCCGCCGATGGCGGCGACGATCGCACTGCGGACGACGAGGGCATTCATAGCAGTAGAAGGTAGGTTGCCCGAACGGGGCGTCGTGGCGGATTGGACAAGTCACCCGCGAGTGAACCCGCAGGGTGTGCGCGGCCGTCGAAAGCCAAGCAAGGCTAACCTCATCAATGACGGATGGGAGGATCGCCGATGGCACGCGGGCTACAGGGCGCTCTGCTGCGCGGATTCGGCGCCCGGGACCACATCGCGACGGTCACCGGGACCGAACTGCTGACACCGAATTTTCTGCGGATCCGGCTGACCAGCCCGACGGTTTTCAACGACCTCGACGCCCAGCCGACGGCCTGGCTGCGGTTCTGGTTCCCCGACCCGGACGGCTCCGACACCGAGTTTCAGCGCGCCTACACCCTCAGCGAAGCCGACCCGGAATCCGGCGACTTCGCCATCGACGTGGTGCTGCACGACCCGGCCGGACCGGCCTCGCTGTGGGCGCGTTCGGCCGGCCCCGGCGACCAGATCGCGGTGATGGCGATGGGCTCGGTCGGATTCCACGTCACCGAGGAACCGCCGGCCGGCTATCTGCTCGTCGGCGACGCGGCCTCCACCCCGGCGATCAACGGCATCATCGGCGCGGTGCCGTCGGATATCCCGATCGAGTGCTACCTGGAAACCCACCACGACGACGACCTGCTCATCCCGATCGCCGAGCACCCCCGGCTGCGGGTGCACCGCGTCCCCCGCGCGGACACCACCTCGTTGGCGACGGCCGTCGAATCCCGCGACTGGTCCAACTGGTACGCCTGGGTGGGCTGCGAGACGGGTTCGCTCAAGCATCTGCGCAACCGGCTGAGAGGCGAGTTCGGCTTCCCCAAATCCGAAATGCACGCGCAGGCCTACTGGATCTTCGGCTGCGGGATGGGCAGCTGGAGGGTGCCGGAGAGCACCGACGAACCGGAGCAGACGCCCGAGGTCGTCGCGGCGCCCCAGGCCCAGGGCAGCTGGCGCGCCCAGGGCGCCGGCCAGTTGCTGGCGCCGCTGCGCACCCCGCTGATCGTGTCCGGGGTGCTGCAGGCGCTGGTCACCCTGGCCCAGCTGGCGCCGTACGTGCTGCTGGTCGAACTGGCCCGGCTGCTGCTGGCCGGCGCGGAACCGGACCGGCTCAAGAGCCTCGGCCTGGCGGCCATTGTGCTGCTCGGCGTCGGAACGACGCTGGGCGCCGCGCTGACCCTGTGGCTGCATGTGATCGACGCCCGGTTCGCCCGCGACCTGCGCGGCCGGCTGTTGGACAAGATGTCCCGCCTGCCGCTGGGCTGGTTCATCGCCCGCGGCTCCGGCTCGGTCAAACAGCACGTCGCCGACGACCCGCTGGCGCTGCATTACCTGGTCACCCACGCGGTCCCCGACGCGGTGAACGCCGTCGTCGCGCCCGTCGCGGTCCTGGTCTACCTGTTCGTGGTGGATTGGCGGCTGGCGCTGGCGCTGCTGATCCCGGTGATCGGCTACATCCTGTTGATGCTGAGCATGGCGGCGTCCTCAGGCCCGAAGGTGCTGGCCTCGCAGCGCTGGGCGGAGCGGATGAGCGGCGAAGCGGCGGGCTATCTCGACGGCCAGCCGGTGGTCCGGATCTTCGGCGGCGCCGCGGCCTCCGGGTTCCGCCGCCGGCTCGACGAGTACCTGGAATTCCTGGTCGACTGGCAGCAGCCGTTCGTCGCCAAGAAGACGCTGATGGACCTGGTCACCCGGCCCTCGACGTTCCTGTGGCTGATCACCGCGCTGGGCACCTGGTTGATCGTCAGCGGCCGGATGGACCCGGTCGATCTGCTGCCGTTCCTGTTCCTGGGCGCCACCTTCGGCGCCCGGCTGCTCGGCATCGGCTACGGGATCAGCGGGATCAGCGGTGGCGTGCAAGCCGCCCGCCGGATCCAGAACACCCTCGATGAGACCGACCTGGCCACCCGGGAGAGCTCGGGCGCCGACGCCGCGGGCGGCCGGGACGTCGTGTTCGACAATGTCACCTTCGGCTACCGGCCCGGCGTCCCGGTCATCCGCGATGTGAACCTCACCCTGGCCCCCGGCACCGTCACCGCCCTGGTCGGGCCGTCCGGATCCGGCAAGTCCACCCTGGCCGCGTTGCTGGCCCGGTTCTACGACGTGCAGTCCGGCGCCATCCGAATCGGCGGCGTCGACATCGCCGAACTCGACGCCGACGAGCTGTACCGGCGCGTCGGGTTTGTGCTGCAGGACCCGCAGCTGGTGCGCGGCACCGTCGCCGAGAACATCGCGCTGGCCGACCCGCAGGCCGGCACCGAACGGATCATGCAGGCCGCCCGCGACGCCCAGATCCACGACCGGATCACGGCGCTGCCGGAGGGCTACGGCACCGTGCTCGGGCCGGACGCCGCGCTGTCCGGCGGCGAGAAGCAGCGGCTCACCATCGCCCGCGCCATCCTGGCCGACACCGACGTCCTGATCCTCGACGAGGCCACCGCCTTCGCCGACCCGGAATCCGAATACCAGGTGCAGCAGGCGCTGAACCGGCTCACCGCCGACCGCACCGTGCTCGTCATCGCGCACCGGTTGCACACCATCACCGGCGCGGACAACATCGTCGTCCTCGACGACGGGGCCATCGCCGAATCCGGGACGCACAGCGAACTGCTGGAGCGTGGCGGCAGGTACCGGGCGCTCTGGGACACCGGCGGTTTCGCCCACGCCGGCGCCGCGTCGTCGCAGGGAGAGACCCGATGATCCGCACCCTGTTCGCGCTGATGGACCCCGAAACCCGCCGGCGCTTCACCGGCTACCTCGCGTTGAGCGTGCTCTCGGTGCTGCTGCGCGCGGCGGCCACCGTGCTGCTGGTGCCGCTGGTGGCCGCGCTGTTCGGTGAGCATCCCGCCGACGCGCTGGTCTGGCTGGGCTGGCTGACCGCCGCGACGCTGGCCGGCTGGCTGATCGACGGCGTCTGCGCCCGGATCGGGTTCGCCATCGGCTTCGGCGTGCTCGACCACAGCCAGCGCGACCTGGCCGACCGGCTGCCCACCGTGGCGCTGCCCTGGTTCGACGCCGACAACACCGCCGCCACCCGCGCCGCGATCGCCTCCACCGGACCGGAGCTGGTCGGGCTGGTGGTGTACCTGCTGACCCCGCTGGTCGGGGCGATCCTGCTGCCGGCCGCCATCGCGGTGGCCCTGCTGACGGTGTCGGTCCCGGTGGCGCTCGCGGCGCTGGCCGGGGTGGCGCTGCTGCTGGCCGCCATGTGGGCGTCGACCCGGCTCAGCCGAAACGCCGACAAACTTGCCGAGCAGACCAACACCGAACTCACCGAGCGCATCATCGAATTCGCCCGCACCCAGCAGGCGCTGCGCGCCGCGCGCCGGGTCGGCGCCGAACGCAGCCTGGCCGGCGCCGCCCTGGACGCCCAGCACGGCGCCACGGTGCGGCTGCTGGCCATGCAGGTGCCCGGCCAGGTGCTGTTCAGCATCGCCACCCAGATCGCGCTGATCGGATTCGCCGGCATCGCCAGCGTGCTGACCGTGCGCGGCGTCATCAGCGCGCCGGAGGCCATCGCGCTGATCGTGGTGCTGGTCCGCTACCTGGAACCGTTCACCACGCTGAGCGAACTGTCCCCGGCCATCGAGACCTCGCGGGCCACCCTGGCCCGCATCCAGACGGTGCTGGACGCGCCGCGACTCACCGCGGGGACGGCCACGCTGCCCGACGGGATCGCCGCGCCGCGCATCGAGCTGCGCGACGTGTCGTTCGGTTACGGCGGCCCGGCGGTGATCGATCGGCTGAACCTCACCCTGGAACCCGGGACGACGACGGCGATCGTCGGCCCGTCCGGGTCCGGCAAGAGCACCATCCTGGCGCTGATCGCCGGCCTGTGCCAACCCGAATCCGGGCAGGTGCTGATCGACGGCGTCGACCTGGCCGAGATGGACCCGGACTCCCGGCGCGCGGCGATCAGCATGGTGTTCCAGCACTCCTACCTGTTCGACGGGACCATCGCCGAGAACGTCACCGTCGGCGCCCCGGCGGCGTCGGCCGACCAGGTGGCCGGCGCGCTGCGGCTGGCCCGCGTCGACGAGCTGACGGCCCGGCTGCCCGACGGCGTGGACAGCGCGGTCGGCGAGGCCGGGACCGGGCTCTCCGGCGGGGAGCGGCAGCGGGTCGGCATCGCCCGGGCGCTGCTCAAACCCGCGCCGGTGCTGCTGGTCGATGAGGCGACCAGCGCGCTCGACACCGAGAACGAGGCCGCCGTGGTCGCCGCGCTGACCGCCGACGAGCGCGACCGCACCCGGGTGATCGTCGCGCACCGGTTGGCCAGCATCAGCGGCGCGGACCGGGTGGTGTTCGTCGAAGGCGGCCGCATCGTCGAAGACGGCGGCGTGGAGGAATTGCGCACCGCCGGTGGACGATTCGCCCGGTTCTGGGATCAGCGCCGCGCAGCCGCGGACTGGCAGCTGCGTTAACCCGCTATCGTTGCGACGGTGTCCGAACCGTCGCCCGAACAGCTGCGTGACCTGCGGCGGCGTCTCGACGGCCTGACCCTGGCCGACGCCGCCCGGTTGCGCCGACGGCTGCGCGGCCTGCGCGATCCCAGCCCTGAGCAGCTGGCGAAACTCGGCGAGCAGATCGCCATCGGCGAAGCCCGGCTGGCCGCCCGCGCCGCGGCGGTCCCGGTCATCGAGTACCCGGACCTGCCGGTCAGCGCGTTCCGCGACGAGATCGCCGCCGCGGTGAAGGCCAACCAGGTGCTGGTGGTGGCCGGGGAGACCGGCTCCGGCAAGACCACCCAGCTGCCCAAGATCTGCCTGGACATCGGCCGCGGCGTGCGCGGCATGATCGGGCACACCCAACCGCGCCGGCTGGCCGCCCGCACCGTCGCCCAGCGCATCGCCGACGAACTGCACACCCCGCTCGGCGACGCGGTCGGCTACACCGTGCGCTTCACCGACCGGGCATCGGATGCCACCCTGGTCAAACTGATGACCGACGGCATCCTGCTCGCCGAGATCCAGCGCGACCGCCGGCTGACCCGCTACGACACGCTGATCCTCGACGAGGCGCACGAACGCAGCCTCAACATCGACTTCCTGATCGGCTACCTGCGCGAGCTGCTGCCGCGCCGGCCCGACCTGAAACTCATCATCACCTCGGCGACCATCGAGCCGGCGCGGTTCGCCGCGCACTTCGCCGGGCCGGACGGTCCGGCCCCGATCATCGAGGTGTCCGGCCGCACCTACCCGGTCGACATCCGGTACCGCCCACTGGAAGTGGCGGTCGGGCCGGAAACCGCCGACGCTGACGACGCCGATGACCCCGATCACGAGGTCGTCCGCACCGAGCTGCGCGACCAGACCGAGGCCATCATCGACGCGGTGGCCGAGCTCGAAGACGAACCGGCCGGCGACGTGCTGGTCTTCCTGTCCGGCGAACGCGAGATCCGTGACACCGCCGAGGCGCTGCGAACCGCGTTGGCGGACAGGACATTCCCGGTCGAGGTGCTTCCGCTGTACGCCCGGCTGCCCACCGCTGAGCAGCAGAAGGTGTTCGCGCCGCACAGCAATCGCCGGGTGGTGCTGGCCACCAACGTCGCCGAAACCTCGCTGACCGTCCCCGGCATCCGCTACGTGGTGGACCCGGGCGCCGCCCGGATCTCCCGATACAGCCGGCGCACCAAGGTGCAGCGGCTGCCGATCGAACCGATCTCGCAGGCCTCGGCCAACCAGCGGGCCGGCCGGGCCGGGCGCACCGCGCCGGGCGTGTGCATCCGGCTGTACGCGGAAGAGGACTTCGACACCCGGCCCGAACACACCGACCCGGAGATCCTGCGCACCAACCTGGCCGCGGTGATGCTGCAGATGGCGGCGCTGGGTCTCGGCGACATCGCCGAGTTCGGCTTCCTCGACCCACCGGATGCCCGCAGCATCCGCGACGGCGCCGCGCTGCTGTCCGAACTCGGAGCGCTCGATGACAACGGGAAGATCACCGAACTGGGCCGGCGACTGGCCCGGCTGCCGATCGACCCGCGGCTCGGCCGGATGATCCTGGCAGCCGACGAACTCGGTTGTGTCGCAGAGGTTCTGGTCATCGTCGCGGCGCTGGCAATACCCGACCCGCGGGAGCGGCCGGCGGACAAGGAGGAGGCCGCCCGCGCCAAGCACGCGCGGTTCGCCGACCCCGACTCGGACTTCATCGGCTTCCTGAACCTGTGGAACTACCTCGGCGATCAACGGGATCAGCGCTCCGGCAGCTCGTTTCGGCGGATGTGCCGAGAGGACTTCCTGCACTATCTGCGGATCCGGGAATGGCAGGACCTGGTCGGCCAACTGCGCAGCATCGCCCGCGACATCGGCATCCGCGCCGACGACGCCGCCACGCCGGACCCGCAGCGCATCCACGCCGCGCTGACCACCGGACTGCTGTCCCATATCGGGCTGCGCAACGACCGCGCCAACGACGCGAAGAAGGGCGCCCCCAGGGGCAGGGACCCGGAAACCAAGCGGCGCGGCGAAACCCGGGAGTACCTCGGGGCGCGCAACGCCAAGTTCGTGCTGGCGCCGGGCTCCGCGCTCACCAAACGCCCACCGCAATGGGTGGTGGTGGCCGAACTGGTCGAGACCGCCCGGCTGTACGGCCGGATCGCCGCGCGCGTCGACCCGACGTTGATCGAACGCGCCGCCGGCGACCTGGTCACCCGCACCCACAGCGAACCGCACTGGGACGCCAAACGCGGCGAGGTGATGGCCTTCGAGCGGGTGACGCTTTACGGGCTGCCGCTGGTCCCGCGGCGACGGGTGTCCTATGCCGGCGTGGACCCGGAATTGTGCCGGGAGCTATTCATTCGGCACGCGCTGACGCAGGGGGAGTGGCAGACCCGGCACCACTTCTTCGCCGACAACACCGCGCTGCGCGAAGACCTCGCCGAACTCGAGGACCGGGCACGGCGCCGCGACCTGCTCGCCGGCGACGACGAGGTGTACGCCTTCTACGACGCCCGGGTGCCCGCCGACGTGGTCTCGGCCTGGCATTTCGACGGCTGGTGGCGCAAGCAGCGCCACCGCACCCCGGACCTGCTGACCATGACCCGCGCCGACCTGCTGCGCGCCGAACCCGACACCGACCACCCGGACAATTGGAGCTCCGGGGACCTGCGGCTGCCGCTGAGCTACCGCTACGTTCCCGGCGACGCCGATGACGGCGTCACCGTGCACGTCCCGGTGCAGGTGCTGGCCCGCCTCGGCGGGGAGCAGTTCGCCTGGCAGGTCCCGGCGCTGCGACTGGAACTGATCACCGCGCTGCTCAAATCGCTGCCGAAAGACCTGCGCCGCAACTTCGTTCCCGCCCCGGACACTGCCCGCGCGGTGCTGGACACCCTGGACCCCGGCGACGGGTCGCTACTGGCGGCGCTCGCCGACGAGCTGCGACGGCGCTCCGGGGTCGTGGTCCCGGTGGACGCCTTCGACGCCGACAAGATCCCCGACCATCTGCGGCTCACCTTCGCGGTGCAGGGCGACGACGGCGCAGAGGTCGCCCGCGGCAAAGATCTCGCGGCGCTGCAGGAACAGCTGGCCGCCCCGGCGCGGCGCGCGGTCTCCGCCGCGCTGGCGCCCGGCCTGGCCCGCACCGGCCTCCGGGACTGGCCCGAGGACCTCGCGGAACTGCCCGCCGTCGTCGAGCAGGACAGCGGCGGGCACACGGTGCGCGGCTTCCCGGCGTTCGTCGACGCCGGCTCGGCGGTCGACATCCGGGTGTTCGCCACCCCGGGTGAACAGGCCGCCGCGATGCGGCCCGGCCTGCGCCGGCTGTTGCGCCTGACCGCCCCGTCACCGGCGAAAGCCGTTGAGCGGGGCCTGGATCCGGGCACCCGGCTGCTGCTGGGCAACAACCCGGACGGCTCGCTGGCGGCGCTGCTGGAGGACTGCGCCGACGCCGCCGTCGACGCGTTGGTCCCCACCGCGCCGCGCACCCGGGCCGAATTCGCCGCCGCCCGGACCCGGGTGGCATCCGGGCTCAGCGCGACCACGGCCGACATCGCCCGCCGCGTCAAGACGGTGCTGGCCGCCGCGCACACCTCCCGGGTGGGGCTGCCCGACAAACCCGGTCCGGCGCTGCGCGACGCCGTCGAGGACATCACCGCGCAACTCGACCAGCTGCTGCCGCCCGGCTTCGTGACCCGCGCCGGGGCGGCCCGGCTGGCTGACCTCACCCGCTATCTCACCGCGGTCGGCCGCCGGCTGGAGCGACTGCCGCAGGCGCCGGGCGCCGACCGCGAGCGGATGGACCGGGTGCACGCCGTCGAGGACGCCTACGACGAACTGCTGCAGTCGCTTTCGCCGCAGCGCGCCGCCGCCGCCGATGTCGCCGACATCGCGTTCCTGATCGAGGAACTGCGGGTGAGCCTGTGGGCGCAGCAGATTGGCACCTCCCGGCCGGTCAGCGAACAGCGGATCCGCAAGGCCATCGCGGCTATCCGCTGACCGGGATCTCCGCCGAAATCCGGTCCAACACAGCGGGGTAGCGCTTCGGCTCCGGGTTGGTCCCGGGTTTGCCGCTGCTCACGATCGCCGCCGACAGGCTGCGCGCCGGGTCCGCCCACACCGCGATGTCCACCAGCCCGGTGTGTCCGAACGCGCCCGCGGTGTCCCGGCCGAACGGCGCAAAGCGCTTGGCCCCCAACATGTAGCCGGTGCCCCAGCGCATCGGCTTGCCGCCGGTGGCGATGTCCGGGCGGAACCGGCGCACCGGCTCCACCGCCGCACGCAGAGTGTCCGGCCGCAGCACCTGCACCCCGTCGAGCTCCCCGCCTCGGCGCAGCAGCTCGGCGAACCGCGATAACTCGAACGCATTGGACACCGTCGACGACGACGGCACCACGCTGGTCAGAAACAGCGGCGTGTTGGTGTACGGGATCATCTCGTAGATGGTCCCGCCGATCGCCTTGCGGAACGCGGCCGCCATCAGCGGCGGCAGCGGCTTGCCGGTGGCGTGGCTCGGCGCGACCAACGCGACGTCGTCCGGCTCGACACCGTAATTCGACCAGCGGAAGCCCAGCGGGTCCAGGATCTCGGTGGCCAGGATCTCCCGGATCTCGCGGCCGGTCGCCGCCGAGACGATCTCCCGGATCAGCGGACCCCAGGTCAGACCGTGGTACATGTGCATCAGGCCGGGCCGGTACACCGGCCGCATCAGACCCAGCTGCTCGCGGGTGTAGGCGCTGTCGTTGACCCGCTCGACATCCGGGCGGGGGCCGAGGTGAATCGGCACGCCCGCGCTGTGGGTCATCACATGCCGGATAGTGGTGCGGTGCTTGCCATGGCTGGTGTAGCCGGGCAGGTAGTCGCACACCCGGTCGTCGAGGGAGAAATAGCCGCGCTCGACCAGCATGTGCACCACGGTCACCGAGATGGCTTTGGCGGCCGAGTACACGCAGAACGGCGTGTCCGGGGTGGCCAGGATCTTCTCCGCGTCCGGGGCGTCGTCGGGCGCGTTGCCCCAGCCGTGCCCGATCGAGCGGTTCAGGATCACCTCGCCGCGGTGCCGAAGACACACCTGAATGGCCGGGTGCATGCCGCCGGCGTACCAGTGCCGCACCGATTCCCAGATCCGGTCGGCCGCCGCCGGGCCCAGGCCAGACTGCTCCTCCGGGCCGACGGTGGTCACGGCGTCGAGGTCGGTGGGAACCCGGATGCGGCCGTCGGTACTCATTTGCTCGCTCCTCCGCAGGGCTCGTTCCTCGCCCCGCATCGTCGACTCGCGGTCGTCATGGGCCAACCCTACGACGACGCCCGCGCGGCCCGGATTCGGCCATCGGCGCTGGACGGGCGGCTATCTTGGACGGCGATGAGCACCCCTAACGGCCCGCAGCCGCCGGCCCCGCCCTGCTACCGGCATCCGAACCATCCCGCGCGGATCGGCTGCAACCGCTGCGGCCGGCCGATCTGCCCGGACTGCATGACCGCCGCCGCCGTCGGCCACCAGTGCCCGGACTGTGTGTCCGAGGGGCAACGGTCGGTGCGGCAGGTGCGCACGGCATTCGGCGGCCGGCCCACCGACGGCAAGCCGGTGCTCACCTACACCCTGATGGGCGCCTGCCTGCTGATGTACGTCGTGCAGCTGGTGGTCCCAGCCACCACCGAAGAGCTGGCCCTGTGGCCACCGGGGGTCGCGTTCTACGACCAGTGGTACCGGATGGTCACCTCGATGTTCCTGCACCACGGGGTGGTGCACCTGCTGTTCAACATGTACGCGCTGTTCATCGTCGGGCCGGCGCTGGAATCCTGGCTCGGCCGCACCCGCTACGGCATCCTGTACGGGCTCAGCGGCCTGGGCGGATCGGTGCTGGTCTACCTGTTGGCCTCGATGAACACCCTGACCGCGGGCGCGTCCGGCGCGATCTTCGGGCTGTTCGCCGCGACGTTCGTGGTGGGCAAGAAGCTCAAGCTCAACGTCGGCATGGTGGCCGGCCTGATCGTCGCCAACCTGGTGCTGACCTTCAGCTTCCCCGGCATCAGCTGGCAGGGCCACGTCGGCGGGCTCGTCACCGGCGCGCTGATCGCGCTGGGATACGCCTACGCCCGCCCGGCGAATCGGAACCTGGTGCAGTTCGGCGTGCCGATCGCGCTGTTCGCGGTGTTCGTCGCGCTGTGCTGGTGGCGGACCACCCAGCTGCTCGCGCTCTACGCCGCCTGATCGCCGAACTGCTCCCCGGCGGCACGTTTCCTTCTCGAGCGGCCAACCACGGTACGAGCGGCCAACTAGGAACACAACGGCCCAGGACCGCCCCCCGCGAGGCGGACGCCATGGAGCCCTCGTGCGTCAATTGGCCGTTCGCGGCGGCGCGCTAACCGGCCGCCCGCAAACCCGCCGCGCACGGCGGCGCGTCTCAAGGCCTGACCGCTTCCTCGCGCGCTATCAGGCCTTGACCTGCACCGGGTCGCCGATGCCGACCATGTTGTAGTACCAGGCGGCGTTGTCCGGGCTGAGGTTGATGCAGCCGTGGCTGACGTTGGCGTAGCCCTGCGAACCTGTCGACCACGGCGCGGAGTGCACGTACACCCCGCCCCAGGTGATCCGGACCGCGTAGTTGACGGTGAGCTTGTAGCCCTCCGGGTCGCTCAGCGGAATGCCGATGGTGCGGGAGTCCATCACCACCGGGTTCTCCTTGCCCAGCACGGTGAACGAACCCTGCGGGGTCGGGAACTTCGCCTTGCCCATCGACGCGGGCATCCGGCGCTGGGTGACGCCGTCGACGCTGACGGTGAAGGAGTACCCGGAGATGGAGGCGACGCCCAGCACCGCGGCGCCGGTGTTGAAGTTCAGCGGCACGTTGTCCACGGTCGCCGAAATCTGCGAGTGCGCCGGCCAGTACTCGTCGGGCACGAACTGCACGGTGTAGTCGTCGAGCCATTCGAAGTGGCCCGTCACGTCGGCGGGGGCGGTGATCTTGATGGAACGCTCGGCCGCGGCCCGCGAGGTCGCCGGGATCGGCTCGCCGTAGCTGACGATCACCGGATGCGCGACGCCGACGGTGGAGCCGGCGGGCGGCTGCACATCGACGACGGGGGCGCTGACCGCGGTGGTCACCGCCGCGACTCCGACCGCGGGTGCGGCCAGCGGCAGCAGCGTCAGCGTCGCCATCAGCACAAGAGCGGAACGCACTGCTCGGCGCATCAATCGGGTCCCTTCGACGTGGTTGTGCTGCCGATGGTAGTGACCCACCGGTTCTGCTCAGTATCGTCGCAGATCACCGGCGTCGCGTTACGAGCGTCGACGCGGGTGCGATCCGTGGGGCGCAAGTGAAGCCGCGGACAAAGGTCGGTAACAATCCGAACAGGGCAATTGGGCTCCGGGCCGGTGTGTTTTCGGGGGCGGGTGATCTAATCCACAACCGGGCGGGCGTCGGCCGGCCGAAAGCCGGGGCGATGTTGTATCGTATTGCTCCAGGTAGAGGTCCTACTGGCCGTCGAATCGGGCGGCCGGGACAGTGTCTGCCGACCGTCGTGTAACGGCCGGTCACCCGCAAAACGATGTCCCGTTCGGGACGGCTTCGGCTTTGTGCCGCGCGGCGAATCCCTGTTAGGGTCTTGCTCGCAAGGAGTGCGGTTGGTGCTTGCCACCACTTCGTTAATAAGAGTTTTGCCGCAATGGTTGCGGAAAACAGTGGAGTTGCGGTGACGGTGCCGCAAAGGACAGGAACGGCTGGAAAGCAAGGATGAATCTCGCTCAGAATCTCCGTGGAAAATGGGCCCGACGGGCCGCGGCGGCCACTGCTGCTGCCGCCATGCTGCCGGGCCTGGTCGGCCTGGTCGGTGAGACCGCAACCGCTGGCGCCTTCTCGCGCCCGGGCCTGCCGGTCGAGTACCTCGACGTCCCGTCGGCCGGAATGGGCCGCGATATCCGCGTCCAGTTCCAGAGCGGCGGCGAAGGCTCGCCCGTCATCTACATGCTCGACGGTCTGCGTGCCCAGGACGACTACAACGGCTGGGACATCAACACCGCCGCGTTCGAGTGGTACTACGAGTCCGGCCTGTCGATGGCCATGCCGGTCGGCGGCCAGTCCAGCTTCTACAGCGACTGGTACAAGCCGGCTTGCGGCAAGGCCGGTTGCCAGACCTACAAGTGGGAGACCTTCCTCACCCAGGAGCTTCCGGCTTGGCTGTCGGCCAACCGCGGTGTGAGCTCGGCCCGCAACGCCGCCATCGGTCTGTCGATGGCCGGTTCGTCGGCGCTGACCCTGTCGGTCTACCACCCGAACCAGTTCGTCTACGCGAGCTCGATGTCCGGCTTCCTGAACCCCTCCGAGGGCTGGTGGCCCTTCCTGATCAACATCTCGATGGGTGACGCCGGCGGCTACAAGGCCGACGACATGTGGGGCAGCACGGGCGACCCGAACAACGCCTGGAAGCGCAACGACCCGATGGAGCAGATCCCGACCCTGGTCGCCAACGGCACCCGGCTGTGGATCTACTGCGGCAACGGCCAGCCCAACGAGCTGGGCGGCGGCGACCTGCCGGCGACCTTCCTCGAGGGTCTGACCATCCGCACCAACGTCACCTTCCGCGACAACTACATCGCCGCGGGCGGCACCAACGGTGTGTTCAACTTCCCGGACAACGGCACCCACAACTGGGCCTACTGGGGTCGCGAACTGCAGGCCATGAAGCCTGACCTGCAGCGCGTGATGCTGGGCTGAAGTCCCTAGAACCGCAAATCGGGCCCCTCACCTTTGGGTGAGGGGCCCGATTGTGTTTGGCTATGGGCCATGACGACGACCCGTGGATGGATCGCCGCCGCGGCGCTCGCCCAGGTGGCGGTGCTCGCTCTGACAACGGTGACCGGCTGCGCCCCGCCGGAACGCGAGGTGAACACCTCGGCGGCCGCCACCGCCACCTCGGTGGCCGACTTCGGCGGGATGGACGGCCTGATCGCCGCGGCGCAGGCTGAGGGCGAGCTGAACGTCATCGCGCTGCCGCCGACCTGGGCCAACTACGGGACCATCCTGAAGACCTTCAGCGACACCTACGGCATCAAGGTCAACTCCGCGCTACCCGACGCCAACAGCCAGGAGGAGATCAACGCCGCCGTCCAGCAGCGCGGCAAGGACACCGCGCCGGACGTCTTCGACCTCGGCCAGGCCGTCACGCTGGCCAACGTCGACATGTTCGCCCCGTACAAGGTGATGGTGTTCGACGACATCCTGGATCGGCTCAAGCACCCCGAGGGCCGCTGGGTCGCCGATTACGGCGGCTTCATGTCCGTCGGCTACGACTCCGCGAAGGTCCCCGACGTGACCGCGGTGGCCGATCTGCTCAAACCCGAGTTCAAGGGCATGGTCGCGCTCAACGGCGACCCCACCCAGGCCGGCGCCGGATTCTCCGGGGTGCTGATGGCCGCCGTCGCCGAGGGCGGCTCGGCCGACGACATCTCCAAGGGCGTGGACTTCTTCCGCCGGCTCAACGCGGCGGGCAACTTCCTGCCCGTCGACCCCACCCCGGCCACCATCGAGGCCGGCCAGACACCCGTCGTCATCGACTGGAACTACCTCAACGGCGTGGAGACCGAGAAGATCCCCAGCTGGAAGGTGTTCGTGCCGCACGACGCGGCGGTCGCCGGCTACTACCACCAGGCCATCAATATCGACGCGCCGCACCCGGCGGCGGCCCGGCTCTGGCAGGAGTTCCTGTTCAGCGACCGCGGCCAGAACCTGCTCGCGCACAGCGGCGTCCGGCCGGTTCGGGCCGACGTGATGATGCTGGCCGGCACGCTGGACCAGAAGGCGTACCAGACCATGGTGACCATCGACGGTCCGATCACCATCCCGACCCAGGCGCAGACCGACGCCGCCGCGGCCTACCTGGCCGCCAACTGGTCCAAGGCCGTTGGCTGACATCCCCGCCCTGCGCCGAATCCGCGGCGCCGCCCCGCTGCTGCCGTTCCTGGGCTTCGTGGCGATCTTCCTGATCGTGCCGTCGGTGACGGTGCTGGTGGGCGCCTTCCTGGTGGACGGCTCGCTGTCCGGCGCCAATATCGCGGCACTGTTC
This sequence comes from Mycolicibacterium brumae, assembly GCF_025215495.1. Classification (NCBI taxonomy): domain Bacteria; kingdom Bacillati; phylum Actinomycetota; class Actinomycetes; order Mycobacteriales; family Mycobacteriaceae; genus Mycobacterium; species Mycolicibacterium brumae. The sequence continues at coordinate 3,825,273 of NZ_CP104302.1, read as the reverse complement.
GACGGCCCCGCGCTCGCGGCGCTGGGCCGCAGCCTGGCGCTGTCGGCCAGTTCGGCGGCCCTGGGCGCGATCTTCGGGGCGGTGCTGGCCGGGCTCATCGTCGGCGGCCGGGCCGACTCGGTGCTGCGCCGCACGGCGCTGGCGATGTGCGGGGTGCTGGCCCAATTCGGCGGCGTCGCGCTGGCGTTCGCGTTCATGGCGACCTTCGGGGTGCTCGGCCTGACCGGCGGCTGGCTCTACGGCCTGCCCGGGCTGATCCTGGTCTACACCTACTTTCAGATCCCGCTGATGGTGATCGTGTTCCTGCCCGCGCTGGAAGGACTGCGCCGACAGTGGCGGGAAGCCGCGGTCAGCCTGGGCGCGTCGCGCTGGCAGTACTGGCGCGAGGTCGGGGCCCCGCTGCTGTGGCCGATGTTCGCCGGATCGGCGCTGCTGCTGTTCGCCAACGCGTTCGCCGCCTACGCGACCGCGGCCGCCCTGGTCACCCAGGGCAGCCCGATCCTGCCGCTGCTCATCCGCTCGGCGCTGACCAGCGAGGTGATGCTCGGGCAGACCGGCCTGGCCTACGCGCTGGCATGCGAGATGATCGTGGTGGTGGCCGCGGTGATGGCCGGCTACGCCCGGCTGGTCCGCCGGACCTCGAGGTGGCTGACATGAGGCTGGGTCGCTGGGCGCTGATCGCGGCGTTCGCCGCGTTCTTCGCGTTCCCGCTGCTGGCGATGGCGGATTTCTCCACCCGCAGCCTGTGGCAGGACGGCCGCACCCTGGACGCCTGGGCCAACCTGGTCGCCGATCCGACGCTCTACGGCGCCATCGGGGTTTCCCTGGCGCTGGCGCTGTTGACCGTGGCGCTGCTGCTGGCGCTGCTGCTGCCGACGCTGATCTGGGTGCGGCTGCGCGCGCCGTGGGCCCGCGGCCTGGTGGAGTTCTGCTGCCTGCTGCCGCTGGTGGTGCCCGCGCTGGTGATCGTCGTCGGGCTGCGCAATGTCTACGGCTGGGTGACCTACCTGCTCGGCGACTCCGCGCTGACGCTGACCTTCGTCTACGTCGTCCTGGTGCTGCCGTTCGGCTACCGCGCGCTGGACACGGCGCTGTCGGCCACCCAACTACAGACGCTGGTGGAAGCCGCCCGCTCACTCGGGGCGACCTGGCCGACGGCGATCGCCCGGGTGGTGGCGCCCAATATCGCCTCCGGCATCCTGTCGGCCGCCTTCATCTCCACCGCGGTGGTGCTCGGCGAATACACCGTCGCCTCACTGCTGGGCTACCGCACCCTGCAGGTGGAGATCGTCGCGGTCAGCATGACCGACGGGACGACGTCGGTGGCGGCGTCGCTGGCGGTGCTGGTGTTCGGATTCCTGCTGCTGACCGGTCTGGCGCTGCTGACCCGGGGTCGCCGGATCGCCATTTCAACCCTGGGAGCGAGACGCCCGTGAATGCGCGCAAGAGTGTGTCGGTGGACCTGGTCGAACTGGGCCAGCACTACGGGCCGGTCCGGGCGCTGGACGGGCTCACGCTGCGAATCGAACCCGGTGAGCTGGTGGCGCTGCTGGGTCCGTCGGGCTGCGGGAAGACCACCGCGCTGCGCATCGTCGCCGGGTTGGACGAGCCCAGCGCCGGACGGGTGCTGATCGACGGCGTCGACATCACCGAGACGCCGGCCAACAAGCGCGACATGGGCATGGTGTTCCAGGCCTACAGCCTGTTCCCGCACCTCAGCGCCATCGACAATGTCGCCTTCGGGCTGAAGCTGCGCAAACTTCCCGGCGCGGAGCGCACCCGTCGCGCCGGGGAGATGCTCGAACTCGTCGGGCTGTCCGCGCACGCGGACAAGTTCGCCGACCAGCTCTCCGGCGGCGAGCAGCAAAGGGTGGCGCTGGCCCGGGCGCTGGCCATCGAACCGCAGGTGCTGCTGCTGGACGAGCCGCTGTCGGCGCTGGACGCCAAGGTGCGCTCTCAGCTGCGCGAACAGATCCGCCACATCCAGCTCGAATTGGGCATCACCACCGTTTTCGTCACCCACGACCAGGAAGAGGCGCTGGCCATGGCGGACCGGGTCGCGGTGATGAGCGGTGGCACGCTGGAACAGATCGACACTCCCGCCGAGCTGTACGCCCACCCGGCCACCCCGTTCGTCGCGGACTTCATCGGGTTGAGCAACTACGTGCCGGCGGTGGTGAGCGACGGCAAGGCCCGACTGCTGGGGGTGTCACTGCCCACCAAACCGGGCTCCATCACCTCCGGTTCGGGATTGGCGCTGGTCCGGCCCGAGGAGCTCGCGCTTCGGGTCGACGACGACGGGCCCGGCGTCATCGAGTCCAACGCGTTCCTCGGGCCGATTTCGCGGGTGCACGTGGTGCTGGTCGACGGCACCCTGCTGATCGTCGAGGTCGGCAGCGCCCGGGGCCGTGACTTCCCGCCCGGCGCCCGGGTGAAGGTCGGGGTGCGACCCGGCCCGGTGCTGGTGGCCGCGACCCGCTGACCGGCGGCGGTGGCGAACCGCGCCGATCCCGCCTAACGTGCGAAGTTGATCATGGAGACCTCAGATCCCGGCTTGCCCGACGGAAGCCACGTCAGCGACGGCCACGTCGAGCACCCCGACGCGGGCGATTATTCGCACGCCCGGACGTTGCCGGCCGACCGCACCTGGTTCAAGAAGGCCGTGTTCTACGAGGTGCTGGTCCGCGCGTTCTACGACTCCAACGCCGACGGCGTCGGCGACCTGCGCGGCCTGATCGACCGGATGGACTACCTGCACTGGTTGGGTGTCGACTGCCTGTGGCTGCCGCCGTTCTACGACTCGCCGCTGCGCGACGGCGGATACGACATCCGCGACTTCTACCGCGTGCTGCCGGAGTTCGGCACCGTCGAGGATTTCGTCGCGCTGCTCGACGCCGCGCACAGCCGTGGCATCCGGGTGATCACCGACCTGGTGATGAACCACACCTCCGACTCGCACCCGTGGTTCCAGGAATCCCGCCGCGACCCGGACGGACCGTACGGCGACTACTACGTGTGGAGCGACACCGCGGACCGTTACCGCGACGCGCGGATCATCTTCGTCGACACCGAGGAATCCAACTGGACCTTCGACCCGGTCCGCAAGCAGTTCTACTGGCACCGGTTCTTCTCCCATCAGCCGGACCTGAACTACGACAACCCGGCCGTCTGCGACGCCATGATCGATGTGCTGCGGTTCTGGCTGGACCTCGGCATCGACGGGTTCCGGCTGGACGCGGTGCCCTACCTTTTCGAGCGTGAGGGCACCAACTGCGAGAACCTGCCCGAGACACACGCTTTCCTGAAACGCTGCCGCAAGGTCGTCGACGACGAGTACCCGGGGCGGGTACTGCTGGCCGAGGCCAACCAGTGGCCGGCCGACGTGGTGGCGTATTTCGGCGACCCGGAAACCGGCGGCGACGAATGCCATATGGCGTTCCATTTCCCGTTGATGCCACGGATTTTCATGGCGGTGCGCCGCGAATCCCGATTCCCGATCTCGGAGATCCTGGCGCAGACGCCGGCGATCCCGGAACTCGCCCAGTGGGGCATCTTCCTGCGCAACCACGACGAGCTGACCCTGGAGATGGTCACCGACGAGGAACGCGACTACATGTACTCCGAGTACGCCAAAGACCCTCGGATGAAAGCGAATGTCGGGATCCGGCGACGACTGGCCCCGCTGCTGGAGAACGACCGCAACCAGATCGAACTGTTCACCGCGCTGCTGCTGTCACTGCCGGGATCCCCGGTGCTGTACTACGGCGACGAGATCGGGATGGGCGACATCATCTGGCTCGGCGACCGGGACGGGGTGCGTACCCCGATGCAGTGGACCCCGGACCGCAACGCCGGATTCTCCACCGCCACCCCGGGCCGGCTCTACCTACCGCCGAACCAGGACGCCGTGTACGGCTACCAGGCGGTGAGTGTCGAAGCGCAGCGGGACAATTCGGCGTCCCTGCTGAACTGGACCCGGACCATGCTGGCGGTGCGCCGCCGGCACGACGCCTTCGCCGTCGGTGAGTTCAGCGAACTCGGCGGATCCAACCCGTCGGTGCTGGCGTTTCTGCGTCACGTCGAAGGGGAGGACCTGGTGATGTGCGTGAACAACCTGTCCCGGTTCCCGCAGGCCATTGAATTGGATCTGCAGACCTGGGCCGGCTACACCCCGGTCGAGCTGACCGGGCGGGTGCACTTCCCCCCGATCGGGCAGCTGCCGTATCTGCTGACCCTGCCCGGACACGGCTTCTACTGGTTCCAGCTGCAGAACCTCGACTCGATGCGCAAGGAGCTGCCGACGTGAGTCTGCCCTTCGCGCAATGGCTTCCGCAGCGGCGCTGGTACGCCGGCCGGGGCCGGGAGCTGGTCCGGGCGGAGGCGGCGGTGGTGACACCGCTGGCCGACGGGCTGGATCTGATGCTGGTGGACGCCCAATACGCCGACGGCGGGGGCGAGCGCTACCAGGTGATCGTCTGCTGGGACCGCGAGCCGATCCCGGAGTACGCCGAGATCGCCACCATCGGCGAGGACGAGCGGGGCCGCACCGGCTACGACGCGTTGTACGACCAGGCGTCCTGCGCCACGCTGCTGGAGCTGTTCAGCACGGGCTTCGTCCGCGGCCGGGTCCAGTTCAGCCTCGAGCCGGGCGCGACGGTGGACCCGTCGGCGCCGGCCCGGGTGACCGGCGCCGAACAGTCCAACACCAGCGTGATCTACCACCAGCACGCGATCCTGAAGGTGTTCCGCCGGGTCAGCCCAGGGGTGAACCCCGACGTGGAGCTCAACCGGGTGCTGGGCCGGGCGAACAGTCCGAACGCCGCCCGGCTGCTGGGCGCCTACGACACCGAATGGGACGGGCAGCCGTGCCCGCTGGGCATGCTCACCGAGTTCGCCGCGAACTCCTCGGAGGGCTGGGCGATGGCCACCGCGAGCTCCCGCGATCTGTACGCCGAGGGCGACCTGTACGCCGAGGAGGTCGGCGGCGACTTCGCCGCGGAGTCGCATCGGCTGGGCCACGCGGTCGCCGCGGTGCACCAGATCCTGGCCCGCGAATTAGGCGGCGCCGCAGCGGAATTCCCTGCCGAACTGCTCTCCGAACGGATGCGCGCGGTGACCTCTCAGACGCCGGCGCTGGCGGAGTTCGCCGAGGCCGCGCAGCGGCGGATCGCCGCGTTGGCCGGCGCGCCGATCAGCGTGCAGCGAGTGCACGGCGATCTGCATCTGGGTCAGGTGCTGCGCACCCCGCGGGACTGGATCATCATCGATTTCGAGGGGGAGCCGGGGACCCCGCTGTCGGTGCGGCGGCAGCCGGATTCGGCGCTGCGCGATGTGGCGGGGATGCTGCGGTCCTACGAGTACGCGGCCTATCAGCCGATTCTCGGACAGGGCGGCGACCCGCGGGACAAGCAACTCGCCGCCCGCGCCCGGGAGTGGGTGATCCGGAACCGAGACGCGTTCTGCGCCGGCTACGCCGAGGTCGGCGAACTCGACCCGCGCGATCACGCCGAGGTGCTGGCCGGCTACGAACTGGACAAGGCCGTCTACGAATGCGGGTACGAGGCGCGGCACCGGCCGAACTGGCTGCCGATCCCGCTGCGGGCGGTGGCTCGGCTGACGCAGCGCGACGACTGACTCAGATCAGCGTTTGACTCAGATCAGCGTGCGGGTGCAGTAGGTCCGCGCCGGCGCGGGGTACGGCCAGACGTGATTGCCCGCGGTTTGCGGGCAGGCGGTGCGGTCGGCGATGTCGTCGTAGCGCCGGGTGATCTGGACCAGCACACCGTCGTCGGGCCGGGACTGCGAGGCGCAGTTGCTACGGGCCAGCACGCCGATCGGCAGGCTCAGTCGGTAGCAGTGCTCGGCCACCAGGTTCGGCACCAGGCACAGCGTGGCGGAGGTGCCGGGCGCCGAGGCCTGCTGGTAGACCGGGCTCGGGCAGTTCCCGTCGTCGGCGACGGCGCCCACGGTGTAGCTGGGGTCCTGGCCGCAGTGCGCTGGTTGCGCCTGCCCGGAGGCCGGCAGGGTCACGCAGCCGCCGACGGCGAAGGATTTCGTGCGGGCTTGCTGAAACGCCTCGCCGCGGGCGTGGTGCAGCAGGGCCACCGCGGCGACCAGCGCGAGCGCCGTCAGCGCCGAAAGCAGCGTGACGGCCAGGCGCGATCGGCGCCGGCGGTGGGGTCGCATCCCTTGAGACTGCCAGAGGAAACCACAGCTGTCACAACAACCCCATAACACACACGCGTGTAATTTGCTGGAACATCGGGTGACAGGCGTGTCGCAGCCTGACCGTAAACTCCTCCCATGGCGCTGCGGCTGCGACAGGTCCTGGAACCACAGGGGCCCGCCACCGCGCTGGTGCTGACCCCGGAGCAGGTCGAAGAACTCGGTGGAGGCGCCCGCGCCGCCGTCGTCGTGACGATCGGTGAACGATCCGCCCGCCGGGGGCGCGAAACGGCCGGAGACCCGCGCGCGCCGGATCGAGGCGATCATCGCCGGGCTGACGTGAGGGATTGAACCGGACCGCATTCTCTCATCAACCGGCATTCTTCAGCCAGTGCGGGCGCTGTGGATGATTCGGCCGGGCGGGCTTGTGGGGTTCTCGGCTTGTCGGGGCAGCCGGATAGATTTGCCGCGATGGCATTTCACTTGCACCGCGCCGAGCGCGCCGATCAGCTCGTCCAGGCGCTGGGCGAGCTGTTGGCGACCCCGCCCGACGACGTGTTCGCAACGGACCTCGTCCTGGTGCCCGCCCGCGGCGTCGAGCGCTGGCTGAGCCAGCGGCTCTCACACCTGCTGGGCGCGGGCGGCGACGCCGACGGGGTGTGCGCCGCGGTCGAGTTCCGGTCGCCGCGCTCGCTGCTCGCCGAACTCACCGGGGCGGCCGGCGCCGGATTGGTTGCGGGTGGTCCCGACCCGTGGGACCCCGACGCGATGACCTGGCCGCTGCTGGCCGTCATCGACGAATCCGTCGGCCAGGAGTGGTGCGCCGCACTGGCCGATCATCTCGGGGTTCGCGCCGACGGCGAGGAAGCCGAATTGCGCCGCGGTCGCCGTTACGCCGTCGCGCGCCGCATCGCCGGACTGTTCGCCGGCTACGCGAACCAGCGTCCCCAGCTGCTCACCGACTGGGCGGACGGCCGCGACACCGACGGCCTGGGCGCGGCGCTGGATCCGGACCTGAACTGGCAACCGCAGCTGTGGCGCCGCCTCATCACGCGCATCCCGGCCGACCCGCCCGACATCCGGTTGCGCGACACCGTCGCCCGGCTGCGATCCGGGCCCGCGGATCTGCCGGCCCGGCTGTCGCTGTTCGGCCACACCCGACTCGGCGCCGCCGACCTCAAACTGCTGGACGCCATGTCGGCCTATCACGACCTGCACCTCTGGGCGCCGCACCCGAGCCCCGCGATGTGGCAGGCGCTGACCGGCGCCGCGACGGGGCCGGTGCGCCGCCGGGCAGACGCCAGCCATCAGCACGTCGGCCACCCGCTGCTCGCGACGCTGGGCCGGGACCTGCGCGAGCTGCAGCGCGCCCTCCCGCCACAGATCGTCGATGAGCCGTTGCCGGGACCCGCCCGCCCGGACACCCTGCTGGGCTGGCTGCAATCCGACATCGCCGCCAATACCGTTGCGCCGCAAGGCCGAACGCACCGGGTCACCGACCGGTCGGTGCAGGCGCACAGCTGCCACGGCCCGGCGCGCCAGGTGGACGTCCTGCGCGAGGTGCTCCTCGGACTACTGGCCGACGACGACACCCTGGAGCCGCGGGACATTCTGGTGATGTGCCCGGACATCGAGCGCTACGCCCCGTTGATCATGGCCGGTTTCGGCTTGGGCGATCTGACCGGGCGCCGTGAGACGAACGCCGTCGCCGCGCACCCGGCGCACCGACTGCGTGTCCAGCTCGCCGACCGGTCACTGAGCCAGACCAATCCGCTGCTCGGCGTCGCCGAGCAACTGCTCGCCATGGCGGGCGGCCGGGCCACCGCCACCGAACTGCTCGACGTCGCGCAGGCTCCGCCGGTGCGGGCCCGGTTCGGCTTCACCGACGACGACCTGGAAACCCTCACCGCGTGGGTGCGGGAATCCGGAATCCGCTGGGGCGTCGACGCCGAGCACCGCATGCCCTACGGTCTGCAGAACGTCGTGCACAACACCTGGCGGTTCGGGCTGGACCGGATCCTGTCCGGGGTGGCCATGTCGCAGGACGCCGAGGCCTGGATCGGGACCGCCCTGCCGCTGGACGAGGTGGGCAGCAACCAGGTCGACCTGGCGGGCCGCTTCGCCGAGTTCGCCGATCGGCTCGCCGACACCCTGGACCGGTTGTCCGGGCCCCGCCCGCTGCGGCAGTGGTTGCAGACCGTGCACGACGGCGTCGACGCCCTGACCCGGGCGGTCGGCGACGACGCCTGGCAGCCCGCCCAACTCGACCGGGAGCTGGCCGAGGTGGCCGCCGCCAGCACCGGCCACGAGTCGGCGGTGTTGCGGCTCAACGACGTTCGCGCGCTGCTGCGCGATCACCTGGTCGGGCGGCCCACCCGCGCCAACTTCCGCACCGGCGCCATCACGGTGTGCACCATGACCCCGATGCGCTCGGCCCCGCACCGGGTGATCTGCCTGGTCGGCCTCGACGACGGGGTGTTCCCCCGGACCGGCGCCGTCGACGGCGACGACGTGCTCGCCCGCGACCCGGTGACCGGGGAACGCGACCGGCGCTCCGAGGACCGGCAACTGCTGCTCGACGCCATCGGGGCGGCCACCGAAACCCTGGTCATCACCTACACCGGCGCCGACGAGATCACCGGAGCGCAGCGCCCGCCCGCCGTCCCGATCGCCGAACTCCTCGACGTGCTCGACCGCACCACCACCGCGCCGGTGCGTGACCGCGTCCTCGTCGCGCACCCGCTGCTGCCGTTCGACGCCCGCAACGTGACACCGGGGCAGCTGGGCGCCCCCGGGCAACCGTTCAGCTTCGACCCCGCGGCGCTGGCCGGCGCCCGCGCCGCGGCCGTCGAACACCGCCCGCCCCCGCCGCGCTTCCTCAGCGGCGCCGTCCCGGCCCCGCCGCTGGGCGACGTCAGCCTCGATGAATTGCGGGACTTCTTCCGCGACCCGATCCGCGGTTTCTTCCGCGCCCTGGACTTCGCGCTGCCGTGGGAACGCGACGACGTCAGCGACGCGATGGCGGTGGAGATGGACTCGCTGGCGCAATGGTCGGTGGGCGCGCGGATGCTTGAGGACATGATGCGCGGCGCGGACCGAGCGGCGGTGCTGCAGGCCGAATGGCGCCGCGGCGCCCTGCCGCCGGGCAAACTCGGATGGCGCCGGGCCGGGCAGATCGCCGATCAGGCCGCGGCGCTGGCCGACGCCGCCCGCGAGCACCGCGACGGCGCCGCCCGGGCCGTCGATATCGACCTGGATCTGCCCGGGGGCCATCGGCTCACCGGCACCGTCGCGCTGTACGGCGACACCTACCTATCGGTCGGCTTCTCGAAAATGGGCCCAAAACAGTTGATCGCGGCCTGGATTCCGCTGTTGGCGCTCGCGGCGCAAGACCCGGCGACCCCGTTCGAGGCGCGCTGCGTGGCCAAGGGCTGGGGTCGCTACCCGGTGGACCAGGTGGTGCTGCGGCCGCCGCCGGATCCGGCCGCGGTGCTCGCCGACCTCGTCGCCGTCTACGACGTCGGACGCACCGAGCCGCTGCCGCTGCCGCTGAAGTCCTCCTACGCGTGGGCGCGCGCCGGGAACCGGACACCGGAGCAGCAGGCCCGTAAGTTCTGGGTCAGTGGCGACTACCCGGGCGAGGACGCCGACGTGTCGGTGCGCCGCGCCTGGGGCGACGACGGCTGGGCGGCGCTGACCGACCCGCCCCGACCCGGCGAACAATTCGGCGGCGCGGACACCCGGATCGGCAGTTACGCCGCGCGGGTGTGGGGTCCGCTGCTGGCGGCGCAGGGCAGGTGAGTTGATGGAGTCCTTTGATCTGCTGGCAGCACTGCCCGAACCCGCCAGCACCACGGTGCTGGAAGCCAGCGCGGGTACCGGGAAAACCTATGCGCTGGCCGGGCTGGTCACCCGCTACATCGTCGAGGGTCGGGCCACTCTCGACGAGATGCTGCTGATCACCTTCACCCGTGCCGCCACCCGCGAGTTGCGCGAACGGGTTCGCGGCAAGCTCGTCGACGCCGCGGAGGCGTTCGGTGATCCCGGCGCCGTCACCGACCCGTTGCTGCGGTTTCTCGTCGACGTCGACGACAACGAGCGTGCCGCACGCGCCAACCGACTGCGCGACGCGCTCGCCGGCTTCGACGACGCCAGCGTGCTCACCACCCACGGGTTCTGCCAGATCGTGCTGAAATCGCTTGGTGTGGCGGGTGATTCCGACGCCGGGGTCACCCTGGTGGAAAACCTGGACGATCTGGTCGCCGAAATCACCGACGATCTGTATCTCGCCGAATTCACCAACAGCCCCGAGACGCCGGCGCTGTCCCGTGACGAGGCCGGCCGGTTGGCGGTCGCGGTGGTGGAGAACCCGGACACCGAACTGCGCCCGGACGCCGCGGCGCCCGGATCGATGGCCGCGGTCCGCCGCGACTTCGCGGTCAAGGTGTTGGCAGAGCTGGAGATCCGGAAGCGACGCCGCGGCGTGCTGAGCTACGACGACCTGCTCACCCGCCTGGCCGCCGCGCTGGCAGACCCGGACGCGCCGGCCCGGGAGCGGATGCGGCAGCGTTGGCGGGTGGTTCTGGTCGACGAGTTCCAGGACACCGACCCGGTCCAGTGGCAGGTGCTGCGCCGAGCGTTCCACGGCCACGCCACCGTGATCCTGATCGGCGACCCCAAGCAGGCGATCTACGCGTTCCGCGGCGCCGATATCGACACCTACCTGCAGGCCTGCCGGGCGGCGTCCCGGCGCCAAACCTTGGACACCAACTGGCGCAGCGACGCCGACCTGGTCGGCGCGCTGCAGAGGCTGCTCGGCGGCGCGGCGCTGGGGAAACCGGACATCGTGGTGCACGAGGTCCAGGCACACCAACCCGGCAGCCGGCTCTCCGGGCCGGGCGTCAACACCCCCGTCCGGCTGCGGGTGGCGGGCCGAGAACAACTGGCGCTACGGCCGGACCAGACGCTCAGCATCGACCGGCTGCGCCGGCACATCGCCGCCGACCTGGCCGCGGACATCGCCCGGCGGCTCACCGACGGGACCCGGTTCAACGGGGAACCGCTGTGCGCCGGGGACATCGCGGTGATCGTCGAGCGGAACCCGGACGCGCTGCGCTGCCAGCAGGCACTACAGGAGGCCGGGATCCCGGCGGTCTACACCGGTGAGACCGATGTGTTCAAGACCGAAGCCGGCGCGGACTGGCTGACGCTGCTGGAGGCGTTCGATCAGCCGCACCGGCCCCGGATGGTGCGCGCGGCCGGGGCCACCCTGTTTTTCGGGCACACCGCCGAAACCCTGGCCGCCGGCGGCGCGGAACTGACCGACCGGATCGCCGACACACTGCGGGAGTGGGCCGCCCACGCCCGGGAGCGCGGCGTGGCGGCGGTGCTGGAAGCCGCCCAGCTGACCGGGATGAGCGAACGCCTGCTGGGCTGCTCTGGCGGAGAGCGCCGGATGACCGACCTGGCCCAGCTGACCCAGTTGCTCGGCGACGCGACCCACCGGGACGGGCTGTCGCTGCCCGGCCTGGCCGAATGGCTGCGCCGCCGCCGCGAGGAGAACACCGGCGCCGGGGAACGCCGGCGGCGCCTCGACAGCGACGCCCGGGCCGTGCAGGTGATGACCGTCTGGGCCAGCAAGGGCCTGCAGTTCCCGGTGGTTTATCTGCCGTACTCGTTCAACCGGTACGTCGGCGACGACGAGTACCCGCGCTATCACGAATCGGAACGGCGCTGTCTCTACATCGGCGGTGCGGGGGCCCAGCAGCGCGAGGCGCAGGCGGCGGCCGCCGCGGAAGCCGCCGGGGAGGCGTTGCGGGTCAATTATGTGGCGCTCACCCGGGCGCAATCCCAGGTGGTCGCCTGGTGGGCGCCGTCCAAGAACGAGCCGACCGGGGGACTGTCGCGGCTGCTGCGCGGACGGGACCCGGGCGCCGCCCAGGTTCCCGATGTGCTGGCCCCGATGGAATCCGACAGTGATATTCCGGCGCGCTTCCGGGGATGGCACGACGCGGGCGTGCTGACCCTGGAGGACTCGGAAATTTTTGCCACACCGAGGGTTCCGCGGACCGTCCCCGAGACCGAAATGGCGGTCCGGCGGTTCACCCGGGCGCTGGACGCCGGGTGGCGGCGCACCTCCTACAGCGGTCTGCTGCGCGCGGCCGAAGGGATCACCCCGGCCTCCGGGGTGGGCAGTGAACCGTCCGACACCGGCAAGGACGACGAGGGCGACGCCGCCGACGGACTGTATGTCGACGTCGGCCTCGACCTGGGCGTGGCGGCGGGTGTCCCGTCGCCGATGGCCGACCTGCCCGCGGGCGCCGCGATGGGATCGCTGGTGCACGCCGTGCTGGAGAACGCGGACCCGGCGGCGCCCGACTTGGCCGCCGAACTGGCCGACCATGCCGCGTCGCAGCTGATGTGGTGGCCCGCCGCGATCACCGCGCAGGAGTTGGCGACCGCGCTCGTGCCGATGCACGACACGCCACTCGGGCCGCTCGCCGACGGACTGACGCTGCGTCAGATCGGGCTGCGGGATCGATTGTGCGAGTTGGATTTCGAAATCCCGCTGGCCGGCGGGGACCGGGTCAGCGGCGCCACCCCGAACATCACGGTGGCCCAGATCGGAGGGCTGCTGGCCGCGCACCTGAGCGCCGACGACCCGATGGTGGGTTACCCCGAACGATTGCTGACCCCCGAACTGGGCGGCCAGCCGTTGCGCGGCTACCTGTCCGGATCCATCGACGCGGTGCTGCGTGTCCGAGGTGATCGGTATCTGATCGTCGACTACAAGACGAACAAGCTGGGGGAGCCGACCCGTCCGCTGAGCTCGGCCGACTACGGCCCCGCGCAGCTGGCCGACGCCATGATCCATTCGCACTACCCCCTGCAGGCGCTGCTGTATTCGGTGGTGCTGCACCGTTTCCTGCGCTGGCGGCAACCGGGATACGAACCCGAGAAACACCTGGGCGGCGTGCTGTACCTCTTCCTGCGGGGCATGTGCGGTCCGGACACCCCGACCGTCGACGGCGTCCCGGCCGGGGTGTTCAGCTGGCGGCCGCCGACGCGGCTGGTCGTCGAGATGTCCGAGCTGCTCGCCGCCGCGGAGGCACGATCATGACCACACCGGAACCCGCCGCCGCGATGGTGGACCCCTTCGACCGCGCGCTGGCCCGGCGCGCCGACGGCCTGCTGGCGGAGTTCAACCGCGCCGGAGTGCTCGATGCCGCGGATGTGCATGTCGCACAACGATTGTGCGCGCTGGCCGGGGAGTCCGACGAGGCGGTGGCGCTGGGCGCCGCGCTCGCGGTCCGCGCGGTGCGGGGCGGTTCGGTCTGCGTCGACCTGGCCGCCGTCGGCGCCGACGACCCCGCCGAACTGCCCTGGCCGGAGCTGCCCGGTTGGCGCGCGGCGATCACCGCCAGCCCGCTGGCCGGCGTCCCGGCCGACGGCGGCCCGGGCTGGGCGCCGGGCAAACCACCCGTGCTGCGCCTCGATGACTCCGGTCTGCTCTACCTGGACAGGTACTGGCGCGAGGAAGAGCAGGTCTGCCGAGATCTGTTGCAGCGCGCCGGAAACCGTCCGCCGCGCGGCGAGGACACCGCCGCACTCGAGGCGGGTTTGCAGCGGGTGTTCCGGCGGCCGGGCTCCGACGAGCAGCGCGATGCGGCGCGGATCGCGCTGACCCAGTCCACCACCGTGCTGACCGGGGGGCCGGGCACCGGGAAGACCACCACCGTCGCGGGTCTGCTGGCGCTGCTCGCCGAGGACGCCGAGCGGTCTGGCCGGCGCGCGCCGCGGATCGCGCTGGCCGCGCCGACCGGCAAGGCCTCGGCGCGGCTGCAGCAGGCCGTCGCCGTGGAAATGGCCCACCTCGATCCGGTCGACCGGGCCCGGCTGCCGGACCCGCAGGCCGTCACGCTGCACCGGCTGCTCGGCTTCCGGCCCGGCAGCGCCACCCGGTTCGCGCATCACCGCGGCAATCGGCTGCCGCACGACGTGGTGGTGGTCGACGAGACCTCGATGGTCTCGCTGACGATGATGGCTCGGCTGCTGGAGGCGGTGCGCCCGGAGGCCCGGCTGATCCTGGTCGGCGATCCCGACCAGCTGACGTCGGTGGAGGCCGGCGCGGTGCTGGCCGATCTGGTCGAGGGCCTGGGCGCGCGCCCGGACACTCGGATCGCGACGCTGTCCACCTCGCACCGCTTCGGCACCGAGATCGGCGCGCTGGCGACGGCGATCCGAGCCGGCGCCGACGCGGACGTGCTGGCGTTGCTGCGCGGGGCAGTGCCGGGCATCGAGTTCGTCGACACCGCGGAGCCGTCGGCGGCGCTGCGCGCGGTGCTGCTGCCGCACGCGATGGCCGTCCGGACCGCCGCGCTGAGCGCCGGCGCCCGGGATGGGAGCGCGCTGGCGGCGCTGGACCAGCACCGGCTGCTGTGCGCGCACCGGGAAGGCCCGTTCGGGGTGCGGCACTGGAACCGCCAGGTGGAACGCTGGCTCGGCGACGAGACCGGCGACAATCTCTGGGCCGAGTGGTACGCCGGCCGGCCGATCCTGGTGACCGCCAACGACTACGGGGTCGGGCTGTACAACGGTGACACCGGCGTCACCGTCGTCGAGGGCGGCCAGTTGCGGGCGGTCATCGAAACCGGTTCCGGGCAGGCGAGTTTCGCCACCAGCAGGCTCGCCGATGTGGAGACCATGCACGCCATGACGATCCACAAGAGTCAGGGCAGCCAGGCCGCCGAGGTCACCGTGCTGCTGCCTGGCCCGGACTCCCGGCTGCTGTCGCGAGAGCTGTTCTACACCGCAGTCACCCGAGCTAAGAGCAAGGTCCGGATCGTCGGGACCGAGGAAGGTGTCCGGGCCGCGCTGGCCCGACGGGTGGTGCGCGCGTCGGGATTGAGCGCGCGGTTGCGCGCCTGAACCCGTCGGCGTACCGTACTGAACATGTTCACTGAACAGGTTCAGCCAAAGTCGACGGGCCGGGCTGCGCAGCGGGAGCGGACCCGGGCGGGCGTGCTCGAGGCCGCCCAGCGGTTGTTCGCCGAACAAGGGTTCCGTGCGACCACCATCCGGCAGATCGCCACCGCGGCGGGGGTCAGCGTCGGCACCGTGATGGCCGTCGGCGATAAGGACGCGCTGCTGGTCGCGGTCTTCGATCGGCGGATCGGCGCCGTGCACGAGGCGCGCGCCGACGGGCGCGAGGCGCCGCCGTCCGGCACGCCCGCGGCGCGGATCGGCGCGTTGGTGCAGCCGTTCCTGGACATGTTCGGCGCCGATCCCGCGCTGGCGCGCGAGTACGGGGCCATCCTGGCCCGCGGCACGACCCGGGCGGAGGTTTTCACCGACCTCGCCGTCGCGTTGACCGCCGAGTTCGCCGCGGTGTTCCGCGACGCGGGCCTGGGCGCCGACGCCGAGTCCGCCGGCCGCGCGGCCTACCTCGCCTACCTCGGGCTGCTGATGGCCTCGCCGTCGCTGCGGACCGGGATGGGCAGCATCCGCGACCAACTCGAGGACGTCGTCGGCCTGCTGGCCGACCGCGACAGCAAAGACCCCCACCCGAAGTCGATCTGAAAGGCACAACCATGTTCGAGACACCCGATCCGGCCTGGCCGGTGATGGCGCTGGCCGCCGTGCTGGCCGTCGACGCGCTGCTGTCGGTGAAACCGGTGGAGTTCATCCGCGAATGTCTGGTCTGCGTCAACTTCCCGGTCGAATGGGGATGGGCGCTGGTGTGGATCAAGTTGGTGGCGGTGGCCGGTCTGCTGGTCGGCCTGAACGCCCCGGGCGTCGGGGTGGCCGCGACCGCCGGTGTGATCGCCTACTTCCTCGCCGCCGCCGCGGCGCATATCCGCGCCCGCGCGCTCGGCGTCACGTTCTGGGTCAATTGCCTGGGCATGCTCGCGTTCGCGGTGGGGGTGCTGTTGATCTCCTTCGTGCTCTGAGGGCAACGTGCGGCCTCAAAACGCTTCGGCCCCTGCCCGATTGGGCAGGGGCCGAAGTGTCGGAGGAGTGATCAGCTCGCGGCGGGTGCGCCGTTGAGCGTGGCCTGCATGTCGGGCACCATCTGCTGCAGCTGCTGGCCCCAGTAGTTCCAGCTGTGCGTGCCGTTGGCCGGGAAGTTGAACACCCCGTTGGTGCCACCGGAGGCCAGGTAGTTGTCCCGGAACGTCACATTGGTGCGCAGCGTCAAGCCCTCCAGGAACTGGGCCGCCAGCAGGTTGCCGCCGTCGGCGCCGGAATCCAGGTCCGACGGGGTGCCGGTGCCGCAGTACACCCACAGCCGGGTGTTGTTGGCGACGAGGCTGGCCATGTTCACCATCGGGTCGTTGCGCTTCCAGGCGGGGTCGGCCGACGGGCCCCACATGCTGGTCGCGTTGTAGCCGCCAGAGTCGTTCATCGCCAGCCCGATCAGCATCGGCCACCAGCCCTCGGACGGATTGAGGAAGCCCGACAGCGACGCGGCGTAGGTGTACTGCTCCGGATGCCAGATCGCGTACGTCATCGCGGCGCTACCGGCCATCGAGATGCCGACCACCGCGTTGCCGGTGGTGGACACGCCCTTGTTGGCCGCCAGCCAGGTCGGCAGCTCCTGGGTCATGAAGGTTTCCCACTTGTAGGTGTAGGCCTGGCCATTGCCCTTGGACGGCTCGTACCAGTCGGTGTAGAAGCTGGACTGGCCGCCGACCGGCATCACGGCGGACAGCCCGGAGCCGTCGAACCATTCGAACGCGGGGGTGTTGATGTCCCAGCCGTTGTAGTCGTCCTGCGCGCGGAGTCCGTCGAGCAGGTAGACGGCGTGCGGGCCGCCGGGCTGGAACTGGACGCGGATGTCGCGGGCCATCGACGGCGACGGCACGTCCAGGTACTCGACCGGCAGGCCGGGGCGCGAGAAGGCGCCGGCGGTGGGGGTCTCGCCGACGATCCCGGCCAGGGCCGGCAGCGCGGCGGCGGTCATGGCCACCGCGGCGGCGCGGCGCAGGTTGGCCTTCGCCCGCAACTTGTGTACGAACTTCACGACTGGTTCCTCCGTCACTGAGAATTACACGGATGTGTTTCTGGTGTGACGCAAGTGAATCATGGGGCGTACGTGACTCGGGTTGGGGAAACTCGGCGCGCCAATCGCGGTTGGCTAACGATTACGTCTCGGCGCCGAGGCCGGACCGTCACCGATGTGTGACCTCCCTCAACTGGCGTGCGGAGGCGGCCAGGATCGGCGTTAGGGTCGACGGTGTGAAGTCGCGAATCTTCGCCGCCGCGGCGGCCGGGCTGCTCGTGCTGACCGGGTGCACGACGACCGTCGGCGGCGTCGCGAAGCCCGCCGACAACGACGGACCGCTGAAGCCGAAACCGATGGCGACCTCCGCCGTCGCGAGCCTGCTGCTGAGCCCGTCCGAGGTGGCGTCGGCCGTCGGACTTTCCGCCACGCTGTACCAGCGCGGTGAGGCGACCGAGATGACCGATTCCACCGGACTGGACAACCGCGACTGCCGATCCTCCTGGGCCCCGCTCGAGGAGGGCACCTTCGGCGGGACCGGCTGGCTGCAGGCCTTCGGCCAGATCGTCAGCGACGCGCCGGACCGCGCCACCAAGGCGACCATGCAGTTCACCCAGGCGGCGGTCTCGTTCAAGGATTCCGACGCCGCCGACGCCATGCTGGCCGGCGCGGCCAAGAAGTGGAACTCCTGCTCGGACAAGACCATTCTGTACACCAGTTCCGACGGCAGGCAGGCCCGCTGGACCAACGGCTCGGTCACCGACGACGACGGCGTGCTGTCCATGACGCAGACCGTCGAGGGCGGGGGAGGCTGGGGTTGCTCCCGGATGCTCGGCGTGAAGAACAACATCGCGCTGGACCTGCTGTACTGCACCACCGGACCGGGCAGCGAAGCCAAGGAGCTCTACGACGAGCTGGCAGAATCCATCACGCTGACCTACTGACCCGACGCTCAGCGGGTCAACCGGCGCAGCAGCGCCGACGCGCTGGCGATGCCCAGCAGGGCCGCCAACACCAGCACCCCGATGTCGACCAGGTAGTTCGCCGGAGTGCCGAGCAGCAACCCGCGCAGCGCGTTGACCTGGTAGCTGAGCGGATTCACCGCGGACAGCCGCTGCAGCCACTCCGGCATGATGTCCACCGGGTACAGCGCGTTGGACGCGAAGAACAGCGGCATGGTGATGGCCTGGCCGATGCCCATCAGCCGGTCCCGGTTGCGGACCAAACCGGCCAGCGTCATCGACAGGCAGGTGAAGAACACCGTGCCCAGCACCACCACGGCCATCGCCGCGAGGATCCGCAGCGGGTTGACCGTCAGCGGGATCATCATCAGGTAGGCGATCGCCAGCACGCCGACGACCTGCGCGACCGACCGGATTCCGGCGGCGAACGACTTGCCGGTGACCAGCGCCGCCGGCGGCGCCGGCGTCACCATCAGCTTGGCCAGGATTCCGGCGTCGCGGTCCCAGACGATCTGGATCCCGTAGAAGATCGCGATGAACAGCGCCGACTGGGCCAGGATGCCCGGAGTCAGGAACGCCAGATAGGACACCTCGCCGGTGTCGATGACGCGCAGGTGCGAAAACGTTTGACCGAAGATCAGCAGCCACAGCGCCGGCTGGATCATCCGGGTCAGCAGCTCGCTGCGGTCGCGCCGCAGCTTCTGCAGCTCGACCAGCGAGAACGCCCCGATCTGGCCGCCGAGCGCGGCGATCCGCGCCCGGCCCCGCGGGGCGCGGATGACCGTCACGGTGTGCTCAACCGACACGACGCGCCGTCCGCCGTCCGGCGCGCACGCGGCTGAAGTCACCCTCGCCGCCGCCGTCGGCGAGATCCCCGCCGGCGTAGTGCCGGAACACATCCTCCAGCGACGTCTCCGCGCCGTTCGGGCGGCCCGGCAGGGAGGCCTTGAGCTCGGCGGGGGCGCCTTGCGCCTGCAGCTTCCCGTGGTGCAGCAGCGCCACCCGGTCACACAGCGCGTCGGCCTCCTCCATGTAGTGCGTGGTGAGCAGCACCGTCATCCCGAACTCGGCCTGCATGCTCTCCAATTGCGTCCACACGCCCTCGCGGGCGATCGGGTCCAGCCCGACGGTGGGCTCGTCGAGCAGCAGCAGCGCCGGACGGTTGACCAGTGCCTGGGCAAGTTCCAGTCGGCGCACCATGCCGCCGGAGTAGCTCTGGGCGGGACGATCGGCGACGTCGGTCAGCCCCATCGCCTCCAGCGCTGCGGACACCCGGTCGTCGCGCTCGCGGCGCGGCACCCCGTAGAGCCGGGCGAACCACGCGACGTTCTGCCGCCCGGTGAGCAGCGGCTCGATGGAAAGTTGTTGCGGCACATAGCCGATGTTGTAGCGAATGTCGGCGGCGTCGCGCGTGGCGTCCAAGCCCAGGATGGACAGTTCGCCGTGCTGAACCGGCGACAGCGTCGCCAGGGTTTTGATGAAGGTGGACTTTCCGGCGCCATTGGGCCCGAGCAACCCGAAGGTCTCCCCGACCTCCACCCGCAGGGTCAGATCGTCGACGGCGGTGAAATCGCCGTACCGGTGCGTCAATCCGCGGCAGTCGACGGCAGCAACGGATGGCATCGTCACAGCGTGCTCCCTCGGTTCGCGATCTGGACCGATTTTAGCCGGGGGCGCTGTGCGCGCCCTGTGCGGCGAGGCCCACCCGGGCCCGGGTGGCAACGCGATGTGTGATCATCGGCATAGCGCCGATTGCGCCGTCATCGACCGAAAGGCAACCACAGCATGCGGACGTTCGACTCGCTGGAAGATTTCGCCGCCGCCACGGGCGAGGAACTGGGCGTCAGCGACTGGTTCGACGTCACCCAGGAAGCGGTGAACCAATTCGCCGACGCCACCGGCGACCACCAGTGGATCCACGTCGACCCGGAGAGGGCGGCCGCCGGCCCGTTCGGCGGGACCATCGCGCACGGGTTCATGACGCTCTCGCTGCTGCCGGTGCTGATGCAGCAGATCTACACCGTGGATGGGGTCAAATTCGCGCTCAACTACGGCGTCAACAAGGTCCGCTTCCCGTCGCCGGTGAAGGTGGGCTCCCGGGTGCGCGCCACCAGCACCCTGGTCGACGTGCAGAACCTGGGCGGCGGGGCCCAGCAAGCCGTCCTCTCCACCATCGTCCAGGCCGAGGGCGCCGACAAGCCGGCCTGCGTGGCCGAATCGGTCATTCGCTACCTGGGCTGACCAACGAATATTGCCGTCCGGTCGTCCGGCCGAACGAAAATAGGATCCTCAGGTATGCAGGATTATCTGGAGCCGCTGACCGCCACGGCGGTGCGTGAGGTTCGATTCCGTCAGCCGAAGGTTGGGCGGCGTGGCTACGACATGGATGAGGTCGACGCCTTCCTGGACATCGCCGCCGCCCGTCTCGAAGGCCGTAACGCGCTGACGGTCGCCGACGTCGAAGCCGTGCGCTTCGGCCGCCCGCCGATCGGCAGACGCGGCTACCGCGAGGACGAGGTGGACGCCCTGCTGGAGCGCATCGTCTACACCGTCTCCATCATGCCCGCGGGCCGCCCGCCGGCCGAACCGGAGCCCGCTACGGCGCGCGCGGACGGAGTGCTGAGCGCGGACGATGTTCGGAAAGTGATGTTCGGCAAACCCACGTCGCGCTGGGCGAAGCGCTACCACGAGGATCAGGTTGACGACTTCCTCGACGTGGTGGTCGCCGCACTGGAGACCGGCGACGGGCTGACCGTGGCAGATGTTCGGGAGGTGCGGTTCGGCCGGCCCGGTCTGGGTCGGCTCGGGTACCCCGCCGAGGAGGTCGACGCGCTGATGGTCCGAATCGCGGACACTCTGGACGCGCGCCGGGGGTGATTGCGGCGACGATGGGGCGCCGCGAGTCGTCGGGCGCCGGGGTTGCTGGTATTTATGTTCTCAAGAGGCGGCCCGCCCGCAACGAGACAGTCAGAGAGGACTGCCCCCGATGGACATTGACGACGACGGCCCCGACCAGACCCTGAACCCGAGCGAGTCGCTGGACTCCGACGAGGTCCGCAACGACGACGGCGACATCGTCGTCGACCCGCCGGAGCGCTGGATCCCGGTCGAGGAGGACCAGACCCTCGACGAGCGGTTGGCCGCCGAGGAGCCCGATGTGCTGCCCCCGGGTGACCCCGAGGCCCGTCCCAGCCGCGCCCACCGCGGCCAGATCGACGGGACCCCCGAGGACGGTGAGTCCTTCTACTCCGTCATCGACGGGGACGAACGCTAGGTCGCGGTGAACCAGGCGGTGATCAGCGTCGCGCTGCCGAGCAGGCAGAGTGGCGTCATGATCGCGGCCGCCTTGGCGCGGTAACCGCGCGGGAAGGCGAACGGCGTTGTCATCGCGGCGACCAGGGCGCAGGGGAGTGCCAGCAGGGTGCCGAAAATCAAGGTGTAGCCGTGCGGGTCATCGCCCGGGTCGGTGCTGAACCGCGACCAGAGCACCAGCAGCCCGAAGAAACCCGCGATGCCCGCGGCGCCGAACCCGATCAGCCCGCAGAGCACCTGCACCACGATGCCCACCCCGCTCGAGGTTGGGCGTGGCGGCTGCTGCGGATACGGGTACGGGTACACGACTTCCAGCATCCCAGGTGATCCGCACGCGAGTCGGCGCCAAATCCTCCGGCACTCCCGACGCAGGCGGTCACGCGGGCTCAGCCTTCGGCCGGATCCTCGACGGCCTTCAGCACCACCAGGGAGCGGGCGGTCACCGGGGTCACCGAACCGGAAGCCGTCGGTTCGGCGCCGGACTCCGAGGTGAGCGCGGGCCGCGCGGTGTCGATGACGATCTGCCAGTGCGAGCCGAAATCGGCCGGCGGAAGCTGAAACTCGATGTCCTCGTAGTGCGCGTTGAAGCACAGGAAGAACGAGTCGTCGGTGATGCGGTTGCCGTGCGCGTCGGAGCCGGCGATGCCGAGTCCGTCCAGATAGACCGCGACGGACTTGCCGAATCCGGAATCCCAGTCCGCGTCGGTCATCTCCGCGCCCTCCGGGGTGAACCAGGAGATATCGGGCCGGTCGGTGTCCTCGGCGTGCCGCACCGGTCGGCCGGTGAAGAAGCGGCGCCGCCGGAACAGCGGGTGCGCGGCCCGCAATGCCGAGACCCGGCGCAGGAAGTCGGTCAGCTCGGTGTCCGCGGACTCCCAGTCGATCCAGGTGATCTCGTTGTCCTGGCAGTAACCGTTGTTGTTGCCGCCCTGCGTCCGGCCGAGCTCGTCGCCGTGGCTGAGCATCGGCACACCCTGGGACAGCAGCAGCGTGGTGAGGAAGTTGCGCTGTTGGCGCGCCCGCAACTCGTTGATCGCCGGATCGTCGGTCGGGCCCTCCGCGCCGCAGTTCCAGGACCGGTTGTGGCTTTCGCCGTCGTTGTTGCCCTCGCCGTTGGCCTCGTTGTGCTTCTCGTTGTAGGACACCAGGTCCGCCAGCGTGAAGCCGTCGTGGGCGGTGACGAAGTTGATCGACGCCACCGGCCGTCGTGCGGTCGCCTCGTACAGGTCGGGTGAGCCGGTCAGCCGGTAGGCGAACTCGCCGAGGGTGGCGTCCTCGCCGCGCCAGAAGTCCCGGACGGTGTCGCGGTACTTGCCGTTCCACTCGGTCCACTGCGGCGGGAAGTTGCCGACCTGGTACCCGCCCGGGCCGACGTCCCACGGCTCGGCGATCAGCTTGACCTGGCTGACGGTCGGGTCCTGCTGCACCAGTTCGAAGAACGTGCTCAGCCGGTCGACGTGGTAGAACTCCCGGGCCAGGGTGGAGGCCAGGTCGAAGCGGAACCCGTCGACGTGCATCTCGGTCACCCAGTAGCGCAGCGAGTCCATGATCAACTGCAGCGAGTGCGGGTGCCGGACGTTGAGGCTGTTGCCGGTGCCGGTGTAGTCCATGTAGTAGCGCTTGTCGTCGTCGACCAGCTGGTAGTACGCGGCGTTGTCGATGCCGCGCATCGACAACGTCGGCCCGAGGTGGTTGCCCTCGGCGGTGTGGTTGTAGACGACGTCCAGGATCACCTCGATGTCGGCGCTGTGCAGCTCGCGCACCATCGCCTTGAACTCCTGGACCTGGGCGCCGGGGGTGCTGGTCGAGGTGTAGATGTAATCCGGGGCGAAGAACCCGATCGTGTTGTAGCCCCAGTAGTTGGACAGGCCCCGCTCGATCAGCGTCGAATCGTTGGCGAAGTGGTGCACCGGCATCAGTTCGAGGGCGGTCACCCCCAGCGACTTCAGGTGTTCGATGATCGCCGGGTGCGCGATCGCGGCGTAGGTGCCGCGGATCTGCTCGGGGATGTCGGGGTGCGTCATGGTGAGGCCCTTGACGTGCGCCTCGTAGATCACCGAGTCGTTGTACTCGCGCTGCGGCGGGCGGTCCACGCCCCAGTCGAAGTAGGGGTTGATGACCACCGACTTCGGCATGCTGGCCGCCGAGTCATCGTCGTTGCGGCTGTCCGGGTCGCCGAAGTTGTAGCCGAACACCGACTGATCCCAGGCGAACCGGCCGTCGATGGCCTTGGCGTACGGGTCCAGCAACAGCTTGTTGGGATTGCAGCGGTGGCCGGCGGCCGGGTCGTACGGCCCGTGCACGCGGTAGCCGTAGCGCTGCCCGGCGGCGATCCGGGGCAGAAAGGCGTGCCAGACGAATCCGTCGACCTCCGGCAGGGTCACCCGGGTCTCGGTCAGCCCGCCCTTGCCGTCGTCGTCGAACAGGCACAGCTCGACCTTCTCGGCGACTTCGCTGAAAAGCGCGAAGTTGGTTCCCGAGCCGTCGTAGGTCGCCCCCAGTGGGTAGGCCTTGCCCGGCCACACTTCCGGCGGTTGTTCCATATTTGTTTCTCCTAGAGGGCCCGACCTGAACAACCTAGTCGGTCAGGGCTCCCGGAGCATAAGACCGACGCAGGCCGCCACCGCCGGACCGGTGATATCGGCGATGTCGCCGCCGTCCTCCAGGGTGTAGGCGGTGAGCTCGCGCAGGCCGCCGAGCAGGATGATCGCGGTGGCCGGCGTGACGGGGGAGATGCCGGCGCGGGCGAAGCCGGGGCTGGCTGTGATCTCCAACAACAACTCGGTGAAGCGGTCCATCCCGCGGCGTTGCACCGGGCGCGCCTGGTGCCCGAGGGCGGGAAATTCCCGGATCCAGGCCAACGTGATGGCCGGTCGGGCGTGGATCGCGTCGACGTAGGCGTCGATCGCCGAGGTGATCTGGTCGCGGTAGTCGGCGTCCGGGTCCACGGCGTCGCGGATCAGCCCGATCATCGTCACGTTGTCGGCGTCCAGCAGCTGCAGCAGGCAGTCGTCCTTGCTGGTGAAATGCGCGTAGAAGGTGCGCTTGGAGGTCTTGGCGGCCCGGACGATGTCGGCGACGGTGGTCTCGCGGTAGCCGCTGGCCTCGATGGAGGCGACCAGGCCGTCGAACAGTCGCGCCACTTCGGTCTGCGGCTGTTCGCGCTCGGTCACCCGGCCCCCTTGCCGTCGCTGGTACTGCAGGGTACCGTACCGTCACACGGGTGTGGTACGCATTGGTACCACACCGATCATCGGAGGCGCGCCCATGTCAGAGACCCTCGCCGACCCCGTCGTCGAGAAGAAGTCCGGCCAGTTGCCGCCCGCGCCGAGGCGATTGCCGAAGATCGTGCAGGGCCTGGGTTACGTGCTGCTGCGACGACGGGTGGTCAACCGGCTGGCCCGGCGGTTGGGCCCGGCGTTCACCCTCGACGTCCCGCTGTTCGGAGAGATGGTGGTGGTCGCCGATCCGGTGCTGGCCAAGCAGGTGTTCACCGCCAGCCCCGAGGATCTGGGCAATGTGCAGCCGAATCTGAGCCGGATGTTCGGACCCGGCTCGATCTTCGCGCTCGACGGCGCCGAGCACCGGGCCCGGCGCAAGCTGCTGACGCCACCGTTCCACGGCAAGGCCATGCACCGCTACGAAGCGATCGTGGAACAGGAGACCCGAGCCGAGATCGCGAAGTGGCCGCAGCGCACCGAGTTCCCGACGCTGGAACCGATGATGCGCATCACCCTCAACATCATCCTGCGCGCCATCTTCGGCGCCGACGGGGCCGAGCTCGAACGGCTGCGCCGCATCATCCCGCCCTGGGTCACGCTGGGCTCCCGGCTGGCGGTGCTGCCCGACCCGCCGCGCAAATGGGGCCCCTGGCGACGGTTGGCGAACTACCGCGCCGAATACGACGCCACCGTGGAGAAGCTGATCGAACTGGCGCTGGCCGATCCGGAGCTGGAGAACCGCACCGACGTGCTGTCGCTGATGCTGCGCAGCCGATACGACGACGGCACCGCGATGACCAACAGCGAGCTCGCCGACGAACTGCTGACCCTGCTGGCCGCCGGCCACGAGACCACCGCCTCCACGCTGGCGTGGGCCTTCGAACGGATCTCCCGGCATCCGGCCGTGCTGGCCCGGCTGGCCGCCGAAGCCGACACCGACGACAACGACTATCGCCAGGCCGTCATCACCGAGGTGCAGCGCAACCGGACGGTCATCGACTTCGCCGCCCGGCACGTCTACGCGCCGGAATTCGAACTGGGCCCGTGGCGCATTCCGCGCGGTTCCACGGTGTCCATCGCGATCGCGCAGATGCATTGGAACGAAGCGGATTTCGCCGAGCACGCCCTGTTCGACCCGGAGCGCTTCCTGGGGGTGCGGCCGAACATGTTCGCCTGGATCCCGTTCGGCGGCGGGGTGCGGCGCTGCATCGGCGCGGCGTTCGCGAACATGGAGATGGACGTCGTGCTGCGCACCGTGCTGCGCGAGTTCCGGATCGAGCCCACCACGGCGCCGGATGAGAAGGCGCACAACCGGGGGGTGGCGTTCGTGCCGCGAAAGGGAGGCCGGATCACCGTCGTGCGCCGGGCCGTGGCAGCATCGGGCGCATGAGCGAATCCCTCGTCGACCAGATGAACGCGGCGCTGTCGACCACCATCCCGATCGCCGCCAAGATGGGCGTCACCATCGTCGAGGCCGGCCGCGGGTACGCCGTTTCGTCGGTTCCGGCCGAGGGCAACGGCAATCACTTCGGCGTCATCTACGCCGGGGTCCAGTTCACCGTGGCCGAGGTGCTCGGCGGCATCATCGCGCTGTCGACCTTCGACACCGCCAAGTTCTTCCCGCTGGTGAAGAACCTCGACATCAGCTACCTGAAGATGGCGAACTCCGACCTGCGCGCCGAGGCGCGGCTGGACGACGAGACCATCGAGCGGATCGCCGCCGAGGCCGAGGCCAACGGCAAGTCCGATTTCACGCTGGAATCCGACATCGTCGACGCGGCTGGCGTCGTGGTGGCGCGGACCCGCGGGCTCTACCAGCTGCGCGCCTACCCGAAGTCCTAGCCGCTGACCCGGGGCAGCTTCCAGCCCGGGCGCGGGTAGTGGCAGGTGTACCCGCTGGGGTAGTGCTGCAGGTAATCCTGATGCTCGGGCTCGGCCTCCCAGAACGGGACCGCCGGAACCACCTCCGTCACCACCTTGCCCGGCCACAGGCCGGAGGCGTCGACGTCGGCGATGGTCTCGGATGCGACCCGGCGCTGCTCGTCATCGAGATAGAAGATCGCCGAGCGGTAGCTGGAGCCGACGTCATTGCCCTGCCGGTCCCGGGTGCTGGGGTCGTGGATCTGGAAGAAGAACTCCAACAGCGCGCGGTAGTCGGTGAGCTCGGGGTCGTAGACGATCTCGATCGCCTCGGCGTGGCCGGGATGATTGCGGTAGGTCGGGTGCTCATTGCTGCCACCGGTGTAGCCGACCCGGGTGCGCAGCACACCGGGCAGCGCGCGGATCAGCTCCTGCATCCCCCAGAAACAGCCACCGGCCAGGATCGCGGTCTGCTCGGCCATGCTTTCTCCCTTCAGGCGGCGTCGGCGCGGCGTTTGATCCGTTCCAGCGTCGCCTCGATATTGGTCTGGTTGACCGCGGCGCGGTCCTTCGCCCCGGTCAGCAGCCCGCCGACCGGGACCATCCAGCGCGGCCGCCGGTCCCAGGTGCTCTCGGTCAGCCGACAGCCGGCCTCGGTCGGCTCGATCTGATAGCTCCACCGGGCGATCGGGATGCCCGCGGCGCGCACGTCGAAGGCGAACTCACGGCCCAGCACCGCGCGGGTCACCGTGCACTTGGTGGCCCAGCGCCGCCAGCCATTACGGTTCTTGCCGACGAACACCGATCCCGGAACCACCGAATCGCCCTTCTGCCAGACCATCTCGGTGGTCTCCGCGGTGAGCGCGGACAGCGTGCGCAGGTCGGTGATCAGCGCGTACACCGCCTTGGGGTCGGCGGTGATGT
The DNA here is from genome assembly GCF_025215495.1 of Mycolicibacterium brumae. Taxonomy (NCBI): domain Bacteria; kingdom Bacillati; phylum Actinomycetota; class Actinomycetes; order Mycobacteriales; family Mycobacteriaceae; genus Mycobacterium; species Mycolicibacterium brumae. The sequence goes on along the minus strand of NZ_CP104302.1, from coordinate 3,797,827 downwards.
CGACCGACGCCGACGCGGACGGGGTGGACGGGTTTGTCATGTGGCCAGTTTAGGACCAGGGCGATTCGCCGTACTCCCGCAGCGAGGTGATCAGACCGTCGTGGGTGTCGAAGATGAACACCACCGGGGTCAGCCGACGCGCGCCGTCCGGATCGACGGTCTCGGCCTCCGCCTCGATGACGGTGCTCTCGTTGTCGTTCACGCAGCGGGTCAGGTGGAACTCGAAATCGGTGCGGGCCATCGCCGCGTCCAGGATGCGATGAAACTCCGCGGCGCCGGATTCGCGGCCGGTGCGGTTGGACCAGTGCGTGAAATCGTCGGACAGCAGGCTGAACGCCTCGTCGAGGGCGCCGTCACCGCTGACGCACTGGATGAACATCCAGCCCAATTCGGCCTGGGGGTCGTCGAACGGCGTCGTCACGTCGCTCATCCTGTCCGGCTGCGGGTCCGTCGTCAACGACCTACGGTTGACGGTGTGGACACACCTGAGAAGAAGGGCCGCGCCAACCCGTTGGAGATCGGGCACCGTTTGCTGCTGACCCTGACCGGCGGCCGCTTCCCCAAAACCATCATGGGGATGAAGACCGTCGAACTGCACACCGTCGGGCGCAAATCCGGCCGCCGCTACGCGAACATGCTGACCACCCCGATCCACGACGAGAACCGCATCGTGCTCGTCGCGTCCAAGGGTGGCGACCCGAAGGACCCGGACTGGTACCGCAACGCCATCGCCACCCCGGAGATCACCATCACCGTCGACGGCGTGGACCGTCCGATGACCGCGCGCACCGCCACCGAGGCCGAGCGCGCGCAGCTCTGGCCGCAGGTGGTCAAGGCCTACCGCGGGTACGACAGCTACCAGAACAAGACCGATCGGGTCATTCCGCTGCTGATCTGCGAACCGCGCGCCCACTAACGGATAGATTTGGCGGTCATGCCCGGCCGCCTGCCGTTTCTGTTCCTGTCGATCCGCGCGGAGGACGCCGCCGCCGACGACGAGTACCGCTCGGTGCTGCGGTTCGCGCGCCTCACCCCCGACCGGGTGCGCCGGATCCGGCTGACCCACCAGCGTCTCGGTGACATCGACCTGGCCGACTGGTCGGGGGTCATCCTCGGCGGCGGCCCGTACAACGTGAGCGATCCGCAGGAATCCAAGACCGACACCCAGCGGTGGACCGAGGAGGACCTGCTGGCGCTGATCGGCCGGGTCGTCGAGGCCGATCACCCGTTCCTGGGCTGCTGCTACGGCATCGGGACGCTGGGCACAGTCGTCGGGGCGACGGTGGATCGCACCTACGGCGAACCGGTCGGCGGCCTGTCGGTGCGACTGACCGACGACGGCCGGGCCGACCCGCTGATGGTCGACCTGCCGGAGGAGTTCGACGCCTACGGCGGCCACAAGGAGGCCATCACCGAGCTGCCGCCGCACGCGGTGCCGCTGGCCACCTCGCCGGCGTGCCCGGTGCAGGCGTTCCGGGTCGGCGAGAACGTCTACGCCACCCAGTTCCATCCGGAACTCGACCTCGACGGGCTGTGCACCCGCATCGACGTCTACGCCGAGTACGGCTACTTCCCGCCGGAGGCCGCCGAGCAGCTCAAGGCCGCGGCGCGGCTGCGGGATGCCCAGCACGCGCCGAGCATCCTGCGCCGCTTCGCGGAGCGCTACGGGTAGCTACTCCGCGTCGAGGTCCTTGGCGACCAGCTCGGCGATCTGCTCCAGCACCGCCGGGTCGTCGGTGGCGACGGTCACCTCGGCGCCGTTGCCGGCGCCCAGAGTCATGATCATCAGGGCCGAGCCGGCGTCGATCGGTTCGCTGCCGTCGTAGGCCAGCGTCACCTCGGCGCCGGAGTTGCTGACGGCCTCGGCGATCAGCGCCGCGGGGCGGGCGTGCAGACCGACGGCGGATCCGACGATGACGTTCTTGCTGGGCATGTGCGCTCCTATCAGGGGTGGGGTTACTTCGGAAAACTCAGGCGGCGACCGGCGCCGCGGCGTCCTCGGCGGACTTCTTGCCGAGGAACTGTTTGGCGGCGATCACCGCGACGGCCCCGACGACGGTGCCGGCGGTCAGCGCGACGATGAACCAGGCCAGGTTGCCGATCGCGAAGAACACGAAGATGCCGCCGTGCGGGGCCTTCGAGGTCACGTCGAACGCCATGATCAGCGCGCCGGTCACCGCGCCGCCGGCCATCATCGACGGGATCACCCGCAGCGGATCGGCGGCGGCGAACGGGATGGCGCCCTCGGAGATGAACGACGCGCCCAACAGCCAGGCCGCCCGGCCGTTCTCCCGCTCCGGCTCGCTGAACAGCTTCGGCCGCACCGCGGTGGCCAGCGCCATCGCCAGTGGCGGCACCATGCCGGCGGCCATCACCGCGGCCATGATCCGCATGGAGGCGACATCGGTGGTGGACAACCCGGCGGCGGCGAACGCGTAGGCGGCCTTGTTGACCGGGCCGCCGAGGTCGAAGCACATCATCAGACCCAGGATCACCCCGAGGATCAGCACCGAGGAGCCGCTCATCCCGGACAGCCATTCGGTCAGCGCGTTGGTCAGCGCGGCCAGCGGCCGGCCCAGCAACAGGAACATGGTCAGCCCGACGACCAGGGAGGCGCCCAGCGGGATGATCACCACCGGCATCAGGCCGCGCAGCCAGCGCGGAACCTCGAGTCGGCCGATCGACTTGGCCACGAACCCGGCGATGACGCCGCCGACGATGCCGCCGATGAACCCGGCGCCGACGAACACCGCCACCGCGCCGGCGGTGAAGCCGGGGGCGATGCCGGGCCGGTCGGCCATCGCGAACGCGATGTAACCGGCCAGCGCGGGCACCAGGAACATGAAGGACAACTGGCCGACGGTGAACAGCACCGCGCCGATGTACTGCATCAGCCCGCCGGCGGGCAGGTCGGTCAGGGTGTTGGTGACGGCGATGTGCGCGCCCAGGCTGTTCATTCCGTAGGCCTGCGCGGACTGGCCGTCGGCGGCGTTGGCGATGTCGTAGCCGGCGAACAGGAAGCCGAGCGCGATCAGCAGACCGCCGCCGGCGACGAACGGGATCATGTAGCTCACGCCGGTGAGCAGGATCTGCCGGGTGCGGGTGCCCCAGCCGACGTCGGAGGAGCCCTGGGTCGCCGAACTCGACGCCGCGGCGGCCCCGCCGCCCTCCACCCGGGCCGCGTTCGGGTTGTCCGACGCGGCGACCGCCTCGGCGATCATGACGTCGGGTTCGTTGATGGCCCGCTTCACCCCGGACGCGATGACCGGCAGGCCGGCGAACCGGCCGCGGTCCTTCACCCCGACCTCGGTGGCGAATATGACGGCGTCGGCCGAGGCGATCACGTCCGGCGGGATCGGGGTGCTGCCCGAGGAGCCTTGGGTCTCCACCACGAAGTCGACCCCGGCGCGTTCGGCGGCGAGCTTGAGCGAGTCGGCGGCCATGTAGGTGTGCGCGATACCTGTCGGGCAGGCGGTGATCGCGACGATCCGCTTTGGTTTCACCGCGGCGGGCTTGGCCTCGGCGGGCGTGGCGATCTCGGCCTGCGCGGCCTGGGCGGTCTCGGCAGGCTTGGCGGCGGGCTTCGGCTTGGGGTGCACCGCGGAGTCGATCAGCGCCACCACGTCGTCGGCGGTGGCGGCCTCGCGCAGCGAGGTGACGAAGTCCGGGCGCACCAGCGACCGGGCCAGGCTGGACAGCAGTTTGAGGTGCTCGGCGCCGCCGGAGTCCGGGGCGGCGATCAGGAACACCAGATCGGCCGGGCCGTCGGGCGCCCCGAAGTCGACCTTGGGGTCCAGCCGGGCGAAGGTGATCGTCGGGACGTCGACGTACGGGGAGCGGCAGTGCGGGATCGCGATGCCGCCCGGCAGCCCGGTGGCCGACTTGGCCTCGCGCTCGGCTGCGGCGCCGGCCAGACCTTTCGGATCGTCGCAGCGTCCGGCCGCGGCCGCCTGGGCGGCGAGCCGGGCGATGACGGCTTCTTTGTCGGCGCCGGCGTCCACGCCGAGCAGCACCAGGTCCGGGGTGGTCACCGGCGGACTGGGTTGGGTCATGGCAGTCACTTTCGTCGGAATCGGTGGGCGGTGGGGGTTTTCGGCGAGATCAGATCGAGCGGACAGCGACCGCGGCGGCGTCGACGAGTTCGGGTCCGGGCAGCGCGGAGCCGGGCAGCGACGCGGCGGCGCTGCCGTATCCGACGGCCATTGCGATCCGGCCGGCCGCATCGGCCCCGGCGACGTCGGCGCGCAGGTAGCCGGCCAGCGACGAGTCGCCGGCGCCGACGGTGCTGCGCGGGGTGATCGGCGGCGGCGTCGCCAGCCACGCCCCGTCGGCGTCGACCAGCACCGCGCCCGCGGCGCCGAGGGTGGCCAGCACAGCGCGCACCCCGCGGTCGATCAGCCGGGCCGCCGCGGCCACCACCGGGGCCGGATCGCCCTGGGCGACGGCGTATTCCAACTGTTCGGCGGAGGCGCCGACCAGGCCGGCGAGTTCCTCGGAGTTGGGTTTGATCAGGTCCGGCGCGGCGACGCCGAACCCGGCGGCCAGCGCGTCCAGCGGGGCGTCGGAGGTGTCCACCGCGACTCGGCAGTCCAGTCCGGACAACAGCGCCACCACCTGCGCGTACCAATCCACCGGCATGCCCGGCGGCAGTGACCCGGACAGCACCACCCAGTCCGCGGCGGCCGCTCGAGCCGCCACCGCGTCGGTCAGCGCGGCCACGTCGGAGGCGTCGCGGTTGGCGCCCGGCTCGTTCAACTTGGTGGTGGTGCCGTCGTCCTCGGTGATCGTCAGGTTGGTGCGCACCGCACCGGGACCGGGCACGGCCGCGTGGTCCACCGCGGCGCCGGCCAGCAGCGCCAGGAACGGGTCGTCGGCGTCGGCGGGCAGCAGCGCCAGCGTCGGCACACCCGCCAGGCTCAACGCCCGGGCCACGTTCACGCCCTTGCCGCCGGGTTCGGCGGAGGTGGATCGCACCCGCTGCACCGCGCCGCGGACCAGCGGCGCCGCCAGCGTGATGGTGCGGTCGATACTCGGGTTCGGGGTGACGGTCAGGATCATGCGAGGACCACCTCAACTCCGGCCGCGGTCAGCGCCCGGGTCTGCGCGTCGCTGATCCCGGGATCGGTGATCAGCGTGTCGATCTCGGCGACGGGCGCGAACCCGACGAAGGACTCCTGGCCGAGTTTGGACGAGTCCGCCACGGCCACCACGTAATTGGCGGCGTGCACCATGGCGCGCTTGACGGCCGCCTCGTCGGCGTCCGGGGTGGACAGGCCGTGGTCGAGGGTGATGCCGTTGGCGCCCATGAAGGCGACGTCGACGCGCAGGTTGTCCAGCATGCGCAACGCGGCGTCGCCGACCGCGGCCTGGGTGAGCGCCCGGACCCGGCCGCCGAGCAGGTGGACGGTCAGTTCGGGGGAGCCGTTGAGCCGGGCCGCGATCGGAATGCTGTTGGTGACCACCGACAGCCGGCGGCCGGCGGGCAGGTGCGCGGCGACCTGCGCGGTGGTGGTGCCGGCGTCGAGCAGGACGGTGCCGCCCTCGGGCGGGAAGAAGTCGGCGGCCGCCGCGCCGATCGCGGACTTGGCCTCGGTGCGGGTGCTCTCGCGTTCGGCCACGCCCGGTTCCACCAACCGCAGCGCGCCGGCCGGGACGGCCCCGCCGTGCACCCGGCGCAGCACGCCGGCGCGGTCCAGGACCGCCAGATCGCGGCGCACCGTCTCGGTGGTGACGGCGTACACCTCGGCGAGTTCGGTCACCGAGGCTCGGCCGCGGGACAGCACCCGCGTGGCGATCGCCTGCTGACGTTCTTCCGGATACACGCTGCCTCTAATCGCGAGTGGCTTACTACCCGAACATGTGGGTAAGTGTTGTTTTACGCCTGAACCTGTTGATTAGTCAAGGATTTCTAGTAATCTGTCTCACATGACCACCTCTGCGCCGCCTGTGTCACTGTCCGGGGTTCCCGTCGTCGGAGGCGTGCGATACGCGCCCGTCATCCGGCCCGGCCGGGCGCCGGCGCTGGACCTGGCCGGCCTGCCCGAGGTCCCCGAAGACGCCCGCGCCGCCGAGGCGGTCCGGTTCGACGCGGCCGCCGCCGCGGTCGCCGACCGGCTGCGGGACCGGGCCGCGCACGCCACCGGAGTGGCCGCCGAGGTGCTGGCCGCCACCGCGCAGCTGGCGCAGGACAAGGCCTGGCTGGCGGCGGCGCGCAAACGCATCGCCGTCGGGGACCCGGCCGAGCGGGCCACCCACCAGGCCGTCGCCCAGTTCGCCGACCTGTTCACCAAGATGGGCGGCCTGATGGCCGAACGCGTCACCGACCTGCAGGACATCCGCGACCGGGTCACCGCCGAGCTGCGCGGTCTGCCCGAACCGGGCGTCCCGGTCCCCTCGACTCCGTCCATCCTGTGCGCCGAGGACCTGGCCCCCGCCGACACCGCCGGGCTGGACCCGGCGCTGGTCGTCGGCCTGGCCACCACGCTCGGCGGGCCGACCAGTCACACCGCGATCATCGCGCGCCAGCTGGGCATCCCGTGCGTGGTCGCCATCGCCGGGCTCGACGACATCGCCGCCGGTGCCCTGGTGCTGATCGACGGCACCCGCGGCACGCTGCTCGTCGACCCCGATCCGGCGCAGGCTGCGGCCGAAGTGGCCCGGGCCGACGAGGCCGCGGCGGCCACCGCCGGCTGGAGCGGGCCGGGCGTCACCGCCGACGGGCGCCGGGTCGAGGTGCTGGCCAATGTGCAGGACGGCGCCGCCGCCCGGCTGGCCGCCGAAACCCCGGCCGAGGGGGTCGGCCTGTTCCGCACCGAGCTGTGCTTCCTGAACCGGGAGACCGAGCCGTCGGTGCAGGAGCAGGCGCAGATCTACGGCGAGGTGCTGGCCGCGTTCCCCGGCCGCAAGGTGGTCATCCGGACGCTGGACGCCGGCTCGGACAAGCCGCTGAAGTTCGCCGGCCACCCCGACGAGGCGAATCCGGCGCTAGGCGTGCGGGGCATCCGCATCGCGTTCGGCAACCCGGGTCTGCTGGAGCGCCAGCTGGCCGGCATCGCCCAGGCCGCCCGCGACACCGGCTCCGCGCCCTGGGTGATGGCCCCGATGATCGCCACCCCCGCCGAGGCGCGGGATTTCGCCGAGCAGGCTCGCGCGCACGGTCTCAAGCCCGGGGTGATGATCGAGATCCCGGCCGCGGCGCTGCTGGCCGGCCGGGTGCTCGAACATGTGGACTTCCTGTCCATCGGCACCAACGACCTGGCCCAGTACACGATGGCCGCGGACCGGATGTCGGCCGAACTGGCCGCGCTCACCGACCCGTGGCAGCCCGGCGTGCTGACCCTGGTTGCCGCCACCGCGGCGGCCGGCGCCGCGGCGGGCAAGCCGGTCGGAGTGTGCGGTGAGGCCGCCGCCGATCCGCTGCTGGCCTGCGTGCTGACCGGGATGGGCGTCACCTCGCTGTCCTGCGCCTCGGCCGCCGTCCGCGCGGTCGGCGCCCGGCTGTCGACGGTGACCCTGGCGCAGTGCCGGGAAGCCGCCGACGCGGTGCTCGGGGTGGCCAGCGCGACCGAGGCGCGCGAGGCCGCCTCGGCCGTGCTGTTGGGGTAGCTCAGCGGTTCGCGGGGTTGGCTGACGCCGGGCGCAACCCGTCCGGCGGGATCTGGCCGAACCGCCCGGCGTTGTAGTCCTCCAGCGCCCGGGCGATCTCTTCCTTGGTGTTCATCACGAACGGTCCGTAATGCCACACCGGTTCGCGGATCGGTTGGCCGCCCAGCAGCAACACCTCCAGCGCGGGCCGGTTGCCGTCCTGCCCGGACTCGGCGGCGACGGTGATCCGGTCTCCGGCGCCGAGCACCGCGAGCTGTCCCTGCCGGATGGGGTGCGCGGCCGGGCCGACCGTTCCGCGCCCGGACAGCACGTAAACCAGCGCGTTGAACCCGGGCTCCCACGGTAGGCTCAGTTGCGCGCCGGGCTCGACGGTGGCGTGCGCCAGCGTGATCGGGGTGTGCGTCACCCCGGGCCGGCGTGGCCGTCGACCTCCCCGGCGATGATCCGCAGCAGCGCGCCGCCGTCGGCCGAGGACACCAGTCCCACCTGGGCGCCCTCGATGGCCTGGTAGCGGGGTGCGGCGAACTTGTCGGCGCGCGGCAGGTTCACCCACAGCTGGATGCCGTGGAACAGCCCGCCGCTGTCGACGAGTTCGACCGGCGGGGTCTCGATGTGCAGGATCCCCGCGCCCGCCGTCATCCACTGGGTGGCGCCGTCGCCGATCAGTCCGCCGCCACCGTGTGAGTCCTGGTGGGCGAACCGCCCGTCGATCATGTAGGTGACGGTTTCGAACCCGCGGTGCGGATGCCAGTCGGTGCCCCGCGGCTCTCCGGGGGCGTAGTCGACCTCGCCCATCTGGTCCATGTGGATGAACGGATCGAGGTCGACGGCGCGGACTCCGGCGAACGCGCGCACGACCGGGAAGCCCTCGCCTTCCATACCGCGTGGTCCGGTGCTGATCGAGCGGACCGGCCGCTCGGTGTCCGCGGCCGACGCCGCGGTGAGGCGGGGCAGGGTCAGGGTGTTTGCGGTGATAGCGGGCATGCCATAAGAACCCGGACCGCGGTCCGCTTATTCCGGGCTCAGATCTCGCCCAGTTCGCCGAGGTTCGCCGCGACGGTCACCAGCGGGAGCGCGTCGGAGATCGGCCGCCGGGTGTCGGCGGATTCGGCGCGCAGCGCGATCACGAACCGCTCGGCGAGGTCGATGCCGGTGTTGTAGCCGAGCATCCGGTCGCAGATGCAATTGGCATAGGCGTCGAGCACCGCCCGGGTGTTCGGGTAGGCGCCCGGGGTCGGTGGCTCGGGGATGTCGGCGATCAGATCGGCCGCCGAGCGCAGTTTGACCGCGCGGTTGGTCTCCCGGATCAGCGACGTGCGGGCCTCCGGGTCGCTGTTCTCCGACAGGTACTGGCGGATCCCGTCGTCCAGGGTCCGGCCGGCTGCCAGCGACTGGTAGCCGAGCGCGGCGACGGTGTCGGCCGGGGTGTTGTCGGTGATGCGGCCGACCGCGGCGCGCAGATAGTGCGCGCCGATATCCAGGCAGGCGACGATCGCCCGACCGACCGCGTTGCCCGAACCCCGCGGCCACAGCAGCAGCGAGACCGCGGCGCCGACCAGTCCGCCGACCAGAATGTCCTCGATGCGCAGCAGCCCGACCTGCCAGCCGGTCGGTTGGATCAGGTTGAACACGATCAACACCATCATGGTGAACGCCGCCTGCCCGGCGGTGTAGGACCACAGCTTGGGCACGATGGCGGCCAGGAACGCCACCACCGGCAACGCCAGCCACATGGTCAGCGGGTTCACCCCGAGGAACTCGATGGCCACCGCGCCGATCGCGAACCCCAGCGTCGTGCCGATCACGGCGTGCAGCACCTTCGTCCCGGTCGACAGCGCGGTGCCGCGCAGCACCGACATCGCGGCGAGCACCACCCAGAAGCCGTGCTCCACCGGGAACAGGTGGGTGACCGCGACGGCCAGGGCCAGACCGAGCCCGGTGCGCAGGCTGTTGCGGACCACCACCGATCGGCCGCTGAGATACCCCGACGGCAGGCCGGTGACCGCCTCGGTCTCCGACAGCACCCGCCCGGCTGCTCCGGCCGGGGCCAGGCCGCGGCCGAGCACCCGCGCCAGCACCGGACGGCTGTCGGCGGCGTCGGCCCAGGAGATCAGCCGGCCGGTGACGCCGATCTGCGCGCCGACGCTGCGGCGTTGCAGCAGCCGGCGGCCGACCACGACGGCGGTGTGGTCGTCCGGGGCCCGCAGGATCGCCGCGATGTCGTCGCGGTAGCGGCCGCGGGAGACCTCCCGCATCCCGTCGGTCGCGTCGGCCAGCTCCAGTCGCGGTCCCACCCGGGACGGATCGCGCGCCGACTGCGGACCGGAGAGCAATTGCTGGGAGGCCCGCAGCACCCGCACCGCCGGGGCGGCCATCGATCCGAGCGTGGCCGCGGTGGCGTCGTCGACGCGGTCGGCGAGCCAGCCCAGGTCGTCGACGACCCGGACCAGCGCACGGCTGCCCGCGGTCAGCCCTACGGGCCGGTACTCGCCGGCCAGGTAGCGCGCATACAGCGCGTTCATCGCGGTGTTCACCGCCTTGGCGCTGCCGTGGCCCTCCAGGCGGTCGGCCAGTGCGGCGCACACCCGGGCGCAGTCCTGACGCAGCTGATTGTGTTGCCGCGGGGGGAACAGGAACAGCGCCGCCGGCACGCAGACCGCGACGGCGATCGCCCAGCCGAGCAACCGGTCGTCCAGCGGCCCGGGTGGGGTGCACGCCGGCAGCACGAACGGCATCAGGGCGGCGCGGCGCGCCGCCGCGATCGAGGAGCTCAGCACCCCGGCGAAAGTGACCGCGGAGGCGACGACGAACATCGTCGCGACCGCCAGCCAGGGAATCGGCGAGACCAGCGTGCCCAACACGATCATCACGGCGCCGGCGGCGCCCAGCCCGAGGTAGGAGACGGCGCGCCGGGCGCGGTTGCCGGGGAAGTCGACCATGATCAGCTGGGCGATGGTCCCGAAGATGGCGAACATCGGCGTCTGGCCCTCGCCGAACGTGAAACCCAGGGCGGCGGCCAGCGGAATCACCAGCGCGACACGGGCGGCGCGGCGCTGCGCGTCGTACTCGGGGTCGCGCTCGCTGAGCTCGGCCCGGAGCCGGCGGATCGGGCGCGGCGCTCGCATGGGTGACACCGTAGCGCCGTCGGCTGAGGGCAGTGTCAGTCTCGGTGCGGACGGGCCTTCGGCATCGGAATCAGCGCCACGGTTTTGGCCCAGTTGCCGTTGTACATGCTGTCGGTGAGCGCCTTGAACATCCAGGCCAGCCCGTCGCGGTCATGCGGCAGCGTGGACTGCTCGTAGCCGGTCAGCAGGTAGACCGACCACTCCGCGAAGACCGTCGCCTCCCGGTCGTCGCCCAGGATCTCCTCGGCGGCGTCGCGGATGACCTCGAAACGCTCGGCGTCGACCTCGACCTGCGCCGTCTGGACGTTCGGGTCCACCGACGCCCAGGTGCGGATGGCGGCGTCGGCCTCATGCGGCAGGCTCAGCCCGACCTGGATGAGCTTGTCGATCCGGGCACGCGGATCGGTGATGGCCCGCAGGCCCTCGACCCGCCGGTGGGTGGCCTGACGCCAATGCTCGATCAGTTCCCGGGTGTAATGCCCCCAGCTTGGGAAGTAGTGATAGAACGAGCCCGTGGTGACGCCGAGTCGGCTGCACACCACCGCGAGCTTGAGCCCCCCGAAGCCGCTGTCGGCCAGTACTTCGAGACCGGTCTCGAAGTACGCCTCCCGTGACGCGACACTTGCCATGACAACGCACCATATGTCGTCTCATGTCCGGTTGTGGCATGCAGGGCCAGATTGGCCCCGATGGGCCGCTGCGCTGGGCGAATGTCGACACGTGTCAAATGGGCCTACCGGTGATCATGAGGCACGTCCTACGATGGGGTGGATCACACCGCGCCGAAAATCACCCGCGCGGGCAGAAGGGACGTCATGACCGCGAACGCCACCGATCTCGTCGGCACCGAAGGCGGAATCCCCGCCCTCGTCGACCGCCTGCGCAGCACCTACGCCTCCGGGCGCACCCGGCCCATCGAGTGGCGGCGCACCCAATTGCGGGCGCTGTCGCGGATGCTGAGCGAGAACGAGGAGCGGATCAACGCCGCGTTGGAGGCCGACCTGGGCCGCGGCCCGTTCGAGGCCTGGCTGGCCGACATCATCACCACCATCAACGAGGCCGACGACGCCGCCAAGCACGTCGGCAAATGGTCCAAGCGGCGCTACCGGATGCTGGAGAAGGCGCAACTGCCCGGTCGGGGCTGGATCGAGTACGAGCCGTACGGCGCGGTGCTGGTCATCGGCGCGTGGAACTTCCCGTTCGCGCTGACCCTCGGCCCGGCCGTCGGCGCGATCGCCGCCGGCAACGTGGTGGTGCTCAAACCCTCGGAGGTCGCCCCGGCGTCCTCGGCGCTGATGGCCGAACTGGTCGCGCGCTACCTCGACAGCGACGCCATTGTCGTCGTCGAAGGAGACGGTGAGACCACGCAGGAACTGATCGCTCAGGGCTTCGACAAGCTGTGCTTCACCGGCGGCACCGAAATCGGCCGCAAGGTGTACCAGGCCGCCGCCGCGCACCTGACGCCCTGCACGCTGGAACTGGGCGGCAAGAGCCCGGTGATCCTGGCGGCCGACGCCGACGTCGAGGTCGCCGCCAAGCGGATCGCCTGGATCAAACTGCTCAACTCCGGCCAGATCTGCATCGCGCCGGACTACGTGCTGGCCGACGCCTCGATCAAGGACCAGTTCGTCGACTGCCTCCGCGCGGCGCTCACCGAGTTCCAGGCGGGCGACACCGGCGGCAAACGGATCGTCAACGAGCGGCACTTCGCGCGGCTGTCCGGCGCGCTGTCGGCCACCCGCGGCACGGTCGCCGTCGGCGGTGGCGGCAACGCCGAGAAGCTGGAGATCGAACCGACCGTCGTCGTTGACCCGTCGACCGACGAACCGCTGATGACCGACGAGATCTTCGGCCCGATCCTGCCGGTGCTGTCGGTCGGCTCGCTGGACGAGGCGATCGACTTCGTCAACGGCCGCGACAAGCCGCTGGCGGCGTACCTGTTCACCAAGGACAAGGCCACCCGGGAGCGGGTGATCTCCGAGGTGACCGCGGGCGGCATGGTGGTCAACCATCTGATCTTCCACTTCGCCACCGCGAAGTTGCCGTTCGGCGGCGTCGGCCCGTCCGGGATGGGCGGCTATCACGGCCGGTTCGGGTTCGAGGAGTTCAGCCACCGCAAGTCGGTGATGACCAAGACCACCCGCCCGGACCTGACCAAGCCGATCTACCCGCCCTACACCGACTTCGCGTGGAAGCTCGCGCGCAAACTGTTCTGAGAAACGCGGCTCGACCGCACATCCGTCGGCCGAACAGGGGTCGACGGGTGAAACATCCCGTCTAGGAAGGACATTCATGCCCGGAGTGCAGGATCGCGTAGTCATCGTCACCGGCGCGGGAGGTGGTCTGGGCCGCGAGTACGCGCTGACCCTGGCCCGCGAAGGCGCGGCCGTGGTGGTCAACGACCTCGGTGGCGCCCGTGATGGCAGCGGCGCCGGACACAATATGGCCGACGAGGTGGTCGCCGAGATCCGCGCCGCCGGCGGACGCGCGGTGGCCAACTACGACAGCGTCGCCGAAGCCGCCGGCGCCGCCAACATGGTCAAGACCGCGATCGACGAGTTCGGCGCCGTGCACGGTGTGGTCAGCAATGCCGGCATCCTGCGTGACGGCACCTTCCACAAGATGACCGACGAGAACTTCGACGCCGTGCTCAAGGTGCACCTGTACGGCGGCTACAACGTGATCCGGGCGGCCTGGCCGCACTTCCGCGAGCAGAGCTTCGGCCGCGTCGTGGTGGCCACCTCCACCAGCGGGCTGTTCGGCAACTTCGGCCAGGCGAACTACGGCGCGGCCAAGGCCGGCCTGGTCGGGCTGATCAACACCCTGGCGCTGGAAGGCGCCAAGTACAACATCAAGGCCAACGCCGTCGCGCCGCTGGCCGCCACCCGGATGACCGAGGACATTCTGCCGCCGGAGGTGTTCAAGAAGCTGACGCCGGAGTTCGTCGCGCCGGTGGTCGGCTACCTGTGCACCGAGGAGGTGCCCGATTCCGCGTCGGTGTTCATCGTCGGCGGCGGGAAGGTGCAGCGCACCGCGCTGTTCCAGAACGAGGGCGTCACCTTCGACAACCCGCCGACTGTCGCCGACGTCGCGGCGCGCTGGACGGAGATCGACGACCTCTCCGAGGCCAAGCAGGCGTCCTTCAGCCTCTGACATCTGCGGAATCATGCCCCGGCCGGTGGGTCGGGGCATGATCTGTATGTGAGCACTGGTGGGCTGTTACTGGTCGGGCTGGCCATCGCGGTCGGGTTGGTCGGGGTGGTGGTTCCGCTGCTGCCGGGTGGGTTTCTGGTGTTGGCCGCCATCACGGTCTGGGCGTGCTTCGAGCAGAACACCACCGGCTGGGTCACCCTGGGGGTGTGCGCGGCGCTGATCGTCACGGCCTCGGTGGTCAAGTACCTCTGGCCGGCCAAGCGGATGCGGGCCGCCGACGTGGGCACGCCGATCCTGATCTTCGGCGCGTTGTGCGGGATCGTCGGGTTCTTCGCGGTGCCGGTGATCGGCCTGGTGATCGGTTTCGTGGGCGGGGTGTTCGTCGGCGAGCTGGTCAAGCGTCGGGATCTGGCCCGCGCGTGGGCGGCGACGGTGTTCGCCGTCAAGGGGGTGCTGCTGTCGATGGGGGTGGAGTTCGCCGGAGCGCTGCTGGCGGCCGGAGTGTGGGCCGGGGCGGTGCTTCTCGGCTGAGCGGTCGTTGGGCGGCCGGTTGGCGGGTGCCCGGGTTTGCCAGTGACGGGTGGGCGATTTCGGGCCGCCATCACGTCACCGGCGGTCTCCCCAGTGACTGGCGGGCGGTTGCGGGGTTCGCCAGTGACGGGTGGGCGGTTTCAGGCGCGGGAACCGCCAGCGGGTCACTGACGTCGCATGAAGTCGCCAGCAGGTCACTGACGTCGCTGGATAGGGCCTCCGGGGCCCGCAGGGGCACCTCATTCGGCACCCTTTTCTCACCCCCGCACCAATTCCGGAAGAATTTGCGGATTTTGCTTCCGGAACCGCCGGTACCGGGTTTATATTACCCCTCAGTAAGTTCCCGTTCGGGCTGCTCAGCCCGCCGAGCCTGATCGGGGCGGGGTTTGCGGTGGGGTGGAAACGGGTTGGGTCATGGGGTCCGTCATTCGGGTTTTCGGTTTCCTCGGGGTGGTCATCGGCACGATGCTGGCGGCGGCGTGGTCGGCGGTGGTCGCCGCGGTGCTGCCGTTGGCCGCCGTCACCGCGCTGGTGATGGGCGGCACCGGTTCGCCGCTGATGAACATCGGTCCGATCGGGACCCCGGACGACGCCACCGACTTCTACCTGGGTTGGACGTACAACAAGTACATCAAGCCATCGTTGGCGGCGGGGGACACTTACCAGGGTTCGGTGGCGGTGTACACCCCGGAGGAGTTCTGGCCGCTGCCCGACCAGAAGCTCACCTTCGACCAGTCGGTCAAGATCGGGCTGACGAACCTGACCGGGTGCGTGCTGGGTGGCGCGACCTGCGTGCACAACACCACAGCCGGCGCAGCGATCCGCGACCTGGACGACGTCACCGCGGATCGTCTGGTCTTCGGCTACTCGCAGAGCGCCCGGATCGCGACCAACCTCAAGCAGTCGCTGGTCAGCCTGTACAACAGGGTCGGCTGGGACGATCCGGCAAACCCGGTGCCGGATCTGCAGTTCGTGCTGATCGGCAACCCGAACCGGCCCAACGGCGGCATCCTGGAACGCTTCCTCGGACTGCACATTCCGATCCTCGACATCACCACCGATGGGGCCACCCCGACCGACAGTGGCTGCGGAACACCGACCGGTTGCCGGTTCGACACCACCGACTACTCATATCAGTACGACGGGTACTCCGATTTCCCGTTGTACCCGCTCAATGTGCTGGCCGACCTGAACGCGCTGGCCGGCATCTTCGCGGTGCACGGGTACTACCAGGACGCCGACATCGACGCGCTGATCGACCAGGGCAAGTATGGCGACACCCAGTACTACATGATCCCCACCACTCGGCTGCCGCTGTTGAGCATTGTCGAGGATGCCATCCCGGATCCGGTCGGCGGTTGGCTCAGCCCGGTGTTCACGCTGCTGGACTCGCCGCTGCGGGCGATCACCGAAATGGGCTACGACCGTGGCCTCTCGCCGGGCAGCCCGGAGCCGATGAAGCTGATCCGGTTCCAGCCGATCACCGACGTGCTGACGTTCGGCAACGCCCTGGCCGTCGGTATAGACGACGCTCTGGCGGAGGTCACCGGCGACGCAAATTTCCGGCCGCTGGGCACCAAGAAGCCGACGAGCCCGTACGGGGTGGACACCATCCGGGCATCGGATGTGTTCGGGTCCAATGCGGTGACCGATTTCATCGACAAAACCGAAGACGCGATCAACCGGTTCCGGCTGTTCGGCGGGGGCTCCGGCCAGCAGGGCGCCGTGCCGCAGAACGTCGTTCAACTCGATGACGATCAGAACGTCGCGCCGCAGAACGGCGAGCAAGGCGCCGTCGAGCAGGGCGAGGTCCTGAAGATGCAGAAGGCGTCGGTGGCCAAGCGCAGCCGGTCGCAGATCGGAGAGGCGCCGGCCGCGGACCCCGCGCCAACAACCGCCCAGCCGCCGGCCGAGCGGCCGAAGTCGCTGCGGGATTGGCGCAAGCGCGGGTCGCGGCCCGGGGCTGAAGAAGCGGACAGCGGCGCGCTGGCGGTGGCCGCTGGGCCGCGCGGCAAGCGGGAGAAGAAGGCGGCGGTGACCGAGTCCGAATCGGCTGCGTCGCAGCCGAGCGACCGGGTCGAGGGCCCCGATCCGAGCGACCGCAAGCGCCGGCCCGCAGGACTGACCAAGACTTCCGGCGCCGATAGCGGCAACCCGACTCGGTTCAGTCGGGACAGCGCGCAGCGGCGAGGACCCAACCGGGGCGAGCAGGGTGCGGGCGCGCAGAAGACCGCCGACACCGGCAGCGCTCCGGCCGCCTGAGCGGCGCCGGTCATCTTCTGCGGGGCCGCGCTGCGTCGTCCCGGCGGGTGCTGAGATTCGCGGAGGGATTTCCTGGGAAAGCATTGCGGAACCGGCGGTACCGGTCATACGCTGCGAACTGCATGAGCTCTTCGGGACGGCGGCCCGCTGATCCCGGAGGGAATGGGGAGCGGCGGGCGCCCCGGGGGTTCTGATGGGGTCGATTCTTCGTATTTTCGGTGTGTTGGGCGTGATCGTCGGCGGGCGCTGGCCGCGGCCTGGTCGGTGATCACCGCGGCGGTGCTGCCGCTGGCGACCGTCACCGCGCTGATGGTCGGCGGCACCGGGGCGCCGTTGATGCCGCCCACCAACGACGAACTGTTCGTGCAGAACTTCCTCGGCCACTTCGGGAACACCTATGTCGACCCGGCCGCCGACCGGTGGGGCCTTTTCGACTCGCCGCAGACGAACACCGGCGATCGCCGGGTGGCGGTGTACACACCGGAACAGTTCTGGCCGCTGCCCGGCTCCACCATGACCTTCGACCGGTCGGTGATGATCGGTGTGCAGAACGTCGCCAAATGTGTGTCCGGCCCGGCCGGCTGCCCGGCGAACCCGGAGTTCTTCCACGAGTTCGACCAGGACGACGCGCTGGTGGTGTTCGGTTACTCGCAGAGCGGCCGGGTGCTCACCGACGTCAAACGCGCCATGATCGACTGGTACTCGCAGCAGGGTTGGGACACCGCGCCGGACGTGTCGTTCGTCATCATCGGCAATCCGAACCGGCCCAACGGCGGCATCCTCGAGCGCCTCAACGGGTTGTCAATTCCGTTCGTGGGCATCACCTTCGACGGCGCTACCCCGACCGACAGCTGCGTCGAAGGCGTCTGCCACTTCAGGACCGAGGACATCAGCACCCAGTACGACGGGTTCTCCGACTTCCCGCTGTACCCGCTGAACCTGATCGCCACCCTCAACGCCGTGGCCGGGATGGCGACCGTGCACGGCGGCTACCAGCCGGCGGTGACCGAAGCCATGAAACAGGGCGTGTACGGGGACACCACCTACTACATGATCCCCACCGAACGGCTGCCGATGCTGAGCATCGTGGAGAACGTCATCCCGGATCCGGTGCGGGGCTGGCTGGGCCCGCTGTTCACCCTGCTGGACTCGCCGCTGCGGGCGATCACCGAAATGGGCTATGACCGTGGCCTCTCGCCGGGCAGCCCGGAGTCGATGAAGCTGATCCGGTTCCAGCCGATCACCGACGTGCTGACCTTCGGCAACGCGCTGCTGGTCGGCATCGACAACGCGCTCGCCGAGATCGCCGGCGACCCGGGCTTCCGGCCGCTGGGCACCAAGAAGTCGACGAGTCCCTACGGGGTGGACACCGTCCGGATCTCGGATCTGTTCGGATCCAACGCGGTCACCGACTTCATCGACAAGGCCGAGGACACGGTCAACCGTTTCCGGCTGTTCGGCGGGAACTCCGGCCAGCCGAACGTAGTCCAGCAGAACGTCGACGTGGTGGAGGACGGCGCGGTCGAACCCGTTGTGGAGAGTCAGAACCTCAGGACGTTGGCGGTCGAGTCCGGCGCTCGGTTCGAGCGCAAACAGTCCATGGGTGAGAAGCCGCGATCGCAGTGGCCCGGCGTCGCAGCGCGGAGCGAGAACCCGGTCGGCGTCGGGGAGGTCCCCGAGGCCGGGCTCACGCCGCCGGCTGACGATTCAGGCCCCGTGGGTCTGAAGATCCGGAAGTTGTTCACCCGCAACAAAACTGTGGACACTGACTCTGAGGCGCCCGCGATGTCGCCGCGGCAACGCTGGCGGGAGCGCAAAGCCGCCGTAGCAGCCGAGGCGGACCAGGACGGCCCGGTGACGGCGAAACTGGATCCGCGTCGCGGCGGCGAAGGCCCGTCCCTGGCCGGCAAACGTGACCGAGTCGGTTCGCCGTTCACGGGCCGGCACGGCGCAAAGGATCCCGACGGCGGCGCGGGGCCGTCGGCGCCCGGAGACCAGCACGACGACGCGTCGCCGAGTGCGGATCGCACCGGCGCGGACGCCGTCTGATCCGGCTCAGTCCCGCAGCGTCTCGCGCAGCGCGGCCAGTTCCTCGTCGGTGACACCGGCCGCGCTCAGATAGCCGGTCACCGAGCCGAAGTCGGCCTCGACGCGGGCCAGCGCGCCGTCGAGGTACTCCGGGCGCACGCCCAGCACGTCGTCGGACAGCCGCGCCCGCGCGTAGGCCTCGGCGTCGGCGGGCAGGTTCCCGCCGAGCTGGGTCCGGATGCGCTCGGCGATCTGCGCGCGCAACTCCGGCGCGGCGTTGTTGCTGGCCAGGTAGTCGTCCATGATGGTGGAGCGGTCCACCCCGACCGCTTCGAGCACCACGGCCACCGAGAAACCGGTGCGGTCCTTGCCGGCGAAGCAGTGCGTCAGCACCGCAGAACCCGCGGCCAGCAGCCGCGCGGTCTCGCGCAGCGCCCGCTGCGCGCCATCGGCGGTGGCGAACCGCAGGTACTCCTCGGCCATGAAACGCCGGGCCTTGGCCGCGGCCGCCTCCGGGTCCGGGTGTTCTTTCACCAGCCGGGCGAACGCGTGCTCGTGCGGCGCCACGTCGTCGTCGGGCATCTTGTCGCCGGTGAGCACTTCGACGAACGGCAGCGCGTGCACCCGCACGCTCGCCGGCACCCGGTCGGCGCCGTGCCGGCGCACCTCGGGTGTGCTGCGCAGGTCGGCTACGTCGCGGATCCAGAGCTGCTCCAGCTGCCGCGCACCGGTCTCGTCGAGTTGGGTCAGTTCGCCGGATCGGAACAGCCGACCGGGCCGGATCGCCCCCGACGTCGACGACGCGACGTCGCGGAAATTCCAAGCCCCGGACAGCATTCCGGTCACTTCGGGACGGCCGCGGCGGCCAGTGGGCTCTTGTCGGCGGACAGCTCGGCGCGGGCGATGCTGCGCAGGTGGACTTCGTCGGGTCCGTCGAAGATCCGCATGGCGCGCTGCCAGCCGTACATCCGGGCCAGCGCGGTGTCATCGCTGACTCCGGCCGCGCCGTGCACCTGGATCGCCCGGTCGAGGACGTTGCAGGCCATGGTCGGGGCGACGGCTTTGATTTGGGCGACCTGATTGCGGGCGGCCTTGTTGCCGTGCTGGTCGATGGTCCAGGCGGCCTTCTGGCACAGCAGCCGGGCCTGGTCGATCTCGTTGCGCGACACCGCAATCGAGTGCTGCACCATGCCCTGGGCGGCCAGCGGCTTGCCGAACGCGATTCGACGGCTGGCCCGATCCACCATCAGCGCCAGCGCCCGCTCGGCGACCCCGATCGCGCGCATGCAGTGGTGGATGCGGCCGGGGCCCAGCCGGGCTTGGGCGATGGCGAAACCGCCGCCTTCCTCGCCCAGCAGGTTCGACGCCGGAACCCGTACGTTGTCGAAGATGATCTCGGCGTGCCCGGGCTGGTCGATCCAGCCGAAAACGCTTGTGGAGCGCAGGATCTGCACTCCCGGAATGTCGACGGGCACCAGCACCATGGACTGCTGCTGGTGCGGGGCGGCGTCGGGATTGGTGCGCCCCATCACGATCAGGATCTTGCAGCGTGGATCATTCGCGCCGGAGGTCCACCACTTGTGGCCGTTGATGACGTACTCGTCGCCGTCGCGGACGATCTCGGTCTGGATATTGCGCGCGTCGCTAGAGGCCACGGCCGGCTCGGTCATCGAGAACGCGCTGCGGATCTCGCCCTCGAGCAACGGCTGCAGCCAGTCCCGGCGCTGCTCCTCGGTGGCGAACAGGTGCAGGGTTTCCATGTTGCCGGTGTCCGGCGCCGAACAGTTCAGCGCCTCGGGCGCGATCTCGGTGCTCCACCCGGAGATCTCCGCCAGCGAGGCGTACTCGGTGTTCGTCAGACCGGACTCGGCGGGCAGGAAGAGGTTCCACAGCCCGAGTTCGCGGGCCTCGGCCTTGAGTTCCTCCACGATGGGCGGCACGGTGTGATCGCCCGGTCCGGCCGCGGCGCGGAAGGCGTCGTAATCCTCCTCGGCGGGAAGCACCCGGGTCACCATGAACTCGGTGAGGCGCTGCTGGTAATCCAAAGCTCGATCCGAGGGGGCGAAGTCCATGGCAGCCACGATATGACACGTGTCTATTGGGTGGCGCCGTCGGTAGGGTCTGGCCTCATGAGAATGCGGGTGTTGATCGCGGTGGTGGTGCTGCTGCTGCCCGGGCTGGCGGTCAACGCCGTCCTCGTCGGCCGTGCCGAGCGCGCGGCCGAGCCGTTCGGCGGGGGAGAGGTGCTGGCACTCGACGGCCCCGATCTCAACATCCGCAGCTACGGTGGCGAAGGCCCGCCGATCGTGTTGCTGCACGGCTACGCCTCATCGATCCAGTGGTGGGAGCCGGTCGCGGACCGGCTGGCGGTGGCCACCGGACGACGGGTGATCGCCATCGACCTGGTCGGCCACGGCGGATCCGAGGCGCCCCGTGACGCGGCCGACTACGGCGCCGACGGCCAGGCCGCCGCGGTGATCGAGGCACTGGGCGCCCTGGGCGTCGAGCACGTGGCGCTGGTTGGGCATTCGATGGGTGGCGGGGTGGCCACCGCGGTCGCCGAGTCCGCCCCGGAGTTGGTCGACAAGGTGGTGGTCGTCGACACCTACGGCGACGCGGGATTGAAGTCCATGCCGGCGTTGGGCGAAGCGGTCTGCTGGCCGCTGCTCGGACCGGCGCTGGACCGGTTCCGGGCCATCGACGCCGTCGACAAGAGCTCGCTGCAGACCGGGTTCGCGCCCGACTACCCGGTGCCGGAGTTCGCCTACCGCTCGCTGCAGCGGCTCACCCACACCGGGGTCTGCGACTCGACCGTGATCGACGACCTGAACGCGACACGGCCGGTGGCCGAGCGGCTGGCCGGTCTGGGCCGGCCGGTGCTGGTGCTCTGGGGTGAGCACGATGTGCTCACCCCGACGGAGCCGAACGTCCGCCGGTACGCCGATGCGGGCTTGGCGCCGACGGTGATCGCCGGGTCCGGGCACAGCCCGATGGTGGAGAAGCCCGACGAGTTCCTGGCCGCGGTGACGCCGTTTCTACGTTAAAGCGAGGCCAGGATGTCGTTGACCCGGTCTCGGGCGTCGCCGAACAGCATCTGGGTGTTCTCCCGGAAGAACAGCGGGTTCTGCACGCCGGCGTAACCGGAGGCCATCGACCGCTTGAACACGATGACGTTGTCGGCGTCCCACACCGTCAGCACCGGCATGCCGGCGATCGGTGAGCCCGGATCCTCGGCGGCGGCCGGGTTGACGGTGTCGTTGGCGCCGATCACCAGGACCACCGAGGTGCCGTCGAAGTCCTCGTTGATCTCGTCCATCTCGAGCACGATGTCGTAGGGCACCTTCGCCTCGGCCAGCAGCACGTTCATGTGGCCGGGCAGCCGGCCGGCCACCGGGTGGATGCCGAACCGGACGTTGACGCCACGCTCGCGCAGCTTGCGGGTCAGGTCGGCGACGCCGTACTGCGCCTGCGCCACGGCCATGCCGTAGCCGGGGGTGATGATCACCGAGTCGGCGCCGCGCAGCAGGTCGGCGGCCCCTTCGGCGTTGATCTCGCGGTGATCGCCGTAGTCCTTGTCCTCGGCCGGGCCGGCTTCGATGCCGAAACCGCCGGCGATGACGGAGATGAACGACCGGTTCATCGCCTTGCACATGATGTAGGACAGGTAGGCGCCGGAGGAGCCGACCAGCGCGCCGGTGATGATCAGCAGGTCGTTGCCGAGCAGGAAGCCGGCGGCCGCGGCGGCCCAACCGGAGTAGCTGTTGAGCATCGACACCACGACGGGCATGTCGCCGCCGCCGATGGAGGCGACCAGGTGCCAGCCGAGCAGCAGCGCCAGCACGGTGACGGCGGCCAGCAGCCACAGCTGCAGGGTCGGGTCGTCGGCGATGACGAACCACACGGTCAGCGCGATGAAGGCGACCAGCGTGCCGATATTGATGAGGTTCTTGCCGGGCAGCATCATCGGCGCGGACTTCATCTTCGCCGACAGCTTGAGGTTCGCCACGATGGAACCGGTGAAGGTCACCGCGCCGATGAACACGCCGATGACCACCTCGGCCGAGTGGATGCCGAGCATGCCGTCGGCGGCCATCGCGACGGCGTCGGCGCCGTCCGGGTGCGCCTCGATGTGCAGGTAGCCGTTCCAGCCGACCAGCACCGCGGCCAGACCCACGAAGGAGTGCAGCAGCGCGATGAGCTCGGGCATGCCGGTCATCTCGACCTTCTTGGCCTTCCACAGCCCGATCGCGGCGCCGATGGCCATGGCGCCGAACATTAGCGCGACGCCGACGGGCTCCAGGGAGTTGTTGAACGCCAGCGTGATGGTCGCGATCAACGCGATGGCCATACCGCCGATACCGAAGCTGATGCCGGCGCGGGAGGTCTCGTGCTTGCTCAATCCCGCCAGGGACAGCACGAACAGCAGCGCAGCCACCACGTAGGCGGCGTTGGCGATCAGCTTCAGGTGGTCCGACGACGCGCCCTCGGCCGCGGCGGCGAGCAGGTTCAGGTTTTCCAGCATTGAATCGTTCCGATCAGGTTGGGGAGCGGGTCGGCGCTAGCTGCGGGAGAACATCGCGAGCATGCGGCGCGTCACCGCGAAGCCGCCGAAGATATTGATGCTGGCCAACAGGATGGCGATGGTCGCCAGAGCCGCGATGGCGGGGTTCGCGTCGCCGACCTGGAGCAGGGCGCCGACGACGATGATGCCGGAGATCGCGTTGGTCACCGACATCAGCGGGGTGTGCAGCGCGTGGTGCACATTCCCGATGACGTAGTAGCCGATCACGATGGCGAGGGCGAAGACCGTCAGGTGCATCTGCAGTGCGGCCGGGGAGATCGCCAGCAGCAGGAAGATGACCGCGGCCGCGCCGAACGCGATGCCCAGCCGGCGGCCCGTGGTCATCGGCTCCTTGGCCGGGGCGGGCTCCACCGGGGCGGCCTTGGCGGCAGCCGGGGCGGCCGAGACCTGCACCGGCGGCGGCGGCCAGGTCACGTCGCCGTCGCGCACGACGGTGACCGAGCGCTGCACCACGTCGTCGAAGTCCAGCACGAGCTGGCCGTCCTTCTCCGGGGTCAGCAGCTTGAGCAGGTTCACCAGGTTGGTGCCGTAGAGCTGGGAAGCCTGGGCCGGCAGTCGGCCGGCCAGGTCGGTGTAGCCGATGATCGTCACGCCGTTGTCGGTGACGATCGCCTCGTCCTTGACGGTGCCCTCGACGTTGCCGCCGTTGGCCGCGGCCATGTCGACGATCACGCTGCCGGCCTTCATCGAGGCCACCATCTCGCCGGTGATGATGCGCGGCGCCGGGCGCCCCGGGATCAGCGCGGTGGTGATGATGATGTCGACGTCCTCGCACTGCTCGGCGTACAGCGCCGCCTCGCGTGCCTTGTAGTCGTCGCCCATCTCCTTGGCGTAGCCGGTCGCCGACACCTCGGCGTTCTCGTCCTCGATGGACAGGTATTCACCACCCAGGGAGCGGACCTGGTCGGCGACCTCGGGGCGGGGATCGGTGGCGCGGACGATCGCGCCCAGGCTGCCGGCGGCGCCGATGGCGGCCAGGCCGGCCACGCCGGCGCCCACCACCAGCACTTTGGCCGGGGGCACCTTGCCGGCCGCGGTGACCTGGCCGGTGAAGAACCGGCCGAAGGCGTGCGCGGACTCCACGACGGCGCGGTAGCCGGCGATGTTGGCCATCGAGCTCAGCACGTCCATGGACTGCGCCCGGGAGATCCGGGGCACCGCGTCCATGGCCAGCACGGTGATCGGGCGGGTGGCCAGCTGTTCGACCAGTTCCGGCTTGAGCCCGGGGGAGATCAGGCCGATCACGGTGGCGCCGTCGCGGAACGCGGCGATCTCGGCGGCGTCGGGGGCGTTGACCTTCAGCACCACCTCGGCGCCGAGGGCCTGCTCGCGGGCCACGATGTCCGCGCCGGCCTCGACGTAGGCCTCGTCGGTGAAGCTGGACGCGGCGCCGGCGCCGGTCTCCACCGCGACGGTGTAGCCGATCTTGATCAGCTGGGAGACGGTTTGCGGCGTCGCGGCGACGCGGGTCTCACCAGGCGAAGACTCGTGCGGAATACCGATGAGCATCGATTTCGGTCCGATCTGGTTGGTCCGTCAGGGTGTCGCCGGGCGCGGGCCGCAGGCGATCACTGCAGGAGTGTCAACGCAACAGTGTAAGAGCCGGGTAAGACGTGGCCTAACCGGGCTGCGCCCCGGCGTCCCGTCATGACGCTAGACTAACCGACTAGTTGATTGGGAGGTCCGTCGTCGGACCGTGACGCTGGGAGGCCGGGCATGCAGTCCGATAATGGGCTCAGCCGCCGCGAGGAACTGTTGGCCGTGGCGACCAAACTGTTCGCCACCCGCGGCTACCACGGCACCCGGATGGACGACGTCGCCGACGTCGTCGGCCTGAACAAGGCGACCGTCTACCACTATTACGCCAGCAAATCGCTGATCCTGTTCGACATCTACCAGCGGGCCGCCGAGAGCACCCTGGCGGCCGTGCACGTCGACCCGAGCTGGTCCGCGCGCGAAGGGCTCTACCAGTACACGGTGCGGTTGCTCACCCAGATCGCCGCCAACCCCGAGGGCGCCGCGGTGTACTTCCAGGAACAGCCCTACATCCAGGAGTGGCTCACCCCCGAACAGGTCGACGAGGTTCGGGCCAAGGAAGTCCAGGTTTATGAGCACCTGCACGGGCTGATCGACCGCGGCATCGCCAGCGGCGAGTTCTTCGACTGTGACTCGCACGTGGTGGCGCTGGGCTACCTCGGCATGACCATGGGCGCCTACCGCTGGCTGCGCCCCAGCGGACGCCGCAGCGCCGTCGAGATCGCGCAGGAGTTCAGCACCGCGGTGCTGCGCGGCCTGATCCGCGACGAGTCCATCCGCACCGGGTCGCCGCTGGGCGACGCGGCAGGCGCGTGACGCTCAGCCCGCCGCATTAGGATCGGCCGATGCCCATTGTGAGCAAGACCGTGGAAGTCGCCGCCGACGCCGCGCTGATCATGTCCATCGTCGCGGACTTCGAGGCGTACCCGCAGTGGAACGAAGAGGTCACCGGCGCCTGGGTGCTGCACCGCTACAACGACGGCCGGCCCAGCCAGCTGCGGCTCGATATGAAGGCGCAGGGATTCGAGGGCGTGTTCATCCAGGCCGTGTACTACCCGGGCGAGAACCAGATCCAGACCGTCATGCAGCAGGGCGAGCTGTTCTCCAAGCAGGAGCAGCTGTTCTCGGTGGTAGCCATGGGCCCGACCGCGCTGCTGACCGTCGACCTGGATGTGGAGACCTCGCTGCCCGGGGTGCCGTCCATGATGGTCAAGAAGCTGGCCAACGACGTGCTGGACCACCTCGCCGACGCGCTGAAGAACCGCGCGGAGCAGCTGTCGGCCGGCTGAGATGGGCGCGCGTATGGGAGTGAGAATCGCCGCGGCGCTGGCCGTCGGCGCCCTACTCGCCGGCTGCGGCTCGCCGGTGGACGAGCCCGAGGAGACCACCGCGGCCGCCGACACCGCATTCGGCGCCGAGCCCGACGGCGGATACGACGTCGGCCGGCTCTCTGACGCCGCCGACATCTTCCCGGAGGGCTACGACGTCAAGAGCATGCCGGTGGCGGTGCTGACCCGCGAGGAAGCCGATCAGATCGCCGGAATGTACGACTCGATCCAGATCAGCTTCGACCCGCCGCATTGCCGCTCGCTGTCCACCCCGTTCCGGCTGACCGAGGGATCGGCCACCGGCGGATCCCGCTCGGTGAAGCCCGCCACCATCGTGGTGATGGCCTCCCGGCTGTCGGTGCCCAACCCCGATCCGGTGGTCGACGCCAGTTGCGCCAAGGTCACCATGGACGCGCCGGGCGTGATGACCGGCGTCGCGACGGCCATCGACGCCCCGCAGATTCCCGACGTCACCACCCTCGCGGTCAAATCGGTGGTCGACGGCCAGCAGTCCGGTATGGCGGCCCAGCGTGAGTCCTACACCATGGTCGCGGTGCTCAGCGACCGCACCTCGGTGATGGTGCAGGGCGAGAAGGACCCCAAGCTGCTGGGGGACATGCTGGTCAAAGCTGTGGAGAAGTTGCGCGCTTAAGCGCATTGTTTTTGCGCTGGGCCCGCTGCGCAAAACCCTCCGCAAGCTCCGGGCATTGCTTGCGACCCAGCGGGACTCAGGCGAACCCGAGCCAGCTGGGCAGCGCGCGCTCGCGGGAATCGCACAGCACCGCCTGGGTGTCGCACGACCCCTTCGGCACACCCGCGCCGGACCACATGCCGCCGGTGTCGCGGCGCAGCACAATCGCCGACGACCCGCCGCCGTCGAGCAGAATCGCGGTGTCGCTGCCCATCGCCCGGTACAGGTCCTGGATCTGGTCGGGGGTGTAGGAGCCGCCCTGGAATACGTAGAACTGGTCGCTGGCCCGGTTGTAGCCGATCGCGGTGCGGGCCGCCGACGGTCCGCCGTCGTTGAGCTGGCCGGTGTCGCCCGGCGCGAGCAGCCCGATGCCGGCGACCGCGACGAATCGGCTGTTCTGGTTCACCAGGCTGTTGATGGTCGGCCCGGCGGCGTCGTAGTCCTGCGGGCCCTTCGGCGCGATGACGTAGGGGGCGCCCCCGACCGGCAGGATCATCGTGGTCAGGGCGGTCCAGACCTCGTTGCCGCCGGAGAGTCCCTGTTTGCCGCCGTAGGCGATGTTCCCGGTGACCGCGGCGTTGGCCCGGCCCATGCCGCGGGTGTTGTCCACCCAGGCGCCCAGCGGGGACGAGCAGCCGGTGGATTTCCACGAGCCGCCCTTCTGTCCGCGCACGTCGAAGAAGTTGGCGTTGATCGCGATGGTCGGCTGGCCCAGCGCGTACCAGGCGGCCACCGGCGGGTAGGTCTCCGACGCCTGCACCAGCCCCTCGGAGGTGCGGGCCCGCGGATCGCGCTCGCAGCGGGCCTGCTGGCCGGAATGGCTGTCCACGAGCAGCCGGGGAGTCAACCGCGCCGACGCGTTCTTGACGATCATCAGGCGGCCGCCGTTGTTGAGCTCGTACCAATTGCCGGCCGCGTTGAGCATCGGCGCAGGGAAGCCGCTGCCGAAGTTGTAGACCAGGTAGCTGCCCTTGGTGTTGGCGATCGCGCCGGCCAGCAGATCACGGCCGGCGGCTGCGGCGCCCGGGATGCCGACCGTCGTCGCCGAGACGGCGCACAGCATCAGCGCAGCGGCGCCGGTGGCGGCCCGCCGGAGCATTTTCGCAGCTGTCCCCACTCGTCGCCCTTTCGGCGGATCCAACTCGGCAGTTCACTGTGAAACCCCATGGGTCACACTGTCAACTTTGGTCACAGGTAAATGACGGATGGGTGGCGGCCGGGTTCCGGTTCGGGCGAACCGGCTGCGCGCCGCGCCGACGGGCTTAGCCTGCGGGCGCGCGGACGAAACTTCCGCAGGCCTTCGTTTGCGACTAAGCGGCCAACTGGTTGGCCGGGAGTTTAAGGTGGCGGCATGGATATCACCGGAGCAAGTGCAATCGTCACCGGCGGCGCGTCGGGCATCGGCGCCGCCGCGGCCCGCCAGCTGGCCGCTAAGGGCGCCATCGTCGTCGTCGCCGACCTGCAGGAGGAAGCCGGCGGCAAGCTCGCCGAGGAGATCGGTGGCGCGTTCGTCAAGGTCGACGTCACCAACACCGAGCAGATCATCGAAGCAGTCAATAAGGCGACCGAGCTCGGACCGCTGCGCGCCCTGGTGAACTCCGCCGGCGTCGGCTGGGCCCAGCGCACCGTCGGCAAGGACGGCGAGTTCGCCTCCGCCCACGACCTGGAGCTGTACAAGAAGGTCATCAACATCAACCTGGTCGGCACCTTCGACTGCATCCGACTGGCCGCCACCGCGATGGGCCGCAACGAGCCGCTGGAATCCGGCGAGCGCGGCGCGATCGTCAATATGGCCAGCGTCGCGGCCTTCGACGGCCAGATCGGCCAGGTCGCCTACTCGTCGTCCAAGGGCGGCGTCGTCGGCATGACCCTGCCGGCCGCCCGCGACCTGTCCGCCATCGGCGTCCGGGTCAACACCATCGCCCCCGGACTGATCGACACCCCGATCTACGGCGAGGGCGAGTTCGCCGAGCAGTTCAAGGCCAACCTGGGCAAGTCGGTGCTGTTCCCGCACCGGCTCGGCAAGCCCGACGAGCTGGCCTCGATGGTCGTCGAGCTGATCACCAACTCCTACATGAACGCCGAAGTGGTGCGTGTCGACGGCGGCATCCGGATGCCCCCGAAGTCCAACTGAGCGCCAACGCCGCATGAACCGCGCGCCAACGGCCCCGGCCGGCGCGCGGTTCTTGCTGCGGCGGCCGGGGATCGGCGCAATGATGATCCGGTGACCACCGAGCGCAACACCAAACTGTCCATCGTCGGCGCCGGCAGCGTCGGAACCGCCATCGCCTACGCCTGCCTGATCCGTGGCTCGGCCGGGGCCATCGCGCTCTATGACCTGGCCGCGGCGAAGGTGCGGGCCGAGGTGCTCGACCTCAACCACGGCAGCCAGTTCGTGCCGCACTGCCGGGTCACCGGGTCCGACGACCTCGACGTCACCGCCGACTCGGCCATCATCGTGGTCACCGCCGGGGCCAAGCAGAAACCGGGCCAGACCCGGCTCGACCTGGCGGCCTCCAATGTCGCGATGGCCCGCACCCTGACCCCGCAGTTGCTGGAGCGCTCGCCGAATGCCGTCATCGTCTACGTCACCAACCCGGTCGACGTGGTGACCTATGCGGCCATCCAATCCGTCGACGTCGCGCCGGGACGGATCTTCGGCTCCGGCACCGTGCTCGACTCCAGCCGGTTCCGCTACCTGATCGCCGAGCGGGCCGGTCTCAACGTCGCCAACGTGCACGGCCTGATCGTCGGGGAACACGGCGACTCCGAGATCCCACTGTGGTCGGCGGTGTCCATCGGCGGGGTGCGCGCCGACGAGTTCCGCCGCGACGGCCGCCTGGTGTTCGACGAGCAGGCGCGGGCGCAGTTGTCCTCCGACGTCGTCAACGCCGCCTACGAGATCATCAACGGCAAGGGCGCGACGAACCTGGCCATCGGGCTGTCCTCGGCCCGGATCGTCGAGGCGGTGCTGCGCGATCAGCACGCGGTGATGCCGGTGTCGACCCTGCAGACCGGGGCCTTCCAGATCTCCGACGTCTGCCTGTCGCTGCCGACCCTGGTCACCGCCGCCGGCGCCGGCCGGGTCTTCGAGATTCCGCTTGCGGTGCCCGAACTGCTCGGGCTGCAGAGCTCCGCGCAGACCCTGCGGGACACCTGGGCGTCGGTCAACGCGCCCGACCCGCAGGAGTAACAGACCGTTACGATGGGGCGCATGGCCACGACCGGCGCCGAGCGCAGCTTCGACGGGGTGGACGGCACCCGCATCGTGTACGACACCTGGACACCCGAGGGCGAGGTGCGCGGCGTGGTCGTGCTGTCGCACGGTCTCGGCGAGCACGCCGGCCGCTATCACCACGTCGCGCGGCGGTTCGGTGACGCCGGGTTGGTCACCTACGCGTTGGATCACCGCGGGCACGGCCGCTCCGGCGGCAAGCGGGTGCTGCTGCGCCGGATGAGCGAGTACAGCACCGACTTCGCCACCCTGGTAGGCATCGCCGGGCGCGAACACCCCGGGGTGCCCAAGATCGTGCTCGGCCACAGCATGGGCGGCGCGATCGTCTTCACCTACGGCTGGGAGCGGCCCGAGGACTACGACCTGATGGTGCTGTCCGGCCCCGCGGTGGCCGCGCACGACGGGGTGTCGCCGGTGCTGCTCGCCGTCGCCAAGGGACTGAGCCGGATCGCGCCGGGGGCGCCGGTGCAGACCCTGGACTCGAACGCGGTGTCCCGCGACCCGAAGGTGGTGACGGCCTATCAGGAGGACCCGCTGGTCTGGCACGGCAAGGTGCCGGCCGGCATCGCCGGCGAGCTGATCCGGGTCGGCGAGAGCATGCCGACCCACGCCCACGCGATCGACCGGCCGCTGCTGGTGGTGCACGGAAGCGACGACACGCTGGTTCCCTACCGCGGGAGCGAGCGGCTGGTCAAGGCCGTCGGCTCCGACGATGTGCAGCTGCTGGTCTACCCGGGCCTCTACCACGAGGTGTTCAACGAGCCCGAGCAGAAGGTGGTGCTCGGCGACGTGGTGTCCTGGATCGAGGCGCGGATTTGAGGCCCGTGTGTATCTATGCACAGGGTGGGGCTCCGCTGAAGTGCCGGGTCGGTGACGCCGTCCTAATCTGCGCCCATGGCTGAAGACAAGATGCTCGCGCGGATCGCCGCGCTGTTGAGACAGGCCGAGGGGACCGACAATCCGCACGAGGCCGAGGCGTTCATGGCGGCCGCGCAACGGCTGGCCACCGCGACCGCGATCGACCTGGCGGTGGCCCGGTCACATGCCGCCAAACGGGAAGCGGCGCAAACCCCGACGCAACGCACCGTCACCATCGGAGAACCGGGAACCCGCGGCCTGCGCACCTATGTGCAGCTGTTCGCGGTGATCGCGGCCGCCAACGATGTGCGCTGCGATGTGGCGTCCAACTCCACCTACGTGTACGCCTACGGATTCGCCGAGGACCTCGACGCCGTGCACGCGCTGTACGCCAGCCTGGTGGTGCAGATGGTGCGGGCGTGCGACGCGTACCTGGCCACCGGGGCGCACCGGCCGACGCCGACCATCACCGCGCGGCTGAACTTTCAGCTGGCCTTCGGTGGCCGGATCGGACAGCGGCTGGCCCAAGCCCGCGAGGAGGCCCGTGCGGAATCGGTCGCCAACCGCGCGAACGCGCCCGGAACCGCATTGGCGTTGCGCAACAAGGAAATCGAGCTGGTCGAGCACTACCGGAGCTCCTCCAAGGCCCGCGGGACCTGGCGGGCCGCCCGCGCCGACGCCGGTTACTCCTCGGCGGCGCGCCGGGCCGGTGATCGTGCCGGCCGACAGGCCCGGCTGGGGGCCAGCCCGGAACTGCCCGGCTCCCGCAGACGCTTGCGGCCGTGAGCCTCCGCGACATCCAGCGCTCGAAGGTTTACGCGGCCGAGACTTTCGTCCGCACGATATTCGACCGCGCGGCCGAAACTGGTTTAGGCCCAATCGATTTCTTCGGCGAGCAGATCACCTTGCCGCCGGAGGCGAAGTTCTCCTCCGTCGAAGCTGTGCAGGACTACGTGGACCGGGTGCTGGAGCTGGTCGGCCACCGATGGCCGGCGCCGTCCGTGCGGGTGCGGGCCCGCCGCGGTGTCACCGCCGCGCACTACGAGCCGACCAGTTCGACCATCGCAGTGCCGGAGCGTCAGAGTCGTTGGGCGCTGCGGGAATTGGTGGTGCTGCACGAGATCGCGCACCACCTCAGCTCAGCGGCGCCGGCCCACGGGCCGGAGTTCACCGGCACCTTCTGCGAGTTGGCCGCCGCGGTGATGGGCCCGGAGGCCGGTCATGTGCTGCGGGTGGTCTACGCCAAGGAAGGCGCGCGCTGAATCAGCCGCGCAGCGCGGAGGCGAAGATCTTCGGCAGTTTCAGCCACGAGGGATGGCCGGCGAAACGGACCAACAGCCGTCCGGTGGTGGCCGCGGTTTTGTTGTTGACGAACCACGGCGGCTTCGGGGCGATGGACATCTCGCCGCCAACCACCGAGCGCGGCGACGGACGGAACGGCCCGCGGACCACCGTGCGCTCGGTATTGTCCAGCAAGAAAGCGTTGTGCACCACGCCGATTCCGCTCTGCACGTCGTTGCGGGTGTGCCCGGGGAACGCGCCCCAGGTGGCCGTCGCGGTGAGATAGCCGACGGCGGTCCAGGCGTTCACCGCGACCGTGCCGTAGCGCAGGCCCGCGATGAAATCGTCGAAAGAGGCGCCCATCGACTTGATGGTGGCCGGCTCGGCGATGATGTTCGCGCCCAGGGTGCCGACGAAGTCGTCGTTCACCACCCGGGTGGCCTCGGCGGCGAAATCGGCGTCGGGGCAGTCGAGTTCGATCACACCCAGCACCGGCCCGAAGTACTCGGTGGTCCGCAGCGCGGCGTGGTCGTCGGGGTTGACGACGAGCACCCGCGCGCCGCCCTGGCCCAGTCGCTGCGCGTCGGGGTAGCTCTGGGTGGCCGAGGCGACCCGGGCGTCAGAACCCGGGTAGTAGGCGCTGCGGAACGGCGCCGCGTCGATCGCGGCGCGCAGCGCGTCGACGAACTGGTCACGCTGGGCCCACCGCGCGGGCAGCACCACGACCTGCGCGGCGATGCAGTTGTAGCCGTTGTTGTGCAGCCGCTGGGTCGCCACGTGCTGGGCCTGGAACTCGATGTCGGCCGCACTCCACTTGCCGGGCAGCACGATGGTGGGGGACACCCCGCCGAGCTCGCTGGTCACCGGCTTGTCCAGGATCGGCTCATCGGCGGCCTTGCGCGCGGCGCCGTCGGCCCCGACGCCGTAGACGATCGCGTCGTGGGTCAGCGAGCTGCCGGTCATGTGGACGTGGTCAACCAGGCGGTGCGACACGAGGTACTGACCGGTCTCCGCGCCGCCGGAGAGGATCCGGACCACGCCGAGGCCGATGAACGGCGCCAGCACCTTGGTCCACACCGGGAGCATGGCGTCGGTCACCGGATTGACCTTCAGGACCACCACGCGGTTGTGTGCGAACAGCTCGTAGAGGGTGTCCAGCGGCGCGATGGAGGAGATATTTCCCGCGCCGAGCACCGCGCTGATCCCCTTGGTGTGGCTGGGATCGCGCTGCGCCAGACCAGCTTCGCGGACCGCCTCGGCGGGGGTGACGCCGGGCCGCAACCACACCTCGGCGCTGAACCCGGACATCAGCAGCTTGTCGAAGACATCCAGCGGGAAGACCTTGACGCTGGTGCGGTCCCCGGGCGCCACGCCGAACTCCACGCCGGCCAGCGGGCTCTCGCCGGCTTCCAGCTTGGCCAAGGTCGCGGCCAGCGCGGCGGTGTTGGTCGCCACCGCGTACGGGCCGGAGAGCCATTCCTCGCCTCGCAGCGGGGAGTCCGCGGGCAGACCCTTGATCCCGGCGGCGGCCTCGACCCACTCGGCGGCGTGCGCGACGGTCAGGTCCCGGACCTCGTCGAGCAGCTCGCGACGACGGCTCAGCGGTGTCGCCGCCCACGTCTTCTCGCCGATGGCGAGATCTTCAAGGGCCTGGTCGACTGCGGCCGTGTCCGACATCGCCGCTCCTTCGCGCGGGCGGCGCCCCCATGACGCCACGTTGGCCTTACCGTACGTCACCGGCCGCGGTGGTCGTCAAAACGCTCGGCTCAGCTCAGCGGAGCTTCCCGGACGGTGTTGGAGTCCGAGGCGAGGGTCTTGCAGTACAGCTGGGCGGACACCAACTTGCCGTTGACCTCCATGTTCGCCGGCTCGCTGTTGCCGTCCTCGGAGATCATCTGCCTGATGACCCCGGTCTGGTCTTCCTTGTTCATCTTGTTGAATTCGCCGCAGGTGGTGTCCCCGCCCTTGGGCGCCACCGCCGAACATCCCGACAGCAACCCCGCCGCGCACAACGCCGCCGCGAGCGCGGCCCCGAACCTGACGCTTCCAGTTCTGCGCATGTTGGGGAACCTAACACCGCCGAGCACAGTTGCGGACCGATCTGCGGCGCTAGCGTGGTGCGGGTGAGTGAGACAACCCCCGCCGAAGTGGACGCCCTGTTGGACCAGATCCTGCTGGACCGAGACCCCGTGCTCGCCGAAGCGCTGGAAGCCAGCCGGGCCGCCGGTCTGCCCGATATCGCCATCTCGCCGCAGAGCGCCCAGTTGCTGGGGCTGCTGGTGAAGATCCGCGGCGGCCGCCGGGTGCTGGAGATCGGCACCCTCGGCGGGTACAGCACCATCTTCCTGGCCAGAGGCGTCGGCGCGGAAGGCTCCGTGGTGACGCTGGAGTACGAGCCGCACCACGCCGAGGTGGCCGCCGCGAATCTGCGCCGCGCCGGGCTGGACTACCGGGTGGAGATCGTCGTCGGCGCGGCCTTGGAGACGTTGCCGACGTTGCGCGGCCCGTTCGACCTGATCTTCATCGACGCCGACAAGGAGAATTACCCGGCCTACCTGGACTGGGCGGTGCGGCTGAGCGCGCCGGGCAGCGTGATCGTCGTCGACAATGTGGTGCGCCGCGGCCGGATCCTGTCGCATCACCAGGATGACGAGCAGGCCCGCGCGACGCTGGAGATGCTGGAGGCCATGGGACGGCGCCCCGAGCTGGACACCGCCGCCATCCAGACGGTCGGGGTCAAGGGCTGGGACGGCTTCGCGCTGGCGGTGGTGAAGCACCGCAGCCCGCGCCACGCCGCGCAGTAACTGTGCTGGAATACCCGGGTGCTGAGGACGAATATCGCGAGGTCGGGTCTGGTGGCGGGCGCGTTGCTGTTGGCCGGATGCTCGGGTTCCGGGCTGGACGGCGAGCCGACCGCGGCGACGTCGGTGGCCGGGGTGCCGTCGAGGTCGGCGAGTGCGGAGACGACTACGGTCACCCCGCCGCCTGCGGACACCCCTCTTGCCCGGGTTGAGGCGGCGCCGCGGGCCGACGAGGCGACGTATCACGATATGAGCTGGAACAGCGGCGGCCCGCTGACCTACTCCGAGGACTCGGTGTCCTTCCGGACGCCGAGCGGCAATATCGGCTGCCTGTGGTACGTGCAGACCGATATGGACATCGATCAGGTGGTCTGCCACCTGGCCGTCCGGGACACCCCGCCGACCCCGAAGCCCGCCGATTGCGGACCCGGGCCGGGCTGGGCGACCGACCACGTCGTTCTCGAACCCACCGGCGCGACCGACGGGATCTGCACGGGCGGGCTGCAGGTGCCGCTGGCGGCCAACGTGCTGCCCTACGGCAGCGCACTCGTCGCCGGTGATTACGGCTGCCTGTCCGAGGAGGCCGGCGTCACCTGCGCGCACACCGGCACCGGCCGGGCTTTCTTCGTCAGCCGGGAGAAGTTCGAGGCCTACTGAGCTCAGCTGCGCTGATGAGCTGAGCCCGCTGCGCGACTCAGCTGCAGACGGCGCCGACGGCGGCCGAGCCCACCAACTTCTGGTACTTGCCCAACACACCGGAGGTGTAGCGCGGGGGCAGCGGCGCCCAGCCCTCCTTGCGCGCCTCGAACTCGGCTTCGTCGACCAGCACGTCCAGCGTCCCGTTGCCGACGTCGAGGCGGATCCGGTCGCCGTCTTGGATGAACGCGATCGGGCCGGCGTCGACCGCCTCGGGCGCCACGTGCCCGACGCACAGGCCGGTGGTGCCGCCGGAGAACCGGCCGTCGGTCATCAGCAGCACGTCCTTGCCCAACCCGGCGCCCTTGATCGCGCCGGTGATGGCCAGCATCTCGCGCATACCCGGGCCGCCCTTGGGGCCCTCGTAGCGGATGACGACCACGTCGCCGGCGGTGATGGTGCCGTCCTCCAACGCGTCCAGGGCCGCGCGCTCGCGCTCAAAGACCCGGGCGGTGCCCTCGAAGACGTCGGAGTCGAAGCCGGCGGACTTCACCACCGCGCCCTCCGGCGCCAGCGAGCCGTGCAGGATGGTGATGCCGCCGGTCGGATGGATGGGACGCGACAGCGCGCGCAGCACCTTGCCGTCGGGGTCCGGCGGGGCGATGTCCTTGAGGTTCTCGGCCATCGTCGCGCCCGTCACGGTCATCACGTCGCCGTGCAGCAGCCCGGCGTCCAGCAGCGCTTTCATCACCACCGGAACGCCGCCGATGCGGTCCACGTCGTTCATCACGTAGGCGCCGAACGGCTTGACGTCGGCCAGGTGCGGAACCTTGGAGCCGATCCGGGTGAAGTCGGCCAGGCTCAGCGGCACGCCGGCCTCCCAGGCGATGGCCAGCAGGTGCAGCACCGCGTTGGTGGAGCCGCCGAACGCCATCACCACGGCGATGGCGTTCTCGAACGCCTCTTTGACCATGATGTCGCGGGCGGTGATGCCGCGGCGCAGCAGCTCCACCACGGCGTGCCCGCTGCGGCGGGCGAAGCCGTCGCGGCGGCGATCCGGGGCCGGCGGCGCGGCGCTGCCGGGCAGCGACATGCCCAGCGCCTCGGCGGCGCTGGCCATGGTGTTGGCGGTGTACATGCCGCCGCAGGCGCCCTCACCGGGGCAGATGGCGCGCTCGATGGTGTCGACGTCCTCGCGGCTCATCAGCCCGCGCGCGCACGCCCCGACCGCCTCGAACGCGTCGATGATGGTGACGTCCTTCTCGGTGCCGTCGCTCAGCTTGGCCCGGCCGGGCATGATCGACCCGGCGTAGAGGAAGACGCTGGCCAGATCCAGCCGGGCGGCGGCCATCAGCATGCCGGGCAGCGACTTGTCGCAGCCGGCCAGCAGCACGGAGCCGTCCAGGCGCTCGGCCTGCATGACGGTCTCCACCGAGTCGGCGATGATCTCGCGAGACACCAGGGAGAAATGCATGCCCTCGTGCCCCATCGAGATGCCGTCGGACACCGAGATGGTGCCGAACTCCATCGGGAAGCCGCCGGCCTCGAACACACCCTCCTTGACCACCTTCGCGAGGCGGTCCAGGGACAGGTTGCACGGGGTGATTTCGTTCCAGGACGAGGCCACCCCGATCTGCGGTTTGGCGAAGTCCTCGTCGTCCATCCCGACGGCGCGGAGCATGCCGCGCGCGGCCGCTCGCTCCAGGCCGTCGGTGACGTCGCGGCTGCGTGGTTTCAGATCGTGAGCTGCGGGCTGTGCAGGCTGGTCGGACATCGTTTAAGTATGACAACCTGGGCGTTTCTGATACCCCTCGGGGGTATTGCGGTAGGGTGGTGGCCATGACTTCCCAGCCGCTGAAAATTTTCGCCCGCGCCGGTATCGCCGTCATCGCCCTGCTGCTGGCGGTGTTCATGGTGTCGTGTTCGAAATCCGACGACGCCGCGCCCGGCCCGGATCACAACGACGCCGACGTCACCTTCGCCGAGCATATGATCCCGCACCACGAGCAGGCCATCGAGCTGGTGGAGCTGGTCGCCGGCCGCACCGACAACGCCGAGCTGCTGGAACTGGCCGCTCAGATCAGTGACGCGCAGCAGCCCGAGATCGACACCATGACCGCCTGGCTGCAGGAGTGGGGCCCGGCCGAGGCCACCGAAACCAGCGAGACCGAGCATCACGGCGACCACCACGGCTCCGGCGCCGACCCGGGCACGCACACCATGGCCGGCATGGTCGACGACGCCACCATGGCCAAGCTCAAGACGCTGAAGGGCGCCGACTTCGACAAGCTGTGGCTGGAGTCGATGATCGGTCACCACGAGGGCGCCATCGAGATGGCCAAGACCGAGGTCGCCGAGGGCCAGAACCCCGCTGCCACGGCGATGGCGCAGGAGATCATCGACAGCCAGCAGGCCGAGATCGACCAGATGCACACCATGCTCGGCCACGAGTGAGGACACATCCATGAGTGAGCACGTCGAGCACGGGTACGCCGCGAACAAGGAGGCCTACGCCAAGCGGCTGCGCCGCATCGAGGGCCAGGTCCGCGGCATCGCCAAGATGATCGACGAGGACAAGTACTGCATCGACGTGCTGACCCAGATCAGCGCGGTCACCAGCGCGTTGCAGTCGGTGGCCCTCGGTCTGCTCGACGAACACCTGGGGCATTGCGTCAGCCACGCAGTCGCCGAGGGCGGGCAGGAGGCCGACGCCAAGCTGGCCGAGGCGTCGGCCGCCATCGCCCGGCTGGTCCGGAGCTAGCGCAGGGTGCGGCCACCGTCACAGTGGCGAAGGTCGCACCTGCGCTAACGAAACCCGCCGCCGCGGCGATATCTGTGCAGGTCATTGGTTCGGCGCCGACGGCATCGGACCTGGTAGAGGCATTTCGGCGGCGGCAGGACCGCCCGCCGTTATGTCACACTGGATGGAACCCCCGAATTTTGGAGGATTTTGTGATGAGTACCCGAACCGCGCGCACGTTCGGCGCCGTCGTCGGCGCGGCCCTGATCACCGTGACCTCGGCGCTGGCCGCCGGTCCGGCGTCCGCCGATCCGGTGCTCCCGGGCATCGACCCGGTGCCCGCGCCGGTGGATCCCGCCGCGCCTGCCGACCCCACCGCGCCGGGCGCCGCGGAGACCACCGCCGCTGAGCCGCTGAGCCACTACGGCGCCCCCGCGGTGATCCCGGCCGGCACCCCCGCCGGTCAGAACCCGACCCCGTTCGTCGGCGAGCCGCCGTTCCGCCCGCCGTCGTTCAACCCGGTCAACGGGTCGATGGTCGGCGTGGCCAAGCCGATCTACATCAACTTCGCCGTCCCGATCGTCGACAAGCAGATGGCCGAGGACGCCATCCACATCACCTCCAACCCGCCGGTGCCCGGCCGGTTCTACTGGGTGACCGACAAGCAGCTGCGCTGGCGCCCGCAGGACTTCTGGCCGGCCAACACCGTCGTCAACATCGACGCGGGCGGCACCAAGTCCACCTTCCGCACCGGTGACTACCTGGTCGCGACCGTCGACGACGAGACCAAGACCATGGAGGTCATGCGCAACGGGAAGCTGGAGAAGACCTTCCCGGTGTCGATGGGCCGCGGCGGCAAGTGGGCGACCAAGAACGGCACCTACTACGTGCTGGAGAAGTTCGCCGACATGATCATGGACTCCTCCACCTACGGCGTCCCGGTCAACTCGGCCGACGGCTATAAGACCCCGGTCAAGGACGCCGTCCGGATCGACAACTCCGGCGTGTTCGTGCACGGCGCCCCGTGGTCGGTGGGCGCGCAGGGCAACAGCAACGTCAGCGCGGGCTGCATCAACCTGAGCCCGGCCAACGCCAAGTGGTTCTACGACAACTTCGGCAGCGGCGACCCGGTGGTCATCAAGAACACCACCGGCGGTTGGTACAACCAGCCCGACGGCGCCTCCGATTGGCAGATGTTCTAGCAGGTCAACGGCGGTAAGCCCGCGGTGTCGACGATGGTCGCCACCGCGGGCTTCGTCTTATCCGCCGACGGCAGCCAGGCCGCGACAATGCCCGCCCCGCTGGTGATCGCCGGGTACGGCGCCGTGGTGACCGCCCCGGAGTTGGTGTCGACGATCGTCGAGGACCGCCCGTCGGGCCCCGCGGCGAGCACGTACGGGCCGGCCACCAGCAGGTCCGCGCGGGGGAAGTCGCCGGTCACCTTCACCTCGCCGCTCTCGGCCGACCACCGTCGGATGCCGCCGTCGGCCGGCCAGGCGTAGCTGTCGCCGTCGGTGACGATGGCGGCCCGCTGATCGTCGGGGACGGCGTCGCGGACCGGGTCCGGCAGGTCGGTCGCCACGCCGACGGCGGATCGGCCCTCGTCGGCGCCCGCGCGAACATCCCAGACCAGGCCCGCGCCGCCGGCCCGCAGGTTGGCCATCATGCCCCGGGTGACGTCGGCGGTTTCACCGGAGGCCAGGTCGTAGGAGCGTAGCGTGCCCTGTCGCCGGGCGTAGGCGTCGCGGGTGAACCAGTACACGGTGCCGTCGACCAGGGCGACGGAGTCGATGGTCGCGGCGCCGTCGGCGAAGTCCTGTGCGCTGGTTTCGACGATGGTTTTGGCCTGCAGGTCGGCGCGATTGATCGCCACGATGCGGACCAGGGTGGGGATGACGCCGTTGGCGCCGCGCGGATTCCTCCGCACCCCGACCACCACCCAGTCGTCGTCGGCGGCGGCGAACCCGGCGTCCTGTTTGTCCGATTCGGGGACCGCGTACACCAGCGTCGGGGCCTGGTTGTCGCCGATCTGCACCACCTCGCGCAGCGTCCCGTCGTCGCGGGCGGCGAGCACCTCACCGCCGGGGGTGATGGCTAGCGGCGTCAGATCCCGGGCCCCGGAGTCGAACGCCGCCCGCCAGACGTCCGGCAGGGTCGCCGCGCAGGAGGCCCGGGTCACCGGTTCGTGCGCCGGGGCGTCGGCGCAGCCGGCCAGCAGCGAGGCGGTCACAACTGCCACGCCGCCCAGCGGCGCGAGGCGGTGTCGCAGCGAGGCCACGGGTCAGCTCCAGATGCGGACCCGCTGCGCGGGTTCCAGGAACAGTTCGTCGTCGGTGGCGACGTCGAAGGCGTCGTAGAAGGCGTCGATATTGCGGATGACGCCGTTGCAGCGGAACTCCGGCGGGGAGTGCGGGTCGGTCGCCAGCCGGCGGATGGCCTCGGCGTCGCGGGATTTGGTGCGCCACACCTGCGCCCAGCCGAAGAACACCCGCTGCACCCCGGTCAGACCGTCGATCACGGGTGCTTCGGCGCCGCCCAGTGACAGCTGGTAGGCCAGCAGCGCGATGGACAGGCCGCCGAGGTCGCCGATGTTCTCCCCGACGGTGAACGCGCCGTTGACGTGGTGCTCGGCGGTCAGCGCCTTCGGGGAGAAGCCGTCGTACTGCTCGATGAGAGCCTTTGTGCGCAAGCCGAATTCGGCGCGATCGTCGTCGGTCCACCAGTCCACCAGGTTGCCGTCGCCGTCGTACTTGGCGCCCTGGTCGTCGAAGCCGTGGCCGATCTCGTGGCCGATCACCGCGCCGATGCCGCCGTAGTTGGCGGCGTCGTCGGCGTCGGCGTCGAAGAACGGCGGCTGCAGGATCGCCGCCGGGAAGACGATCTCATTCATGCCCGGGTTGTAGTACGCGTTGACCGTCTGCGGTGTCATGAACCACTCGTCGCGGTCCACCGGACCGCCGAGTTTGGCCAGTTCGTGGTCGAAGTTCACCGCGTAGCCGCGCTGGTAGTTGCCGTACAGGTCGTCGCGGTCGATGCGCAGGCCCGCGTAGTCCCGCCACTTCGGCGGGTAGCCGATCTTGGCGGTGAACTTGTCCAGCTTGGCCAGCGCGCGACGGCGGGTCTCCGGGGTCATCCACTCCAGGTCGGTGATGCTGACCCGGTACGCCTCCCGCAGGTTGTGCACCAGCTCGTCCATCCGGGCCTTGTGCTCCGGCGGGAAATGCTTTGCCACATAGAGCTTTCCGATGGCCTCGCCCATCAGCGACTCGACCAGCGAGACGCCGCGCTTCCAGCGATCCCGGATCGCCTCGGTTCCGGTCAGGGTGCGACCGTAGAAGTCGAAGTCCGCGGCGACCAGCTCGTCGGTGAGGTAACCGGCGCGGGCCCGGATCACCCGCCAGCGCGCCCAGTCCCGCCAATCCTCGAGCGGCTCGGAGGCCCACAGCGCGGCGAATCCGGTCAGGTAATCCGGTTGGCGGACAACCAGTTCCGCGGCCTGATCTGGCGTAAGCCCG
This sequence comes from Mycolicibacterium brumae, assembly GCF_025215495.1. Taxonomy (NCBI): domain Bacteria; kingdom Bacillati; phylum Actinomycetota; class Actinomycetes; order Mycobacteriales; family Mycobacteriaceae; genus Mycobacterium; species Mycolicibacterium brumae. The sequence goes on along the minus strand of NZ_CP104302.1, from coordinate 3,755,920 downwards.
ATCCCGGCCAGCCAGCCGGCCCAGTCGAAGCCGGGCGCCTGCTCGGCCAGCTCGGCGAACGCGCGAAGGTTGTAGCTGAGGTCCGCGTCGCGGCGTTTGACCACATCCCAGTGTGCGGCGGCGAGTTTGGTCTCCAGCGCGACGATCCGCGCGGCGGTCTCGTCGTGGTCGGCGCGATCCGGGAACGTCAGCGCCAGCATCCGGGCGATGTGCCGCGGGTACTCTGCCAGCACGCCCGCGTGCGCCGGGTCGCGGTAGTAGGACTCATCGGGCAGGCCCAGCCCGGACTGGGTCAGGTGCGTCAGGTAGCGGGTGGAGTCCTTGGAGTCGGTGTCGACGTAGAGCCCTACACCGCCGCCGACGCCGGTGCGGGCCAGCGATCCGAGCAGCGCCGCCAGCGCGTCGGCGTCGCCGGCGGCGTCGATCTGGGCGAGTTCGGCCAGCAGCGGGGCCAGGCCGCGGGCGGCCACGGTGTCCTCGTCGAGGAAGCTGGCGTACAGATCGCCGATGCGACGGGCGTCGGGCCCGTCCGGGTGGGCGGCTGCCTCGGTGATCAGATCGCGGACCTGCTCCTCGGCCCGGTCGTACAGGGTGCGGAACGCGCCGTCGGTGGCGCGGTCGGCGGGGATCTCGTAGTCATCCAGCCAGCGGCCGTTGACGTGTACGAACAGATCGTCTTGGGGGCGGACATCGGCGTCGACGAAGGCCAGGTCCAGGCCGGAGGGGATGCTCACTGCGGTCACCCAATCATCCTTACCAGAACGGGGGACTGCGCTCGTCGGCTCGGGAGCGTCGGACGTTGCGGGCGAGGTTTGTGGGGCGGCTGGGGGGCCATGAGCGCCGCTTCTTGCACGAGCGCCGCTTTTGGCACGTGAAAGCTCAGGACGGGGTGTGCGGAAAGTGGCGCTCGCTGTGCGCGCGGCACCACATATCAATATCCATTAGGATATTGATATGACGGAACCTCCGATCGACAGTTGCGACCTGCTCTGCCTCGACCTGCCGCACGCAGAGCAGATCCGCGCCGCGCTGCCGGAGCTGAGTAGCGTCGAACGTGCCGCCGCGGCCGCCCGGGCGCTCGGCGACCCGACCCGGCTCACACTGGCCGCCGCGCTGCACCGCGCGGGGATGACTGACGATGGCGACGAACTGTGCGTGTGCGACCTGGCCTGGGTGGCCGGCGCCGCGCAGAACCTGGTGTCGCATCACCTGCGGCAACTCAAGACCGCCGGCCTGGTCAGCGCGCGGCGCGACGGCCGGCTGGTGATGTACCGACTCACCGAGCGCGGCCGCGCCCTGACCGCCGCGGTTCTGGCGGCCGACCGTGTCTGACGTGTGCTGCGGACCCGGCGAACAAGCCGCCGAGTTGGAATCCGGCCCGGAGAAGCTGTGGCAGGTGCGCGAGCTGCAGGTGGCCGCGCTGGCCGCCGTCCTGCTGGCCGTCGGCTGGCTGCTGACGCACTACGGCTTCGAGAACGTCGGAGTGAGCTGCGAAGTGCTGGCCGCGGTCATCGCCGCGGCCACCTTCGCGCCGAATGCGCTGCGCAACCTGGCCCGCGGCCGGATCGGCGTCGGCGCCCTGATGACCATCGCCGCGATCGGGGCGATGGCGCTCGGCCAGATCGCCGAGGCGGCGCTGCTGGGCATCCTGTTCTCCATCGCCGAAGGTCTCGAGCACTACGCGGTGGCCCGCACCCACCGCGGCCTGAGAGCGCTGCTGTCGCTGGCGCCGCCGAGCGCCACCGTGCTGCGCGGCGGCCGGGAGAGCATCGTCGCCCCCGACGAACTGCGGGTCGGCGACACCCTGGTGCTGCGGCCGGGTGAGCGGGCCGCCACCGACGGGACCATCACCGCGGGCCGCACCAACCTGGATCTGTCGGCGATCACCGGAGAGTCCGTCCCGGTCGAGTCCGGCCCTGGCGACGCGGTGTACGCGGGCGCGATCAACGGCGGCGGCGCCATCGAGGTCAGCGTCACCGCGACCGCCTCCGACAGCTCGCTGGCCCGGATCGTGCACATCGTCGAAGAGGCCCAGGAGCGCAAAGGGTTGGGCCAGCGGCTCGCCGACCGGATCGCCCGCCCGCTGGTCCCGGCGATCATGGCGCTGGCCGCGCTGACCGCAGGCCTCGGCGCGCTGCTCGGCGACCCGATGCTGTGGCTGCAGCGGGCGCTGGTGGTGCTGGTGGCGGCCTCGCCCTGCGCGCTGGCCATCGCGGTGCCGTTGACCGTGGTCGCGGCGATCGGCGCGGCCAGCCGGCAGGGCGCGCTGGTCAAGGGCGGGGCGGCGATCGAGGAGCTCGGCCGGGTGCGGGTCGTCGCGCTGGACAAGACCGGCACCCTGACCCGCGGGGCGCCGCAGGTCGTCGAGACCGTCACGGTCGGGACGTGCGACGCGGCGGCGGCGCTGCGGCTGGCCGCCGCCCTGGAAGCCCGCAGTGAACACCCCCTTGCGCAGGCGATCCTGGCCGCCGCTGTTGATAGCGGCGCTGTGGATGGTGGCGGACCTCTCCCACACGTGCTCATCGAATCGGCCGCGGACGTCACCGCCGTCGCCGGTCACGGCATCACCGGCAGTCTCGACGGATCCGACCTGCGGTTGGGCAAACCCGGCTGGGTCGACGCGGGCCCGCTGGCCGACGATGCGACCCGGCTGCAGAACGCCGGCGCGACCGTAGTGGTGCTGGAACGCGACGGCGTCCCGCTGGCCGCCATCGCGGTGCGCGACGAACTGCGCCCCGAAGCCGCCGAGGCGGTGCGCCAGCTCGGCAGCCTGGGCATCCGGGTGGCGATGCTGACCGGCGACAATTCCCGCACCGCCGCGGCATTGGCCGACGCCGCCGGGATCGGCGCCGTCTACGCCGAGCTGCTGCCGCAGGACAAGGCCCGGCTACTACCGGACCTGGCCGGCGGCCGGGCGATCGCCATGGTCGGCGACGGGGTGAACGACGCGCCCGCGCTAGCCACCGCCGACGTCGGCATCGCGATGGGCGTGATGGGGACCGACGTCGCCATCGAGACCGCCGACGTGGCGCTGATGGGGGAAGACCTGCGGCACCTCCCGAAGGTGCTCGGCCAGGGCCGGCGCGCCCGGCGGATCATGCTGCAGAACATCGGGCTGTCGCTGGCCATCATCGCCGTGCTGATCCCGCTGGCGGCGTTCGGCGTGCTGGGACTGGCGGCGGTGGTGTTCATCCACGAATCCGCCGAGGTGCTGGTGATCGGCAACGCGATCCGGGCGGCCCGGATCAAACCGCTGCCCGGGCTGAGCGCGCCCACGCCCGGACTGAGCGCATCCCCTCCGCCGGGGGCCGTCCACCTCAATCTCGGCCTGGCCGCAGTTCAGCGTGACTCGTGTTGCGGGACGGACTCGTGTTGCGGAGGAAGCGGGGGCTGAGGCCCGGCGAGCGCCGCTTTTGGCACGAGCGCCACTTTTAACACGTGAAAGCCCAGGTCGGGGTGTGCGAAAAGTGGCGCTCGCTAGGGTTTTGTGCGAAAAGTGGCGCTCGCGAGGGTTTGTGCCAAGAAAGTGGCTCGCGAAGGCACTCGTGACGAACGGCCGCAGCCGCGGGTCAGTCGGCGACGGTGGGATTGTCGCGCTGGGCGCGCATCCGGGCGAACCGGTCCGAGAGCCGTCGCATCCGGATCATCAGTGACGCCGACGGGCAGTCCGCATCGGCGAGGTAGTCGGCGAAGGTGCCCGCCGGGACCCCGATCCGGGAGGCGAACTCGCGCTGGCTGAGCCCCGAGCGGTCCAACAGCATCCGGACGTGGCGGGTCACCTCGGCGCGCTCATTGACCTCCAGGTGGGTGCGGGAACGGCTCAGCACCTCCTGCATGGCCTTGGCGATGCCGCGCAGCTCGTCGCCGCCGGCCCGGCTGGTCTCCAGCACCTCCTCGACCTGACGCGAGGTGCGGCCGAACGGATCCCGCTTGATGGCCACCACGATGCGCTGCCACACCGCGATATCGCCGTCCTCCAGCGCGGCGCGGATCGCCGCCGTCGACCAGAACTCGACGGGACGTCCGGTGTCGGGTTGCGGGCGGTCGGCGGCGCCACCAGGCGCGACGGGCGCGGTCATGGTCACCTCGCTTCCTCCAGCATCGCCACGGCCACCGACAGGCAGCGCTTGCGGACGTTTTCCCAATCGGGCACCGACACGGGGTCGCCCCGGAATCCGTCGTCGGGATTCGGGTCGGCGAGTTGCCGCACCAGAAGGCTGGTGACCCAGGGCCGGTCCGATGTCGGACTATCGATGCCAGAGTAGTACCTGTCCATTTGCGTCAGCACGGTCGCCACCGTCTCCGGATCGGTGCACTCGACCAATTCGGCGAACTCCGCGTAGTCGCGGCCCTTGTTGCGGGCCAGCACCAGATAGCCCTTGAGCCGCAGCGTCTCCGCTCCGGTGGGCACCTTCAACCGGTCCCCGGTGGGCAGCTGCACGAAGGCCGTCTCCACCGGCCGGCTGCGCACCAACTCGGGCACCGGGTCGTCGGCCTGGAAGTCCAGCGCGTCCAGCGCCACCGCCAGCCGGGACCGCCACACCGTGACCGGATGCACCGGGCGGGCGATCTTCGTCGTCTCGTCGGTCACCGACACCGCGTCGCCGCGAGGCTTGCGGGAGTCGGCGGTGAACGCCAGCGGATCCACCATCGCCACCGCGCCGGGGGCCAGCCGCTGCAGCCGCGCGGCGCCCTTCACCACCATCCGGACGTCGCCGCTGGGCGCCGGCAGGCCGGGCAGGTCGTCGGCGAAGGCGACGGTTTCCGAGCCGTCACCGCGGGGCATCGGCTTCTCGAAGTCCACCGACGGCAGGATCTTGTCCAGCCACGGCGGCAGCCACCAGTTCCACTGCTCGGCGATCGCCATCAGCGCCGGAACCAGCACCAGGCGCACCACGGTGGCGTCCACGGCGATCGCCACCGCGCAGGCCACGCCGAGCTGGGCCACCAGCGGCATCCCGGCGAACGCGAACCCGATGAACACCGCGATCATGATCAGCGCGGCGCTGGTGATGGTGCGGGCGCTGGTCGACACGCCGTGCGCGACGGCGTCGCGGGTGTCCCCGGTGACCAGGAAGCGTTCCCGGATCCGGGCCAGCAGGAAGATCTCGTAGTCCATCGACAGGCCGAAGGTGACCGCCAGCACCAGCGGTGGCACCGTCGAGTCGATGGAGCTCAACGGCTCGAACCCGATCCAGCTGAACCAGCCCCATTGGAACACCACCACCAGGCTGCCGTAGGCCGCGGCCACCGACAGCAGCGTCATCAGCACGCCCTTGACGGCCAGGAACACCGACCGGATGGACAGCAGCAGCATGACGAACGCCAGCGTGGAGACGAACAGCAGCACCCGGATGACGGTGTGGTCGACGCGGTCGTCGAAGTCCTTGATCAGCGCGGTCGGGCCGCCGACGTCGACCTCGGGCACCGCGGAATCGTCGGGACCGCCGTTGCCGGCCCACCATTCGCCGGCCACCGTTGGCAGTCGGTCCCGCAGTCGGTCCACCGCGTTGCGGGCGGCCAAATCCTCGGGGTCGACGGCGAGCACCCCGGACAGCAGCACCGATCTGCCGTCGTCGGAGGTCACCGGCGGCGGCACCGAGACGATGTCGATGGCCCGGGACATCTCGGAACGCAGCGCGTCGACCAGGCCAGCGTTGGCGGGGGTGCCGGCGTCCCCGCCGGGGAAGCTGACCAGCACCCGGACCGGGCCGAGCGCCCCGGGGCCGAGCGCCTCGGCGGCCGCGTTCACCCCGCCGCGGATCTCGTGGCTGGGCGGGAATTGCCGCAGCATGCTGTTGCCCAGCACCATGGACACCACCGGCGCGGCCAGCAGCACCAGGAACAGCGCCGCCGCCGTCGCCGACAGCCACGGCCGACGCATCACCTTGCGCACCCAGCGTCCCCAGAACTGGGTGGCTTCGGAGCCCGCCGGGCGTCGGGACAGCTGCAACACCGGCGACCGACGGGCGATGGCCCGGCCGAAGGTCGCCAGGATCGCCGGGGTCAGCGTCACCGAGGTCAGCACCGACATCGCCACGGCCAGGATCGCGCCGGTGGCCATCGACGCCAGCACCGGGGTGTCGATCAGGTAGATACCGGTCAGCGACGCGATCACCGTCATGCCCGACAGGGTGACCGCCAACCCGGAGGTGGTCATCGCGGCGTCGGTGGCCTGCTGCACCGAACGGCCCTGACGCAGCTCCTCCCGGAACCGCATCAGGATGAACAGCGAATAGTCGACCGCCAGCGCGATGCCGAACATGGACACCGTCGAGGACACGAACACGCTCATGGTCGTCAGCTCGGATAGCAGGTAGACGATGCCCATGGTCACCGTCACCGTGCAGACGGCCAGCGTCAGTGGGATGGCGGCGGCGGCCAGCGACCCGAACACCGCGACCAGCACCATCAGCACCACCGGTAGGTTCCACCGCTCGGCGGCGGCGATGTCGTGCTTGGTGCTGGTCTGCGCCGCCGCGCCGAGCGCGCCCTGGCCGATCACATACAGCCGCACCGAGCCGTCCGCGGTCTGGCCGGGCTCCGAATCGTGGATGCCGACCTTCGCGCGCAGCTGCCGGGCGACGTCGACCGCGCCGGTGTTCTCGAAATCCAGCGCCAGGGTCAGGACGTAGGGCCGGCCCGGCTGCGGCGGTGGCTGGGTGGGGTTCTCCACCACCGACACGCTGGGCACCTCGGCGGCGATACGGCGCAGTTCGTCGACCGCGCCCCGCATATCGTCGTAGCCGGCCGCGGGCCGGGGCGCGGCCACCAGGGCCAGCGGCGAGGCGCCCTCGGTGGGGAAGTGCTCCTCGATGGCGTGCTGCACGCGCAGCGATTGGGAACCGGCCACCTCGAATCCGCCGCCGGTGAGATTGTTGGTTCCGCTGAGGATCAGCCAGACCGACGGGACCAGCGCCAACACCCAGGCCAGGAACACCCATCGTCGGCGCCGCCGGAGGAGAGCCGAGAGCCGCGTCATGAATTGCTGAATGGCGACACTCCCTGACCTGCATCCTCACTGGGTGGCCTGAGCCTACAACAGCACCGCGAGGCTCGGCTGAATCCGTTGACCTGCGCTGAAACCGTTACCAGACCGTAGGGGGCGCTGTCATGCCTGGCTCTCGGGCGGCAACTATTCCGATCGAGATGACGGTCGGGTCGGAATCTGATTAGCTTGCCCTCGACGTTATTTCGACCCCGTTGAACGGAGCCAGTCATGCAGGTTTCAGTCCGTCGCCTCACCGCCGCGACGATCGGCTCCGGGGCGGTGCTCGGCGCGCTGCTGCTGTCGGCCGGAACCGCGTCGGCCGACGACCCGGCGCCCGCCCCGCCGAACTGCACCGCCGCCGACTTCGCCGGGGTCAACTCCGGTGTCTCCGCGGCGACCTCGGCCTACCTGTTCACCCATCCCGACGTGAACAACTTCTTCACCAGCCTGCACGGCCTGTCGCGGGACGAGATCACCACCAAGGTCAACGACTACTTCGCGGCGCACCCGCAGGAGCAGGCCGAGATCAGCTCGATCCGGCAGCCGATCCTGGACATCAAGAACCGCTGCGGCTACGCCGCCGTCCCGGTCTCCTGACCGACTGACCTACTCCGCCGGCTCGGCCACCGTGTAGGTCATCACGTCGAACTGCAGCGGGCTGACGTCGTTCAGATCACGCGCGGCGAATCCCGGCTGCTGCCGGACGGACTGACCGGCCAGCAGCCGGTCCAGGTCCGCCTCCCCGTCCAGGCGCTGGGTCAGCCGCATCGAGTTGATCAGGAACGGCAGCCCGTCGGAGGCCAGCGGATCGGGCCCGGCCATCATGTGGAAGTGCAGGTGCGGCGCGTCGGTGTTGCCGGAATTGCCCACCTCGGCCAGCTGCTGGCCGACCGAAACCTTGTCGCCGGCCTGCACCGACACGCTGCCCGGCTTCAGGTGCGCGTAGAACGCGTAGTCGCCGTCGCCCAGATCGAGCACGACCAGGTTGCCGCCGTACTCGTCCAGCGGCAGCCCGACGGGGGATTTGCCCGGCGTCTGGTCGGGCAGGTCGTCGCGGGTCCAGGCCACCGTGGCGTCGGCCACCGCATAGACCGGATCCCCGTAGTAGCGGTAGCTCTCCACCTTCGACTTGTCGCCGACGAACAGTTTGCTGTCCGGTCCGATGCGCACGTAGTCGATGGCGAACCGCTCCGGAACCCACAGCTGCGCGTTGGTCGGGTTGACGGCCGTCCGATGCGCGGACATGCCGCAGCAGCCGTCCCCGTCGGCCCAGCCGTCGCCGGTCAGCGGCGGGGCGATCACCCGCGGCCGCTTATCGGACACCGTCACCGGCGCGACGGTCTGGCTGGTCTTGGCCTCGACGAGCCCCGGGATGGGTTTGGCGACCGTGAGGTCGACGGTGTGGGTGATCTCACCCTCGGGGATGGCGTCGCCGTCGACGACGATGTCCAGCCAGACGATCGCGGTCTGCGCCGGGCCGATGACGTTCGTCGGTTTGGCGCCGTCGCCGAGCAGCCGCGTCCAGAACTTCAGGTTGTTGCCGGAGAGCTCCAGCAGCTGGCGGTCACCGGCCTGGGCGCGCAGTGCGTCGATGGTGACGTCGCCGCCCAGCGCATTGGTCAGTTTCAGCTCGTAGACCAGGTGGGTGCGGCCGTCGCTGGCCGGCGTCGGGACGATCCGGCCCAGCGCCTCACCGATCAGCGGAGTGGCCACCGGCGCCGGGGGCGGCTCCGGGACCGACGGCTTGTCGGAGGAACAGCCGGCGGCCAGCAGCACCGCGCTGAACAGGACGGCGAGCAACGAGGTGCGCATGCCCCGATCCAAGCACTCGTCGCCGCGGCGCGCCGGGCTTATTCCCGGTTGCGCCCCGCCCGGGTGTCCTCGGACTGCGGGCGCTGGACGACGACGTCGTCCGCGTCGTCAGCGTCGTCCTCGTCGGGCAACTCGATGGCGCTCCGATCGGTCCGGAACATGAAGAAGAACACCACCCAGCCGATGGCGGAGATGAAGATCCAGCTCACCGCCCGGTAGATGAGCATCGCCGAGATCGCGGCGGGCAAGGTCATGCCAGCCGAGACCAGGCCCGGCACCAGCACCGCCTCGACCACCAGCAGGCCACCGGGCATCAGCGGAATCGCGCCGACGGCGCGGGCGGCGGCGTAGGCGACGATGATCCCGGCGATCGACGGATGCCCGCCGGCGGCGTAGGCCGCGAACAGCAGGCAGGTGACGTCGGCGACCCAGTTGAACAGCGACCAGCCGAACGCCACCCCGAGCTGACCGCGGGACAGCCGCACCGTCTCCAGCTGGCCCAGGATGCGCCGCCACTGCGCGTGTCCCAGGTCGGCGGGCTTGCCGCGCACCTGGTTGAACCAGCTCAGCACCCGCGCGCCGATGCCTTCGAGCAACTCCGGCCGGGAGGCGACGGCTTGGGCCAACAGCAGCAGCACCAGGAAGCCGCCGACGGTGAACAGCAGCGAGAACGGGTTGTCCTTGGCGCCCAGCAGCACCGCGCCGGCCAGGCCGATCACCGCGAGGCCGACCACCTGCAGCGCGCCGGACATCACCAGTTGCCAGGACGCCACCACCGGGGACGCGCCCCACATCCGTTGCTGCCGGTAGATGAACGTCGCCGACAGCACCGGGCCGCCCGGCAGCGTGGTGGACAGCGCGTTGCCGGCGTAGAACGCGGCCTCCGACCGCCACTGCCGGACCCGGACCCCCGCCGAGCGGAGCAGTTCGCGCTGGATCTGGGCGAAACTGTGCATCGACATCATCGCGGCGAAGGCGGCGGCCAGCACCCACCACGGGTCGGCGTCGAGCAGGCTGGCCCAGGCCTGGGACAGCTGGTCCCAGACCAGGCCCGCCTCGACGGCGAGCACCGTCAGCACAACCGCGAAGATCGCCCAGCGCAGCCACCAGTACTTTCCGCGCGCAGTCGCGCGGTCGCCGGTCGCCGGATTGGACATTCGAACAGCCTAAAGGCGCGCAGGCGACCCGAATGACACCGGTTCATAGTTGCTGACCAGCTGGTATCGGACCGTTACGCTGGCGCAATGGCTGCAGATGTGATTCGCGACGACGATTCGGTCACCCCGGGGGTGCGCAAATCCGCGGCCTGGGCGTGGCGGCTACTGGTGCTGCTGGCCGCGCTGGTCGCGCTGTCCTGGGTGGTGGCGCAACTGAAGGTCATCGTGGTGCCGGTGATGATCGCGGTGATGCTGACCGCGCTGCTGGTGCCGGCGGTCGATTGGCTCGACGAGCATCGGGTGCCGCGCGGGCTGGCCGTCGCCTTCATCATGCTGGGCGGGATGGCCACCATCGGCGGCTTGCTGACCTTCGTGGTCAATCAGTTCGTCAAGGGCCTCCCGGATCTGACCGTCCAGGTGAACCGCAGCGTCGACTCGGCCAAGGAGTGGCTGACCGAGGGCCCGCTGGGCGTCAGCAGCGAGCAGATCGACACCGCCGGGGCGCAGGCGATCGACGCGCTACGGGAGAATCAGTCCACGCTGACCAGCGGCGCGCTGTCCACCGCGGCCACCCTCACCGAGGTCGTCACCGGCGCGCTGCTGGTGCTGTTCTGCATGATTTTCTTCCTCTACGGCGGCCGCGGTATCTGGGAGTTCGTCGTGAAGGCCGTCCCGGCGGCCAATCGGCCGCGGGTCGACGACGCCGGTCGGGCCGGGTTCCACTCGCTGATCGGCTACGTTCGGGCCACCTTCATCGTCGCGCTGGTCGACGCGATCGGCATCGGCGCCGGCCTCGCGATCATGGCCGTGCCGCTGGCGTTGCCGCTGGCGTCGCTGGTGTTCCTCGGCGCGTTCATCCCGATCGTCGGCGCCGTCGTCACCGGTTTCCTGGCCGTCATCGTGGCGCTGCTGACCAAGGGCGTGTTCTACGGCCTGGCCACGCTGGCGTTGATCCTCGCCGTGCAGCAGGTGGAGTCGCATGTGTTGCAGCCGCTGGTGATGGGCCGGGCGGTGTCGATCCACCCGCTGGCGGTGGTGCTGGCCATCGCCGCGGGCACCGTGCAGGCAGGCATCCTCGGAGCGTTGCTCGCGGTGCCGATCGTCGCCTTCCTCAACAGCGCCTTCCGGGTGCTGATGGCCGCCGACCCGGAGGCCGAAGCCGAGGAACTCGAGGAGGAAGACGGTCCCCTGATCGAGGTGCGGCCTGACAGCCCACCCGGCGAATCCGCGGAGTAGACGCTAGAGCCACACCCCGCAGTTTCGGCCCGGAATCCTCCTCGAGCGGCCCGTTTCTGCACACGCAGGCCCGCGAGCGGCCCGATCGAGCACGAGCGCCCCCTGGCGTCCGCTTTGCGGGGAGTCGTCCTGGGCTTTTTCGTACATCGTTGGCCGTTCGTGCACTAGGTGGCCGCTCGGCGCCCCGCAAACTTTCAACTGCGCGACAGCGGCCGACCAAGGACACGGGCGACCATCGCTCTGAATTCGTCGCTTTGGACTCGCATCAGAGGCTCAACCACGCGGCGACTAGAGCCGGCCCTCGCGGCGCAGCAGGTCCTGGGCGCTGACGCCACCGCCACGGCGCGGCGGCTTGTCGCCCTCGTCCGGCTTCTCCTCGCCGCGCGCGTTCAGCTTCTCCGTCGCGGTCTCGGTGTCCCCCGGCTGCTTGGCGACCGGGATGGCGCGGGTGGCCGCCTCGGGCTCGTCGTCGCCGGCCTGCGGCTGACTGGTCAGCGCCGTGGTCGGCGGGTCGGTCGGCAGCGCCGTGGTCGGCGGATCACTGGGTTGCTGCCGCGGCGCGTTGCCGCGCAGGTCACCCAGCCACGACTCGATCTCGCGCTCACCGGCGCCGCCCGGCTGTTCGGCCGGACGCTGATGACGGGGAACCAGACCGCCGGCGGCCCGGCGAACGGCGTCGCGGGCTCCGGACAGACCGGTGAACCGGCTGGTCGGGGCGTCGTCGGGTTGGGCCTGCGGGTTCGGCATCCGGCTGGTGCCGGCCTCGGCGATCGGATCCGGCGCGGGCATCCGGCTGGTGCCGGCCGCCGACGGCGGAACAGCCTCGCGGGGCGGCGGGCTAACCGGCGGCGGGCTCACCGGCGGCGGGCCGACGGGCGGCAGCGCCGGACGCGCGCCGCTGGCGTGCGGGCCAGCGGGCGGGATCTGGCGCGGCAGGGCCCGGCCCCGGTCGCCGCCGGGTGCGGGGTGCGTCGGGTCGTGCGGAACGGTTTCCCGGGCCGGGGCGCCGGCCAGCACGGCGGCGGGCTCCTCGGGCTCGGCGAGTGGAGCGATCCGCTCGTCGGGCAGGTCGATCTCGCCCAGACCCAGCTTGTTCTGCACCACCTTCATCCAGCGCGGCGCCCACCAGCAGTCGTCGCCGAGCAGCTTCATCACGGCGGGCACCAGGAACATCCGGATGATGGTGGCGTCGAGCAGCAGCGCGATCAGCAGACCGAACGCCAGGTACTTCATCATCACCAGGTCGGAGAACACGAACGCGCCCGCGACCACGGCCAGCACCAGCGCGGCGGCGGTGATCAACCGGCCGGTGGTGGCGGTGCCGATCCGGATCGCCTCCTGGGTGGACATCCCGCGCGCGCGGGCTTCCACCATGCGGGAGACCAGCAGCACCTCGTAGTCGGTGGACAGGCCGTAGATGACCGCGATGATCAGACCGATCATGGGCGCCATCAGTGGCTGTGGGGTGTAGTTCATCAGCCCGGACCCGTGTCCGTCGACGAACATCCAGGTCAGGATGCCCATCGTCGAGCCGAGCGTCAGCGCGCTCATCAACGCGGCCTTGATCGGCAGCACCAGCGACCCGAACGCCAGGAACATCAGGACCGTCGTGGTGGTGATCAACAGCAGCACCATCAGTGGCAGCTTCTCGAACAGGCTGTGGATCGAATCCTGTTCCAGCGCGGGAGTGCCGCCGACCGAGACCTGAATGCCCTGCGGCGTCGGGATGCTGCGGAGTTCCTTGATCTTCTCCGCGGCGTCGTTGCGGTTCTCCAGACCGTTCTGCAGCACCATCACATCGGGTCGGCTGGTGTTGGCGCCGGCGCGTTCCTGCCACATCTCGTCGCGGTTGCCGTCGGGCTCGACGAAACCGGAGATGTTCATCGCGCGGTTGCGGATGTCGGCGATCTGCGCCGGGCTGAGCGGCTGGCCGTTCTCGTTCTCGATGACCAGCGTCAGCGGCTCGGTGCGGAAGTTCGGGAACAGCTGGTCGAATTCTTCCTGGGCCTGGCGCACCGGATTGTCCGGCGGCAGGTACTTCTCACTGATGCCGCCCAGTTTCAGGCCGCCCAGCGGGATGATCAGCGCGACCATCACCAGCAGGATCGGCACGGCGAACGTCAGTGGGCGCTTCATCACCATGTTGACCAGCCGGCCCCAGAAGCCGTTCTCGACCTCTTCGCGGGTCTTGGTCTTCTGGGTCTTGGCGGCGAACCAGTCGATGAGCTTCCGGGAGAAGCCCCAGTTGCGCAGGAACGGCACCCGCAGCAGGGTGCGGACCCCCAGCGCGTCGACGTTGGGGCCCAGGATCGCCAGCGCGGCGGCCAGCACCGTCACACACAGGATCGCCGAGAGCGTGACCGCGACGATCATCGCGTAGGTGATCGACTTCAGGAAGCCCTGCGGGAACAGCAGCAGCGGCAGACAGGAGGCCACGATGATGACGGCGGAGAACACGATGGTCCGCCCGGCCGTGATCACCGTGCGGCGGACCGCCGCCTGGGTGTCGTAGCCCTCGGCCAACTCCTCGCGGAACCGGCTCACGATGAACAGGCCGTAGTCGATGGCGATGCCCAGGCCGATCAGCGTGATCACCGGCTGGGCGAAGAAGTGCACCGGGACGAACTCGGCGATGACGCGCATCAGGCCCAGCGAACCGGCGATGGTCAGACCGCCGATGATGGCGGGCAGCACCGCGGCCACCACGCCACCGAAGACGAAGAACAACAGCACCGCCACCAGCGGGATGGCCGCCAGTTCGGCGCGCTGCTGGTCGACGGCGATGGTGCCGGTCAGTTCGCTGGCCAGCGGGTTCAGCCCGGCCAGCGCGATGTTCCCGTCGTTGATCTCGTGCAAGGCCGGTTCGACGGCCTGGTAGTTCTTCAGGATCGCGTCGTCGTCGTCGCCGTTGAGCGGGATCGCGACGAAGGTGTGCTTGAGGTCCGAGGTGCGCATCTGGTTCAGCGTGTCGAGAGTCTTCTGCTGCTCGGGCGTCTCGGCCTTGAAATCGGGGGCCTTGAGCCAGCCGACCCAGTTCTGCACCTGATCGGAGTTGTCCTTGACCAGGTCGTCGAGTTCTGCGGTGACGGTCTTGATCCACGCGGAGTCGGTGACCTTCTTGCCGTCCGGCGGGGTCAGGATGGCCACCACGTGGCTGGTGCGGTCACGGCCGTACACCTCGTCGGCCAGCACCGACGCGTGCACCGACTGGCTGCCCTCGTCGTAGAAGCCACTCTGGGTGACGTGGTCGCCGAGCGACATGCCGAAGATGCCGCCGCCCATGCAGAGCGCGACCATGACTGCGATGACGGCGTACCTGAACCGGTACACCATTCGACCCCACCAGGCGAACACCTATGCTCCTAACGCTCTTCTGCAAGTCTTTGTATGGCCCCGACGCGCGACCGCCGAGTTCGCTGTCAAGCTTTGGCCGCCAAGAGCGACGAAAGCGGGCGGAACGGCTGCAGCCATGCCCCCTGTTCGGGGAGCGAATCGAGACCGATTCGCGGGAGCGCTTCCCGAAAGACACCATCGATGTCTTCCAGGTCGACAAACTCCAAGGTATCCGACGCTAGCGCCCAGCTGACATGTTCGCGAAATCCGAGCACGGTGACCGGGATCGCATCGTCGGCGGCGATCTCCTCCAGCGGCGTCCGGAACGCCTGCCCGTCGGCGGAGGCGACGAATAGCGCGGACAGGCCCTCGGAGCGTCGCAGCGCGATGTGCGCCAGCATGTCCTCGTCGACGTCGCTGTCCTCGCCAATCTTCGGCTTGGCGAACACCGCGAAACCCACATTGCGCAGCGCCTCGACCCATGGCCGAACCACCTCGGCGGTGCCCAGCGCGATGTTGGTGAACACCGTGGCCTCGGGTTCCAGCGTGACGCCGGGGGTTTGCGCGGTCAGTTCGGCGGTGCGGGTCAGCAGCCAGCGGCCCAGCACGTCGAACCGGGGGCGATGCGCGGCGGTGGGCCGCCCGCCCAGGATGGACCCCAGGCCCATGTCGAGGTTCGGGGCGTCCCAGACCAGCAGCACCCGCCGGGTCGTCGGCCGCCCGGTCTCGCCGGTGGATTCAGTGGCCGTCATCACACCCGCACCCAGATGAACTCGTTGATCGCACTGCCGACCTCGGCGGCCTTCGCCTCGTACTTGGTGGTCGGCCGCGCCACCGAGATCGGCAGCGTCGCCAGCTCGTGACGGTCGGTGACCCGGCACAGCAGCGGGTGCCCGGCGCCGATCTCGGCGATGTGCTCGGCGTAGTCGGCGTGGTCGGTGGCCGCGTGCAGCACGCCGCCGGGCCGCAGCCGGTCGGCGATCAGGGTCAGCGTCTCGGGCTGCAGCAGCCGACGCTTGTGGTGGCGGGCCTTGGGCCACGGGTCCGGGAAGAACACCCGCACCCCGGTCAGCGAACCGGGGGAGATCAGGTGCTGCAGCACCTCCAACCCGTCGCCGCGGATCAACCGGATATTGGTGACCGGTGGGTCCGAGCGGTCGATGGCGGACAGCAGCTGCGCGAGGCCTTTCTTATAGACCTCCACCGCGATGACGTCGAGATCCGGCTCGGCCTGGGCCATCCCCAACGTCGAGATGCCGGTGCCACAGCCCACCTCCAGCACCAGCGGCGCGGTCCGCCCGAACCAGTCGGCGGTGTCCAGCGGGGCGAAGCCGGTCCCGTCCTCGGTCCGTGCCTGCTGGCCCAGCTCGGGCCAGCGGCGCTGCCAGGTGGCCTGCTGGGAGTCACTCAGGGTGGACCGGCGGGACCGGAAACTGGTGACGCGGCGGTGGTGCGCGGGCCGCTTTTCGGCAGCCTCGGGCCCGGGACGCACGTGCATCCCCCCATCGTCCCCTATCTGGGCCCGGACAACCGCATCGGGAAAGATATTGACACCAAACGGTTGTCTTCCGGCTGTGGATAGCGGAGTCACCCGTCGGCGCCGTGGGCCCCAGCATAAGGGCATGTCAGCCATGGTGCTCGCCGAGTCGTTGGCCCGCTTCGCGGCGGCCGAACCCGCGGCCGAGGGGGTGCGGAGTCGGCTGGCGCAGATCGAGCGGGAGCTACGGGCGCCGCTGCGGGTGGCCGTCGACGGCCGCGCCGGGGTCGGCCGAGCGACCGTCGCGCAGGCCCTGGCCGCCGGCGACCTCGAGGTGGTCGCCGGAGACGCCGAGCTGCGTGTCCGGGTGCTCGCCGAGGTGGTCAAACCCGAAGACCGCGCCGACGCGGCGCCCGACCTGCTGGTCTGGAACAAGGCCGATCTCAGCGGTGTCCGCGGTGGCGGGCCGGTGGCGCTGGCCATGCGG
This sequence comes from Mycolicibacterium brumae, assembly GCF_025215495.1. Classification (NCBI taxonomy): domain Bacteria; kingdom Bacillati; phylum Actinomycetota; class Actinomycetes; order Mycobacteriales; family Mycobacteriaceae; genus Mycobacterium; species Mycolicibacterium brumae. The sequence goes on along the minus strand of NZ_CP104302.1, from coordinate 3,739,427 downwards.
CGCTGCGCGGAGCTGACCGCGGCGACCGGGCTGCCCGCCGAGCCGATGGTCGCGCTGGTCGCGCTCGGGGCCGACGCGCTGGATGCCCCGATGCTCGACGCGCTGACGACCCTCGCCGGGGACCCGGCCGACCTGCGCACCCCGGACGGGTTCCTGGCCGGCCCGCACCGGGTTCCGGCGACGGTGCGGGCCCGGCTGCTGGAAACCCTCGACATGTTCGGCATCGCGCACGCGGTGGTGGCGATGCGCGCCGGGGAGGACGCTGACGGCGTCCGGGTGGCGCTGCGCGCCGCGAGCCGCGTCGACGAGGTGCTGGCCGCGGCGCACGCCGCCGCCGCGCCGGCCTACTTCCGCCGCGCGCAGGCCGCGGTGTGGGGTCTGCGCGCGTTGGCGCTGGGCGACGCCGGGCTCAGCGACGCGGTTGCCGGCTGGTTGGCCGGGCCCGCGGCGCTGGCCGGGCTGCGGGCGGTGGCCGCCGCGGTGCTGCGCGCCGACGTCGGTGCGGGTGGGCCGACTGGCGGGCTGCCGGGTGGTCCGCTGGAGCGGGCCCGGCACTGGCAGGCCTACGCCGCCGGGCCGGTCGACGAGCTGCGCCGGGCCTGCGCCGCCGAACTGGTCCGCGCCGAGCTGGCCGCGCACGCGGCGGGCCTGCCGTGACGACCGTGCTGGTCACCGGCCCCGCGGACGCCGGACGTAGCAGCGTGTGCGCGGTGTTGGCGGCGGCGCTGCCGGACTGCGACGTCGTCGAACACAACGTCGTCCGGCCCGAGCTCACCGTCTTCGTGGCCTCCGCGAACGCCCCGCTGACCCTGTCGGACCGCGAACTGCTGGACGACGCCGACCTCGCGGTGCTGACCAAGATCGACCGGCATCGGCGCTGGCGGGACGTGCTCGCTCAGAACCGCGCGATCACCGCGGCGTCCGGGCTGCGCTGGGTCGCCGCGGCCGCCGCCCCGGATCTCGGCGAGGTGATGGTCGACGGGTTGACCGAGGCGGTGCGGAGCGCGCTGGCCGATCCCGACCTGGCCCGTCGGCGCCGAATCCGCGCGGTGCGGGCCCGGCTGGAGGGCACCGCCGCCGCACTCCATGGCCGAATCGCCGCCCGCCGCGGCGAGGTGGCCGCACTGGCGGCGCAACGCGACGAGCTCGTCCGCAGCCGCGCACACGACCGGTCGGCCCGAGCGGCGGCGCTGCGGCTGGCCCGGATCGACCTGGGCTTCCGCTCTCGCACCCGGTGCGCGCAGATCCGCGGTGAGTTGATCGCCGAGGTGGCAGGCCTCACCCGGCGGACGATCCCGGGATTCACCGACGGGGTCCCCGCCCGACTGCGCCGGGCACTGGCCGACACCGACGCCGAGATCACCGAGCGGCTCGCAGACCTGGGCCTGACCGCGACCTTGCCCGCCGCATCGCCGGAGCTGCCCGCCCTGGGCGGTCTGGCGCCGACGTCGCGCCGGCTGGAAAACCGGCTGATGCTGCTGCTGGGTGGTGGATTCGGGTTCGGCGTGGCGCTGACCGCCGGGCGGGCGCTGACCGAGTTGGTTCCCGGCCGGGCCGGGGCCGCGGCGGCGCTGTGCGCGCTGCTCGGGACCGCGCTGACCTGCTGGGTGGTGGCCGGCCGGCGACTGCTGGGGCAGCGCGCGGCGCTCGGGCAGTGGGCGCTGACCGCGGTGGCCGCGCTGCGCGACGCCGGGGATCAACAGGTGGCCGCCCGGATGCTGACCGCAGAAACGGAGCTGGTCCGCGCCGAGCAGCGCCTCAGCCGTGGGGAGCCGGCCCGGATCGCGGAACTGGACGCCCGGATCCGGGCGGCCACCGGCGCCGCCCGGCGGGAGGAGAGCGCCGCGGCGTCCCGATTGCGGCGCATCGAGGCCGCGCTGGAGGACCCCCGGCTGCGCGCCCCGGCCATGCCGCGGGACCAAAGTCCCGAAACGCCGGAGACGCTGGCAACTGAATCGTTCCTGTGAGTGATCGGACACACCCTTGTGGGCACAGGGGGAACCCACCCGCGATAACCTCAAAGGACAGGCATTGTCCTGCCTGCCGTGGTAGTCGGCGTAAGCGCGGGGCAGCGAACCCGAGAACGAAACTTTGGGGTAGGAGAATTTCGATGACGGCAGCAATGATTCCCGGACTGGACACCGCGCCGACGCAGCACCCGGGCCTGCTGGCGTGGGTGGCCGAGGTCGCCGAACTCACCCAGCCGGACCGGGTGGTGTGGGCCGACGGTTCCGAGGAGCAGAACCAGCAGCTGTGCGACCACCTGGTTGCCGCAGGCACCTTCCAGAAGCTCAACGACGAGAAGCAGCCCAACTCCTACCTGGCGCTGTCGGACCCGTCCGACGTGGCCCGCGTCGAATCGCGGACCTTCATCTGCTCCGAGCGTGAGATCGACGCCGGCCCCACCAACAACTGGATGGACCCGGCCGAGATGCGGCCGCTGATGAGCGACCTGTTCCGCGGCAGCATGCGCGGCCGCACCATGTACGTGGTGCCGTTCTGCATGGGCCCGCTGGCCGCCGAGGACCCCAAGCTGGGCGTGGAGATCACCGACTCGGAGTACGTCGTCGTCTCCATGAAGACCATGACCCGGATGGGGCAGGCCGCCCTCGACAAGCTCGGCGACGACGGGTTCTTCGTCAAGGCGCTGCACTCGATCGGCGCGCCGCTGGAGCCGGGCCAGGCCGACGTGCCGTGGCCGTGCAACGAGACGAAGTACATCACCCACTTCCCGGAGACCCGCGAGATCTGGAGCTACGGATCCGGCTACGGCGGCAACGCGCTGCTGGGCAAGAAGTGCTACGCGCTGCGCATCGCCTCGGTGATGGCCCGCGACGAAGGCTGGATGGCCGAGCACATGCTGATCCTCAAACTGATCAGCCCGGAGAACAAGGCCTACTACGTGGCCGCCGCGTTCCCGTCGGCCTGCGGCAAGACCAACCTGGCGATGCTGCAGCCCACCATCGAGGGCTGGCGCGCCGAGACTGTCGGCGACGACATCGCCTGGATGCGGTTCGGCAAGGACGGCCGGCTCTACGCCACCAACCCCGAGTTCGGCTTCTTCGGTGTCGCGCCGGGGACCAACTGGGACTCCAACCCGAACGCCATGCGCACCCTGGAGAAGGGCAACTCGGTGTTCACCAATGTCGCCAAGACCGACGACGACGACGTGTGGTGGGAGGGCCTGGAAGGCCGGCCGGATCACTTGATCGACTGGCTGGGCCACGACTGGACCCCGGAGTCCGGCACCAAGGCGGCGCACCCCAACTCGCGGTACTGCACCCCGATCTCGCAGTGCCCGACGCTGGCCCCGGAGTGGGAGACCCCCGAGGGCGTGCCGATCTCGGCGATCCTGTTCGGCGGCCGCCGCAAGACCACCGTCCCGCTGGTCAGCGAGGCGCACGACTGGCAGCACGGTGTGTTCATCGGCTCCACCATCGGCTCTGAGCAGACCGCCGCGGCCGAGGGCAAGGTCGGCGCCGTGCGCCGCGACCCGATGGCGATGTTGCCGTTCATCGGCTACAACGTCGGCGACTACTTCCAGCACTGGATCAACATCGGCAAGGACAACGACGAGTCCAAGCTGCCGAAGGTGTTCTTCGTCAACTGGTTCCGCCGCGGCGACGACGGCCGCTTCCTGTGGCCGGGCTTCGGCGAGAACAGCCGGGTGCTGAAGTGGATCATCGAGCGCATCGAGGGCAACGGCAACGGGTCGACCACTCCGATCGGCGTGGTGCCCGGCGTCGAGGATCTGGACCTCACCGGCCTGGACATTTCGCTCGACGACGTCGCCGAGGCCCTGGCGGTCAACGACGACGAGTGGCGCGCCGAGCTGCCGCTGATCGAGGAGTGGTTCGAGTTCATCGGCGAGAAGCTGCCGACCGGCATCAAGGACGAGTTCGACGCCCTGAAGCAGCGCCTGGCGCAGTAGCGCCGCGTTCCCGCTCAGCCGCCCGGATCCCACGCGGATCCGGGCGGTTTTGCGTTCATAGGACGCCCCGGGTGCAGGCTTCATGTTTGCCACAACTAAATGTTCGGCTCGCCGAAACTTAGTGTTCACGCCTACTGCCTGCAGTTATGTGGCTAAGCGCGTCTTGTTTCGCTAGAGCATCTAGGTTGCTGGAACCGCGTTGGAGCGGGTAAGGTGACCCTTCGAGAGAACGGGAGGGTCCGATGACCACCACAGCATTGCGCGGCGCGGCCAGGCCGTCGTCGCCACCCGGAGGCCGGGTGCTGCTGCGGTCCTTCCTCATCACCGGCCTGCTGATCCTGCCGGCGCTGGTGCTCCGGATCGGCGGCATCCACCCGGGCCCGGTGCCCTCCCTGATCGTCTACGGCGCGGCCGTCGTCGCCGCCAGCTTCCTGCTGGCCTGGGCCGCCGAAGCCGCCCAGATCGACGTCTCCGGCGGACTGGCGATCGCGGTCCTCGCGCTGATCGCGGTGCTGCCGGAGTACGCCGTCGACCTCTATTACGCCTACGTCTCCGGATCCGACCCCGCCTACGTGCAGTACGCCGCGGCGAATATGACCGGATCCAACCGGCTGCTGATGGGTATCGGCTGGCCGGTGGTGGTCCTGGTCAGCCTCTGGCTGGCCAAAAAGATGTCGGGCAAGAAATCCAAGGTGCTGCACCTGGACCCGGGCAACCGCGTCGAACTGGGCTTCCTGCTGGTCGCCGGCGTCGTCGCGTTCGTGATCCCGGCCACCGGCCGGATCCACCTGGTCTTCGGGCTGGCGCTGCTGGCCTGGTTTGGTTTCTACCTGTACCGGCTCAGCCGCGGCGATGTGGAGGAGCCCGAGCTGATCGGAACCGCCGCCGCCATCGGCGCGCTGCCGGACCGGGCCCGCCGCATCCTGGTGGTGGCGCTGTTCGTTGTCGCGGCCGGCGCGATTCTGGCCTGCGCCGAGCCGTTCGCCGAATCCATGATCGGGGCAGGCACGCAGCTGGGCATCGACCAGTTCCTGCTGGTGCAGTGGCTGGCGCCGCTGGCGTCGGAAGCGCCGGAGTTCATCATCGCGATCATCTTCGCCAGCCGGGGGAAGGGCACCGCGGCAATCGCGACGCTGATCTCCTCCAAGGTCAACCAGTGGACGCTGCTGGTCGGCTCGCTGCCGATCGCGCACCTGGCCGGCGGCGGCAGCATGGAGCTGGTGCTCGACAGCCGCCAGGTCGAGGAGATGCTGCTGACCGCGACGCAGACCATGATGGGCGTCGCCGCGATCCTGGCGCTGCGCTTCCACCGGCACACCGCGCTGGCCCTGCTGGCGCTGTTCCTGGTGCAGTTCGCCATCCCCTCCGAACACGGCCGACTGATCCTGTCCGGGGTGTACGCGGCGCTGGCGACGATTGGTCTGGTGATCAACCGGCGATACGTGTGGGCCACCCTGAAGGCGCCGTTTGCTCGGAACGAGTCCGAAGCCAGCTGACGGTCGCCCGGTCCATCATGTCCGTCGGGGGAGGTTGCGGCTCTTCGGGTTTCGGGGGAGTAGTCGTTCGGGGTGGTGGTAGGTGTTCACTCGGGGTGCGCCGGTGTCGAGGTGGGGTGGGGGTGTCCATTCGACCTGGCCTGCTTGGTTGATGTGGGCGCTGTATTGGTGGGGTCTGGGGTTGGCCATGCGGTGGTTTCCGGGGCAGGTGAGGGTCATTTCGTCGGCGTTGGTTTGGCCGTTTTGGTCGGCGACGCGGCGGGTGTGGTGGACTTCGCAGCGGTTGGCGGGGGTGGTGCAGGCGGGGAAGGTGCAGCCGCGGTCGCGGGCGGTGAGCATGATGCGTTGTCCGGGTGTGGCGAGGCGTTTGCTGCGTCCGAGGTAGAGCGGGATGTTGGTGTGTTTGTCGAAGACGGCGAGGTAGTTCCAGGCGTGTGCGGCGTTGCGGATGACCTCGCGCATGGGGATCAGGGCGCCGCTGCTGGTGAGGCCGTGTCCGGTGGCGTCGGTGAGGTCTTGCAGGGTGGTGGTGATGACGACCGAGACCGGGAGTCCGTTGTGTTGGCCGAGTTTTCCGGAGGCGAGCAGCGCCCGGCCGGCGGCCAGGAGGGCGTCGTGGTTGCGTTGTCGTTGGTCGCGGGTGTCGGTGGTGATGTGTTCTTCGGTGGGTGTGCCGTCGAGGCATGGGGTGGTGTTTTCGGGGTTGGCCATGCCGGGGGCGGCGAGTTTGGCGAGCACGGCGTCGAGCACGGCGCGGGCTTCCGGTGTCAGGCGTCCGGTGATGGGGCTCATGCCGGTGTGGTCTTGGGCGCCGAGGTGGATGCCGCGTCGGCGGGCGCGTTCGGCGTCGGTGAACACCCCGTCGGGGTGTAGGAGGGACATGAGGCGGTGGGCGTATTGGCGGGTTTGTTCGGGGGTGTAGTCGGCGGCGATGTGCGCGAGTTGGCGCAGTGCCTCGCATCTGTCGCTCGGGTCGATGGTGCTGGGTAGGTGGGTGGTGAAGTCGCGCAGGATGGTGGTGTGTTCGGGGCCGATGCGGCCGTCGGCGAGGGCGGCCGCCGCTTCGGGCAGCAGGGGTTCCAACACGTCTCCGGTGAGGGTGTGGCGTAGTCCGAAGGTGTGGGTGTCGTTGATGCGGTGGCGGGCTTCGCCGCGGGAGCAGCGCAGACGTTGGGCGAGCACTTCGGTCCAGGATTTCGCGCCGAGTTCGGTGGGGGTGGTTTCTGATTGCAGGTGGCCGATGAGGCGGTGGGTCAGCACCGCGAGCCCGCGGTGGGCCACTTCGGCGCGTTCGAGGACGGCGAGGGTGTCGGCAGGGGTCAGGGCGGCCGCGGACAGGGCGGCCAAAGCCGCGGCGGCGTCTTCGAACCGCACCAGGGCGTCGCGGTAGCCGGCCCGGTCGACCGGGTGGCCGGTCAACCGCGCGATGAGCCCGCCGTCGTCCGCGCCGTCGCCGCCGGCGGGCGCCGGGGGCGGGGGGAGCGTGGCGGTGCTCATACCTGAAACGCTAGCCCTCGCCTCCGACAAGTCCGCTGCTCAGAACAGCAAAACAAGCCCCCTGTGGATAAGAAATCCATGAGACTTTCGCGACCGAATGTGCGTCCGGAAGTGGCCTCGGCGGCCCGAACCGCCCAGTGTTAGACCCGTCACGACAGCGCCTCGGAATTCGGCCGATCTGCGCGCCGGCTGGCACGCTGGAATCTCCTGAGGCGATTGGAGGTGTGATGCCCGACCACGATGTTTCCACCCCGGAGAAGCCCCCGGTGGGACGACGCGGCGTCACCGGCCGCGCCGCGATCCTGCTCGCGCTGGGCGTCGCCGCCGGTGAGCTGGCCGCTCTGTTCCTGCTGACCGGCCCGATTGACCGCACCCTCGCCGAGCGTGCCGCCCGCGACGTCGACTCGGCGCCCACCGTGGTGACGGCGTCGGCGAACCTGGACGGCGCCCGAGCCAACCGCGCCCAGTTCGACGAGGCGGTCGAGTCGGCCCGCGTGCGCCGCGACGAAGCACTGGTCACCGCCCGCTGCGAATACAACCCGTCGCCGGAATGCCCGCAGACCAAGATCACCGGGGTGCCCGGGCGCGGCCCGGAGTCCGGCACCGCCAACGACCTGCTCGCCGACGCCCAGCGCGAACTCGACAACGCGCTGGTTGTGCGTGACAGCGCCGCGCCGGCCCTGGACGAAGCCGTCGTCGTCGCCGATCAGGCGCTGACGCAGGCCCGGTCGGCCGCCGCGACAGAGGTCGACCGCAGCGTCGGCGCCCGCTGGGTGGCCATGAACAGCTACACCGCCGAACATCCCGGCGCGCTGTTGCTGCGGCTGGCCATCGTCGGGTTCTTCGCGCTGCTCAGCCTGCTGCCACTGATGCTGCCGCGCTGGCTGCGCGACACCAGCCACGGCCGAAACGCCGACGCCCGCGCCGAACGGGAACGCGCGGAGCTCGCCGCCGACACCGCCATCGCGGTCAAGCAGGCGCAGGTCCGCGAGGCCGTCGAGACCATGTGGGCCGATCAGCAACTGGCCAACGCCAAGATGGCCGTCGCCGCCCAGACCGAGATCGATCGGGCGCGGCATCGCCGACGGCTGCTGGAAGCGCTCGAGCAGCCCGAGGCAGCCGACACCCTGGACGCCACGGAGGCGCCGGCGGCGCTGGAAGCCCCGGCCGCACCCGCACAGGAGGACGACGTGGACCGCAACATGTATCTGCCCATCGCACGGGAGGCCGAGGCGGCCAGCCTCGCCGCGGCGGCGCTGCCGCCGGCCGGCGGACTCTCGGCGCCCGTCGCGGCGCCGCTGCCCGCCCGGGTCGCCGAGTCCGCCCCGGCCCGCGAGGATCGCGGTGGCCTGCCGATTCCGGTGCTGCCCGAGGTGACCCGCGCCGCGGCCCGGTTCATCCGCCCGCTGGTGCCGCCGGTGCTCGCCAAGGCGATCGACACCACCGCGCACCCGCTGCGCACCGCCCGGCACGCGTTCGAAGAGGTGGAGGAGATGACCTTCTCGTTCCGCCGGACCCGCAAGGTCACCTACGACACCGGTGAGGCTCCGCAGGCGCCGGCCCAGCAGGCTGTTTCGTATGCGCCGCACCCGGCCGACGCGACGGGCGCGATCCCGGTCGAACTGCAGTTCCTGCGGCCCGAGCCCCAGGCTGCGTACCCGACGCACACTCACCAGCAGCCGGCCCACCAGTTGCCGCCGCAGCCCGCGCAGGCCACACCGCTCGGAGCCGGCCACGCAGAGCAGACCGGCTTGGGCGCCCGGGAGCGCGACGCCGAGCTGACCGCGCGACGTCAGGGTGAGTTGCCGCCGCGCACCGGACCGCGGGAACTCCCGCCGGCGAATTAGCGAGGCGCTGCGGACCTGGATTCGCCCGTCGGATCTCGGACTTAGCGGCCGCCGGCGGGTTCCACACCCAATCGGTCGCGGTCGTCGGAGCCGAGCATCGCCCGGCCCTCCTCACGCATCCCGCGCACCCAGTCCAGGAACCGGGCGCTCGCGACCGCGGTGTAGTGCCCGTGGGTTGAGCCGAAGAAGTCGAAACCGTGTTGCGCGCCGGGGATTTCGGCGTACACAACCGGCGACGTCGAAGCTTCGCTGAGCTCCTGCACGAACTCCCGCGCTTCCTCCACCGGGATCAGCGAGTCGGCGTCACCGTGCAGCACGAAGAACGGCGGCGCGTCGGGGCGCACATGGTTCACCGACGACGCCTCCCGATATTCCTTCTCGCTGGTGGTGAAGTCGGTCTTCATGATGATCCAGCGCATCAGCACGCTCATAAAGGGATTACGGCCGATCCCCTCGGTGCTGTGCATGTCGTAGCGGCCGTACACCGGGACCGCCGCGGCCACCGAGGTGTCGGATTCCTCGAAGCCCGGCTGCCACTGCGGATCGTTGGCGGTCAGCGCCGACAGTGAGGACAAGTGCCCGCCGGCCGAACCTCCGCTGATGGCAATGAAATCCGGATCGCCGCCATAGTCGGCGATGTTCTCCCGCACCCATGCGATGGCCCGCTTCACGTCGATGATCTGGTCGGGCCAGGTGTGCAGCGGGGACACCCGGTAGCCGATGGACACGCAGATCCAGCCCTCTTCGGTGAGATGCCCCATCAGCGGGTAGGCCTGCGGCCGGCGCAGCCCCAAAATCCATGCCCCGCCAGGCACATTGATCAGCACCGGCGCCTTGGCGTCGGGCCTCAGGTCCTGGCGGTGCCAGATGTCGGCCCGGTTGGCCCGGTACGGCCCGTAGCGCACCACGTCCGCGCGCTTCACATAGCGACGGCGTGCGCCGCCGGACCGAAACAGCCCGGCCGCCAACTGAATTCGGCTGGGCCGGACGATGTCGGTGTAGTGGGGCCCGAGCTCGGCGCGCAGCGGCTCCTCGAAATGCGGTCCGGAGCGCAGGTTTCGCTGATGCACGCCGGCCAGCACCGCCCACGACAGCGCCGTCATCCCCAGCGCCAGCTTCCCCGAACGGCCGCGGAAGTCACCGCGGCGCCAGCGGCGCGCGGCGTCCACCATCGACGCGGTGCCGACCCAGGGGGCCAGTTCCGTGGACGGGCAGCCGGCGAAGAACGCCGGCAGCGCGCCCCAGCTGTTCCGGGTCAGCGGGCGAACGGCGTTGGCGGCGTTGACAAGTTCCAGCGCCGCCCGCACCAGGGTGCGCCGCGGGGGTCGAGGTGCTCTCACGTCTTCTGCGATCCTTCCGGGAGGGGCGTTGCCATCGTAGAAGGCGACAGCACCAGCACGAGATTGCTCACCAGGAACTCTCGCACCCCGGGCGCCGCGGTCAGCGGCCAGGCCCAGCGCGGGTGGTAGCGCGGGAACGCCGCGACCAGCGCTCCGGTGGATCGCGCCCAGTCCAGACCGTCGGCCGCCGACACCGCGAAAAGTGACGAGCCGAAGTTGTTCTTCGGCGGATGACCGTGCTTGCGGGTGTACCGGGCCGCCGCGCGCGCCCCGCCCAGGTAGTGGGTCAAACCCATCTCGTGGCCGCCGAACGGTCCCAGCCACACCGTGTAGGACAAGATCGCCAGCCCGCCCGGCCGGGTCACCCGCAGCATCTCCGCGCCGAGGCGCCACGGCTGCGGCACATGCTCGGCGACATTGGAGGACAGGCAGATGTCCACGCTGGCGTCGGCGAACGGCAGCGCCAGCCCGGAGGCCCGCACGAAGCTGCCCGTACTGCCCGCCGGCGACGTCGGGCCGGCATGCATCTCCGACGGGTCGGGCTCCACTCCGATGTACCGGGCGCCGCGGGCCGCGAACGCGTCGGCGAAATAGCCGGGGCCCCCGCCGACGTCGAGCACCGTCGTGCCGCCCAGGTCAGCGCCCGCGTGCGCGCCCGCCCACAGGTCGGCGGTCATCGCGGCGGTGTCGTCGGCCAGCGCGCCGTAGAACCGGTCCGGATCCGGTTGCTCGTAGCGGAACTCACCGAGCAGGCGCACCGAGCGGCGCAGCGTCGCCCGGCGAGCGAACAGATCGGTGACGGCCATCGGGCCAGGTTATCGGGGTGCTCTTCGGTGCGCGGAATCTGTGGGCGGAAGTGCGCGCGGGCATCGCCGAGGTGCTCCGCGTGGAACCTGGTGGCGGAAGTACCCGCGGAGATCGCCAAGACGCTCCACGTGGAACCTGGTGGCGGCGCGACATCGCCAAGACGCTCCACGTGGAACCTGGTGGCGGAAGTGCCCGCGGAAATCGCCAAGGCGCTCCGCATGGAACCTGGTGGCGGCGCGACGGCGGCGCAAACGACCGGCGCCAGCCGGGGCGAGCAGGGATTTAGCGGCGGGGCGCCGTTCAACTACCCTGAAAACGATGTCAGATCACCCCGTCCGCTCCGTGTTGCTGCTGTGTTGGCGCGACACCGAGCATCCTCAGGGCGGCGGCAGTGAGGCCTACCTACAGCGCATCGGCGCGCAATTGGCGGCCTCCGGCGCCGCCGTCACCCTGCGCACCGCGCGGTACCCGGGCGCCGGGCGCCGCTCGGTGCGCGACGGTGTGCGGATCAGCCGCGGCGGGGGCCCGTACTCGGTGTACATCCTGGCCGGCCTGGCCATGGTGGCGGCCCGGGTCGGGCTCGGCCCGCTGCGGCACGTCAAACCGGACGTGGTGATCGACTCGCAGAACGGGCTGCCGTTCCTGGCGCGGTTGGCCTACGGCCGGCGATCGGTGCTGCTGGTGCACCACTGCCATCGCGAGCAATGGCCCGTCGCGGGCCGCCGGCTGGCCCGGATCGGTTGGTTCGTCGAATCGCGGCTGTCACCGGCGCTGCACCGGCGCAACCAGTACGTCACCGTGTCGCTACCATCCATGCGCGAGCTGGTCGATCTCGGGGTGGACCCGGAGCGCATCGCGGTGGTCCGCAACGGCGTTGACGAGCCTCCCGCCGAAACGTTGACCGAACCGCGCTCCGCCACCCCGCGGGTGGTGGTGCTGTCCCGGCTGGTGCCGCACAAGCAGATCGAAGACGCGCTCGACGCGGTCGCCGCGCTGGCCCCCCGGTATCCGCAGCTGCGGCTCGACGTCGTCGGCGGCGGCTGGTGGCAGGACCGGCTGGTCGCGCACGCCGCGGCCCTCGGCATCTCCGACGCGGTCACCTTCCACGGCCACGTCGATGACGTCGCCAAGCACCACCTGGTCCAGCAGGCCTGGGTTCAGGTGCTGCCGTCGCGCAAGGAGGGCTGGGGCCTGGCGGTGATCGAAGCAGCCCAGCATCAGGTGCCGACCATCGGCTACCGCAGCGCCGGCGGGCTGTGCGACTCCATCGTCGACGGGGTGACCGGGTTGCTGGTCAGCGACCGGACCGAACTGGTCGACCGGCTCGACGAGTTGCTGGCCGACGAGGTGCTGCGCGCCGAGTTGGGACACAAGGCGGCCGCCCGCGCCGCGGAGTTCTCCTGGCGTCAAAGCGCCGACGCGATGGGAACCGTGCTGGCCGCGGTCAGCGACGGCCGTCGAGTCGGCGGACTGATCGCCGACTGAACCGACTGAGCGACGCCGCCCCGAGGCCGCCGACCACCAGCGTGGCCAACCAGACCAGATGCGCGCCGATCAGCAATCCGCGCCGTGGCGACGCGGCCACCGGCGACGGGTCCGGGACCCGGTACAACCGCAGGTCGTCGTCGCCGTAGACCTGCTCCAGTCCGGCGAGGGTTCGCGCCGAGGATCCCAGTTCCCCGGGGGAGGCGGCCACCACCACCCAGCCGACGCCGACCTCGGCCAGCGCATCCGGTGCGGCGCCGGCCAGCAGCAGGTCCTGGATCTCCCGGGCTCGATTGCCCTCGCCGTACACGGTGGACCCGGAAATGCTCAGATCGCCGGTGGTGAGCACGTCGGCCCGGACCCAGCGCGGCAGCGGATCGAGCACCGGCGCCGGCCCGGCCCAGTCGAACCGGCGCATGCTGTCGGCGGGCAGCACCGCCACCGGGGCGGGCGCATCATTGATCTGCTGCGCGACGGCGGTGAACGCGGGCGGGTACTCGACGGCGTGCGCCCGGTTTCCGACGCCGAACGCCAGATCGGGCTGGGTGGCCAGCAGCGCCGCACAGCACACCGCCGCCACCGCCGCGGGCCGCAGCCGGCTGCCCCGGCCGGCGAGCACCGGGACCGCCGCCGCCGCGCACAGCGCGTAACCGGGCATCGCCAGCGCCACCCACTTCTGCCCGTCGCGCAGCACCCCGAGGCCCGGGGAGACCTCGGCGGTGGCCTGCAGCAGCGCCCGGCCCGGACCGGTGGCCGCCAGCGCCGGTAGCAGCACCGCGACCGCGGCGAGCACCAGCAGCGGCCGCGCCTCAGCACGCTGCCAGGCGCCGCGGGCCCCGATCAGCACCAACCCGAGCAGCACCACGGTGGCGACGACGGCGAACCAACCGTCGCGCAGCGGCGGAACCGCGTCGCCGTTCCAGATGCCTCCGAGGCCGGCCAGACTGCCGAGCACGCCCAGACCGGGTTCGGCGCGGGCGGCGAAGGCGTCGAACCCGGGAGCGCCGGCGCCCCGGTAGGTCCCGAGCGCTCCGCCCGCGGACGCGATCAGCCACGGCGCGGCCGCGGCCAGCGACAACGCGAGAATCCCGAGCCCCTGGCGGGCCCGGGAACCGGCGCCCGGCGCGGCCAGGCAGGTCAGCGCCGTCACCGCGGCCAGCAGCAGCCCGGTGGGGGTCAGACCGGCCAGCGCCATCCAGAACGCCAACGCGAACCAACCGCCGCCGCCGTCGCGCAACCGAAGCGCCGTCAACGCCACCCAGGGCAGGCAGCCGTAGCCGAGCAGCAGGCTCCAATGCCCCTGCAGCAGGCGTTCGGCGACGTAGGGATTCCAGATCGCCAGCGTGACGGCGACGAATGGTCCCCCTCCGGTGTAGCCGGTGGCGGAGGAAACCAACCGGGCGGCGCCCCAGCCGGCCAGCCACAGGCCGGCCAGCAGCAGCGCCTTGACCACGATCCCGCCGTCGAGCAGCGCCGACGCGGAGGCGATCGCGAAGTCCTGCGGCACAGCGCGCGCGGCGCCCTCGGACAGGCCCAGAGCGGCGTCCGACAGCCAGGACCGCGGGGTGGAGACCGCGTCGCGCAGCAGCAGATACCCCGGCCCCAGCAGCGGGGCGAGCAGCAGCAGGCTCAGCAGCAGCGCGTACCCGGGCGCCGCGAGGCGGCGCAGCCGGGCCGAGCCGCTAGTGGGGATCGCCGGATGGCCCTCGGCCACGATCGAGGTCCGGACGCTGCGCGGGCAGCTTCTCGGTCTGCGCCTCGGCGGCCGGCATCGGTCCGGTGTCGGCCGGGCGACGGCCGAACAGGCCGCCGGTGTCCAGGCCCGGATCGATCAGGGCGGCGTCGGTGCGCATCCCGAACGAGTACAGCAGCGCCCCGGCGACCAGCGCGATCAGCCCACCGGCGGTGAAGGTGATCGGCAACACCCGGGTCCACAGTCCGATCCGGTCCCGCTCGGAGCGGGCGGAGGCGACCTGCTGCTCGATGGTGCTCTCGGTGGAGGTCACCTTGTAGTCGGCCAGCGCCATCTCCGGGGCCAGCGCGTCGCGCGAGTAATAGTGGTTCGCGTGCTCTTCGCTCTTGACGATGGTGCCCGAAACCGGGTCGACCCAGAAGGTCCGCTGAGCGGCGTAGTAGCGCTCCATGGTGATCAGCTCTTCGGGGTCGACGCCCTCCAGGCCCCACAGCCCGGCGCGGGCGGTGACCGAGGTCTCCTCATTGTGGTCCAGCAGCGACTTGTACGGGATCGGCTCGACCAGCTTGCCGGTCGAGTCGTAGCCGACGTTCTGCTGGAACCGGTAGGCGGTCAGGCCGTTGACGTCCTCTTCGCTGACGTAGTTGGCGTCGTATTCCTGCTGCGCGATCGGGTCGAAGACCGGGTAGGTCTTCTTCTCGGTGTCGAACGGGAAGCGGTAGGTCAGGCCCTGGTGCTCCAGCGGGCGGCTGGTCGCGGGCTTGGTGTCCTCGACGGTGCGCGGCGCCTGCAGCGACCCCGCCGGGTACTCCTCGCTGTTGACGGCCTGCGCGGTGGTGCGGTCCACGGTGACGGTGTCGACCATGGCCAGCAGCAAACCGGTGTCCTGCTGCTTGTCGCTGCGTCGCACCGAAGTGCCGACCTGCAGGGTCACCACTTCGGCGTTCGACGGCTGCTCGACGCTCAGCGCCTGCTGCGACACCAGCGGGACGTCACGGTTGATGACGAAATGGGGCTGCAGCAGCGAGTCCGGGTCCAGTGCGGTGCCCGTTCCGCTGCTGACCAGGGTCTTGTCCAGGTCGAGCGGAATCTGGGTGATGCGGCTGGAGGTGTACGTGGACAGCAACAGGGCAGCCATCAACAGCGCAGAGCCCAGCCCCAGCAAACCGCATGCCGCGATACGCAACAGAACTGCACGATTCACGTGGCAGAACCTTCCTTCCGGTCCGGGTTGCGGCGGCGTGACGCTCCTGTGGACCCTAACAGCAGCCACCAGGGTAGTGGTTGCGACCGAGAACGCTGCAATCAAGCCCGCCGCAGGGCCCCCGAGCGGGCATTGGGCAAGATGGTTGCGTGGCAGATCGAGCGGCTGACGGCGCCGCGCCCGCCGAGGTGGGTGGGACGCGCGGCTTCCTGCCCGCCGTGGAGGGGCTGCGCGCCTGCGCCGCGATGGGCATCGTCTTGACCCACGTCGCGTTCCAGACGGCCGCGGCCAGCGGCGCCGGGGCGCGGGCGCTGGCCCGGTTCGATTTGGCGGTGGCGGTGTTCTTCACGCTGTCCGGGTTCCTGCTCTGGCGCGGCCACGCCGCCGCCGCCCGCGGCCTGCGGCAACGACCGCCGACCATGCACTACCTGCGGTCCCGGATCGTGCGGATCATGCCCGGCTACCTCGTCGCGGTGGTGGTGATCCTGTCCCTGATGCCCGACGCCGCGGGAGCCAGCCTGACGGTGTGGCTGGCGAACCTGACCATGACCCAGATCTACGTGCCGCTGACGCTGACCGCCGGGCTCACCCAGATGTGGAGCCTGTCGGTTGAGGTCACCTTCTATCTCGCGCTGCCGCTGCTGGCGCTGGCCGCCCGGCAGCTGCCGGTGCGCGCCCGGGTGCCGGCGATCGTCATCGTGTCGCTGCTGAGCCTGGGCTGGGGATTCCTGCCGATCCCGCACCCGGATGGGTTGAGCCCGCTGAACTGGCCGCCGGCCTACCTGAGCTGGTTCGGCGCCGGGATGCTGCTGGCAGAGATGACCGTCAGCCGGGAGACCTGGATGCACCGGCTGGCCCGACGCCGGGGCTGGATGGCGGTGATCGCGCTGGTCACCTTCGCGGTGGCGACCACCCCGCTGGCCGGCCCGGAGACGATGGACCGGATGGTGCACCACTTCACCGCGCACACCGCCGTCGGCGCGATTCTGGCCTGGGCGCTGCTGGCTCCGCTGGTGCTGGACCGCCCGGACACCGAGCACCGCATCCTCGGCAGCCAGACCATGGTGACGCTGGGGCGCTGGTCCTACGGATTGTTCGTCTGGCACCTGGCCGCGTTGGCGATGGCGTTCCCGATGCTCGGGGTGTTCGCCTTCTCCGGGCATTTCTTCCCGGTGTTGGTCCTCACGCTGGTGTTCGGGTTCGCGATGGCGGCGGTCAGCTACGGGCTGGTGGAACAGCCGTGCCGGCAGCTGCTGCGCAACTGGGAGCGCCGTCGCGCGCAGGTCCCGGCGCTGGACAGCTCCGTCGACGACACCCCGGAGCCCGCCACCGCGCACTGAGGTTCACGTCCGCCGACCCTCGCTGAACCGCACGGCTCCTATGTGGCGGTTCCAGCTTCGTCTCGGCTCCGCAGGCTCCGCCGACCCTCGCTGAACCACACGGCGCTGGCCGCCAGCAGGCCCAACGCGATGAGCGCCAGTAGTTGCGGGCCCCAGGAATGCCCGATGTAGCCGTCCACCGAGCGCCACGGATACCGCGACAGCACGCAGCCGGCCAGGATCATCGCCGTCGGCGTCCCGACGAGGGGCACGACGCGGGTGGCTCGGGGCCGGTCGCGCAGCAACCGCAGCGTCGCCAGCGCCAACCCGAACACCAGCGTCCCGGCCGGCCCGGAGATCAGCGTGCCGACCACCAGCACCCCGAACACCGCGCCTGCCCGGGGCATCCAGGTCGACGGCGGCACGCCGGTTTCCCGGCGGCGCGCCGGCCACAGCGCCAGCAGTGCGAGCAGCGGCAGCAGCGCCAGGCCGCCGATCAGCCCGGCGCGGTACGGCGTGTTCGACGGGAAGCTCAGCGTGACCGGACCGGACATCCCGGCCGGCACCACCCAGCCCTGTTGCCAGCCGTTGACCACCACCGGGGTCAGCGCGGACCCGTCGGCGCCGCGGGCGATCCAGCCGGGGCTGACGCTTTCCGGGATCACCAGCGCGCGCGGCGCGGTCGACGGCGACACCCGCACCTCGCGGTGATCGGGCCCCCACACCCCGGTCTGCGCCGGCTCGGCCTTGCCGGTCGGCACGTCGGCGGCCAGCGGGGTGTCCAGTCCGACGCCGTCGACGACGAACGCCGGGCCCGGGCTGACGATCAGTTCCTGCTCGCCGCGCGGCAGCGAGATCGGCGCGGTTCGGCACGGCTGCGCCGGAATCGGGTCGCCGGCCAGCAGCGCGCCGACCGTGGTGCGCACCGAGGTTTGGATGAACTCGCCGGCCACGCCGATCACCGGGCCGTCACCGCAGGCCAGTGTGACGACGCGGTCCCGATTGGCCGCCGCGTCGGCCGCGGCGATCGGGGCTCCGTGCGGCGTCAGCGCGGTCACCTCGGCCAAGCCGGGCGGTTTCACCTGGTCGAAGCCCAGGGCGGTGCGGTCGATGACGTCGTTCCACTCCAGGATGCTGACCCGGACGGTGTCGGTGACCCGCGGTTTGAGGTTGACGGTGGTGGCCTCGTCGGGGTCGAGTTCGCGCACCTGCGGCCCGTCGCCGAGGTCGATGGCGACCAGCGTCGGATGGGTGGGCAGGTCGGCGGCGCTGGGGGTCAGTGTCAGCCCGCCCACCTCGGCGGGTTTGGGCAGCCGCAGCGTCAGGGTGGGCCGGCCGTGCGAGTGCACGATGCGCTGCGGCGCGGTCCAGGAGGTGCGGGGATCGCCGTCGGCGGCGGCGTAGGCGGTGCCCAGGATGTCGACGCCGTCGGCGTCGCCCTCGGCCCAGGCGGCCCCGGGCGCGCGCACCAGATCGGCCAGCCGCGGCCCCTGGCGCGGCCGCACCCACACGGTGGGGTCGACGTCGACCGGGTCGGTGACGGTCAGCGTGCGGCTGAAGTTCACCGGCTCCTCCGGGGACACCGCCATCGACGCCGCGCAGTGCACCGCGTCGGGGGAGTCCGCGCAGCCGGGCCGGCCGAGCAGTTCCTGGCCCAGATCCCACCCGGCTACCTGCGCGCCGCGCGGCGGGCCGGGCACGTCGAGGGTGTGCCGGATGTTGACCGGGTGGGCGTAGCCGGAGGCGTCGTACTGAGTGACCGACAGGTCGGTGATGCCGAACTGGACCCCGGAGCCGCCGTCGTCGGTGCCGGTGGCGGTGATCCGCACCCACGGCGTCTCCCCGTAGGGCAGCGCGACCGTCAGCGGCTCGCCGGGCTCCTCGAAGCGCACCGAGCTGGTGCCGTTGATCGTGGAGATCTCCAGCCGCCGGACCTGCGCGCCGATCGCGGTGCCGCTCGGGGTGACGGTGATGGTGGCGTTGGTCACCGGGTGGTCGAAGTCGATCTGCAGCCACTGGCCGAGCGCGGCCTGCAGCGCGCTGGACACCCAGGCGGTGCCGCTGTCGCCGTCGATGGCCGCCGCCGGGCCGGTGGAGGGGGCGACGACGGGCAGTGTGGTGGCGTCCGAGGAGGAACTCGACGCGGTCAGCCGGCCGCCGGACCAGTTCGCCCACACCGACCAGGCGCCCGGCGCCGGGTAGTCCGGCACCCGGTTGGAGGTGTGCCGGGTGTCGCCGCGGGCTCGGGCGGCCGACGAGTGGTCGTCGACGCGGCCGTAGTCGGTCTCCCGGGCGACCGGGGTGTCGGTGATGGTGACCAGCGGGTTCGGCAGCCCCGCGGCGGTGGCGTCCTGGCTGAGCAGCACCGGCCCGAGCGGGGTGCGATGCTGCAGCCGGCGGCGTTCGTCGATCCGCAGCAGCGACTCCGGTCCGCCGTCGACACGCGCCATGGTGTCGATGTCCGCCAGGTACGGGGCGCCGGCGTTGTCGGCGGTGGTGACCCGGTAGATCTCGATCGCCGGGTAGTGCGGCCGCAGGCCGCTGTCGGTGACGAAGCCGTCGAGCAGCCCGGGGCCGACCTCCTCGCCGAACTCGGCGACCTTCTCCAGGCCCGCGGAACCGTCGACGGCGCGGTGCGCCAGGATCGGCCGGGCCGAGCGGGAGCTGTCCGGGTCCAGGTCGTTGCGGAGCACCAGGTAGGAGATGCCCTGGCGGGCCAGGGTGTCGGCCATCCCGTCGGACGGGCGGCCGGCGGCCAGCAGCCGCTGCACCGAATCCAGCGCCCGGATGGTCTGCGGCGGGTTCAGTGGGATGGAGTCGCGCACCCCCCACGGCGTCATCGACAGCACCTGCATGGGTTCGTCGTGGCTGTTGCCCCACACCTGGTTGGCGAACGGGGCGCCGGGCGCCACCAGCACCCGGCCCGGCGTGGGCTCGCCGGTGTTGTGTTCGGCCAGCCAGGCGGCGGCGTCCGACCAGTAATCGGGGATGGCGTCGAAGTCGCCCGGTGGGACCAGCCGGCCGGACCAGGCCAGCGATGTCGCCGCGACGATCGCCGCCAGCGTCACGATGCCGACGGTGATGCGCCGGTCGTCCTCGGGGTGGGCGAAGGCGCGCCGCCAGACCGGCCGCGGCGCGCTGCCCGGCAGCGGTATGCGGCCGAGCAGGTGCGCGATGCCGAGCACGACGGGGATCCGCACCACCGGCTCCAGTTTGTGCACGTTGCGCAGCGGGGCCCCGGAGCCGTCCAAGAACGCCTGCGTCATGCCGGCGATCGGCGAGCCGAGGGCGCCGGAGTAGCCGACCGCGATCAGGGTGATGCCGACCAGCAGCATGGTGATCAGCCGGCCTCGGGCGGGCATGGTGGCCAGCGCCAAGCCGGCCAGGCCTGCGGCGACGACGATGGTGGTGGCCAGCACTCCGACCGCGCCGGTGACCAGTGACGCGCCGGCCGTCGCGTCCGGGGACACGAACGGGGTCCAACTGCTGGTGCCGCGCAACACCTCGGTCAGCGACGCCCACCGGGTGGTGACACCGGCGGATTCGATGAAGTCCAGGAACGGCGGGCTGATCCGGCCGAGCAGCACCAACGGGATGACCCACCAGGTCACCGCGAGCGCGCCGGCCAGCGCCCACCAGCCGGTGAAGCGCCACCACAGCCGGTTCGGCCGCTGGCTCAGCCACCAGATCACCGCCGGCAGACAGGCCATCGCCGTCGCGACCGCGTTCACCGCGCCCATCAGCGCCAGCGCGACCCCGGAGCGGGCGGCCAGCAGTCGCAGCGACGGCCGATCGGCGCCGCCGTGCCGGAACGCCAGCACCACCGGCAGCAGCACCCACGGCGCGAGCATCATCGGCAACGTCTCCGAGGAGATCGAGCCGAGGGTGGTCAGCGCACGCGGGGCCAGCGCGAACGCGCAGCCCGCCACCACCCGGGAGCTGGTGGTTCCGATGCCGAGCGCTTCGGCCAGCCGCAGCAGGCCCCAGAACCCGACGACCAGCAGCAGCGCCCACCACAGCCGCTGGGTGATCCACGGCGGGATGTTGAGCAGGTCGCCGACCAGGAAGAACGTGCCGTGCGGGAACAGGTAGCCGTAGGACTGGTTCTGGGTCTGGCCGAACGGCAGGTCGCTGTTCCACAGGTTGGCCGCCCGGCTCAGGAACTGCAGCGGGTCGATGGCGAGGTCGAGCTTGGTGTCCGGGGAGATACGTCCGGGGGACTGGGCGAAGGTCAGGACGAGCGCGATGGCGCTGACGAGCCACAACCAGCGTCGGGACAGGCCGGGCGGGCATGCGAGCGTCGACCCGCCCGGAAGAGTCGGCATGCCGGTGGAGCCAGAGGCTATTTGCGTTCGCCGTATTCGACGCGGTTGAGCACGGCGGAATCGGGATTGCCCGCGGTCACCGGCGGTTTCGTGTCCTGCTGAACCATCAAGGTGGCGCCGAACACGGAGGCGGCGCCCAGCAGCAGACCGACCAGGATGCTGGCGGCAGCTGGCACCACGAACCGGGACATGGCAGCTCCTTCAGCATCAGAAAAACCCTGGGGTGTTCGTGGGCCAACCTAGCAGATCGCCCGATCGGCGCTGGTCGCCGCCGAACCTCAGGCCTCCGGCGGCACGATCAGCACCGGTCGCCCGCCGTGCCGCAGCACCCGGTCGGCGACGCTGGACTGCAGCAGCGACCGCAGTCCGGTGGTGCCGCGGGTGCCGGTCACGATGAGATCCGCGTCCAGCCAGTCGGCGGCGTCGATGATGGTCCGCCAGATGGTGCCGCGCAGCGACACGCACAGCGCCTCGGCGGACAATCCGACCGTGCGGGCCAGCGTGATGCCCTCGTCGCTGGTGTGTTTGGCGTCGGCGAACGCGATGTCGACGTCGTCGGCGTCGCCGGGGTCCGGAGGCCCGTCGAGGTCGAAGCTGACCTGATCCCCGGGCTGTTTGATGGGTTCCCACACGGTGACGAGCACGGTGCGTGTGGGCGCCAAGAACTTGGCCGCGTAGCCAACTGCCCGTCGCGCCCCCGGTGTGCCGTCGTAGGCGATCATCACGACCGTCATCGCCTTCGATTATCACCCAGGACGCTCGTGGGGCAGGTCACAAGGGTCCGACCGGTTAACATTGCGGTCATGCCGACACTCTTCGATGCGGTGAAGCGCGCCCGCAAGAGCCTCCGCCCCGCCACCGTCGCCCTGAGTTTCCTGGCCGTCCTGGTGCTGACCGTCGCCGTGGTGGTCGGTCTGCAGAGCCGTTCGCCGCGCACCTCGGCGCCGGTGGCCGCCGCCGACCCGGCCCCGCAGAGCGCGGACGTGCGTCCGGCCGCGAACACCGTCGGCAACGTGCCGCAGGCCCCGATGTGCGACGCGATGCCGCTGCGCGAGCAGCTGGCGCAGCTGCTCATGGTCGGCGTGACCGGGGCGGCCGACGCCCGGGCCGTGGTCACCAACCACAAGGTCGGCGGCATCTTCATCGGCAGCTGGACCGACCTGTCGATGCTGGGCGGACCGCTGGCCGAGATCAAGGCCGCCGCCGGCGCGACCGGACTGGCCGTCAGCACCGACGAGGAGGGCGGCCGGGTGTCCCGGCTGAAGTCGGTCATCGGGGTGCAACCGTCGGCGCGCGAGCTCGCCGCCACCAAGACCCCCGAAGAGGTCCGGGCGATCGCCGCGGACCGCGCCCGCAAGATGTCCGGGCTGGGCATCACCATCGACTTCGCGCCGGTGCTCGACATCACCGCCGGTGACGCCGACGGCGCGATCGGCGACCGGTCCTTCGGCGCGGACCCGAACACCGTCATCGAGTACGCGGGCGCCTACGCGGCCGGCCTGCGCGACGGCGGGCTGCTGCCGGTGTTCAAGCACTTCCCCGGTCACGGCCGGGCGTCGGGCGATTCGCACACCGGCGGCGTGACCACCCCGCCGCTGTCGGAGCTGGAGGCCACCGACCTGGCCCCGTACCGGGCGCTGATCCCGTCCGGCCCGGCCGCGGTGATGATCGGGCATATGAACGTCCCGGGTCTGACCAACGGCGAGCAAGCCTCGTTGAGCCCGGCCGCCTACGCGCTGCTGCGCCAGATGGGCTTCGGCGGGGTGGCGTTCACCGATGACATCTCCTCGATGCAGGCCATTTCCGATCAGTACGGGGTGCCCGAGGCCGCGTTGAAGGCGCTGCAGGCGGGCGCGGATGTGGCGCTGTGGGTGACCACCGCCGAGGTCCCCGCGGTGCTGGATCGGCTGGAGGCCGCGGTGAATTCCGGTGAGCTGTCGTCGGCGCAGGTCGACGCCGCGGTGCGCCGGGTGGTCGCGATGAAGGGCGGGCACCTGCCCTGCTGACGCCCGTCGCGCGCGTTTCGGTCTGGGTCTGACCTGACCCGTTGGGCTCCGGAACGGGTAACTTACTCTGGAGTCAGATAAGCGGAGTGAGAGGTGGGTGCCGATGGCCGGCGGAACCAAACGGCTGCCACGTGCCGTCCGCGAGCAGCAGATGCTCGACGCGGCCGTCCAGGTGTTCTCGGTCAACGGCTACCACGAGACCTCCATGGACGCGATCGCCGCGCGCGCCGAGATCTCCAAGCCGATGCTTTACCTGTACTACGGCTCCAAGGAGGACCTGTTCGGCGCGGTGCTCGACCGTGAGCTGCGCCGGTTCATCGAAGGGGTGGCCGCCAACCTGGATTTCGGCCTGCCGGCCCGCGACATGCTCGCTACGGCGCTGCCCTTGTTCTTCAATTACATCGACGCCAATCGCGCGTCGTGGATCGTGTTGTACACCCAAGCCACGAGTTCGCAGACGTTTGCGCACACGGTCCGGGAGGGGCGCGAGCGCATTATCGACCTGGTCGCCCAACTGTTGTCCGCCGGAACCCGAAATCCCGAGCCGGGCACCGACTTCGAGCTCACCGCCACCGCGCTGGTGGGCGCCGGTGAGGCGGTCGCGAACCGGGTCAGCGCCGGGGACGTCGACGTCGACGACGCCACCGCGTTGCTGACCAACCTGTTCTGGCGGGGGCTCAAGGGCAAGCCCGCCGCCGGCTAAGCGAGGGGCCTGCTGCGGGCGGGCCTGCCTGCCGCGAGCGGTAGGTCGGCGGCAGTGACCGGCCTGCCACGAGCGGTCATCGAGTGAGACGTGATGGCGGGTTGTGAGAACTGGTGGCGGGGCCTTTCATCGACTGAGACGTCAGGTAGGCGTTTGAGAACTGAGGTAGCTCGGTGAGACGTGAGGGCGGCGATCTTCATCGAATGAGAAATAGGGGCGGGGGTTACTCGCACAACGTGTCCCTGATTTCTCAATCGATGAAAACGCCCGCCGCCAGTTCTCACGGAGGTGCCTGAGTTCTCACCAGCCGCCGACATTTCTCAGTCGATGGCCTGCGCGCCAACACTTCTCACTAACCGACCAGGGTTCTCACTCGATGTGAGAACCCTGGTCAGGCTCGATGTGCGAACCCCGGTCTGGCTTAGAGCCCGCGGACGGTCCCGGTCAGGTGCGGGTAACCCTTCTTCAGGTTCCGCAGCGCGACATCCCAACCCGGCGCATCCCCAGCGTCGGAAGAAGTTTCGGTGTAGACGCCCACCGATGCCGGCAGCAGGATCGGCTTGCCGAACCGCACCGAGTACTGCACGGCATCCGGGATCTGGGCCTCGATATTGGCGAGGACCGCTGCGGCGCTGAACATTCCGTGCGCAATCGCCGACGGGAACCCGAACAGCTTCGCGCCGAGGCCACTGGTGTGGATCGGGTTGTGATCCCCGCTGATCGAGGCGTAGCGGCGGATATCGCCGCCGGTGATGCGCAGGATCGCGTTCGGCGGCGGCAGTTTCGGCTGCTTGGCCGGCGCCGGCTTGGGCTCACCGGACAGGCTGGTCCGCTGTTGATGCAGGAATGTGGTGACCTGACGCCAGGCCAGCTCGTTGCCGACCTTGACCTCGGAGATCAGGTCCACCAGCAATCCCTTGCGATGCTCGCGCAGGTTCTCGGCCCGCGCGGTGACGCCCAGGGTGTCAGTGACCGAGATCGGCCGATACCGGGTGATGACGTTCTCGGTGTGCACCGAGCCCATTGCGGCGAACGGGAAGTCGAAGCCCGTCGCCAGAGACATCATCGCCGGGAAGGTCAGCACGAACGGATAGGTCAGCGGCACGGTGTCGCGGTAACGCAGCCCGGTGACCGACGCGTACTCCGCCACGTTCTCCCGGTCGATGGTGATGTCGTCGAGCTCGACCGTGCGGGTGGTCAGCTCGGCGCTGCGGGAGATCACCGGCAGCGCGCCGACGGCGGCGCGCAGCATGTTCGCCAGGTTGGACGGTTGCTCGCTCACCTCAGGCTCCGATCATCGCCTGGCCGCAGACCCGGACGGCGTTGCCGGTGACGGCGTTGGAGGCGGGGCTGGCGAAGTAGGCGATCAACTCGGCGACGTCGACCGGCTGGCCGCCCTGGAACAGTGAGTTCAGCCGTCGGCCCACCTCGCGGGTGGCGAACGGGATGGCCTCGGTCATCTTGGTCTCGATGAACCCGGGGGCCACCGCGTTGATGGTGATGTCCTTGGCGGCGAGCTCGGGGGCCAGCGCCTGGGTCAGGCCGATCATGCCGGCCTTGGTGGCGCCGTAGTTGGTCTGGCCGCGGTTGCCCGCGATGCCGGCGATCGAGGACAGGCCGACGATGCGCCCGCCGGCGCCGATCACGCCGGTGTCCACCAGGCCCTGGGCCAGTCGCTGCGGCGCGAGCAGGTTGACCGCGATGACCGAGTCCCAGCGGGCGTCGTCCATATTGGCCAGCAGCTTGTCGCGGGTGATGCCGGCGTTGTTGACCAGCACGTCGGCGTGGCCGTCGTAGTGCTCGGCCAGGTGCGCGGTGATCTTGGCGACGGCGTCCTCGGCGGTGACGTCCAGCGCCAGCGCGGTGCCGCCCACCTTGGCCGCGGTCTCGGCCAGCGCGTCGCCGGCCTGCTCGACGTCGATGGCGACGACCTTGGCGCCGTCGCGGGCGAACACCTCGGCGATGGTGGCGCCGATGCCGCGGGCCGCGCCGGTGATGATGGCGACCTTGCCGTCCAGCGGCTTGTCCCAGTCGGCCGGGGCGGTGGCGTCGGCGGCGCCGACGTAGAACACCTGGCCGTCGACGTAGGCCGACTTGCCCGACAGCAGGAAGCGCAGGGTGGACTCAAGCCCCGTCGCACCCGGGCCGGCGTCCGGGGACAGGTACACCAACTGGGCGGTGGCGCCGTGCTGAAGTTCCTTGGCCAGCGAGCGGGTGAATCCCTCCAGCGCGCGCTGGGCGATCCGCTCGTCGACGCTGCCGGCGAGATCCGGGGTGGTGCCGACGACGACGATCCGCCCGGACGGGGCGACATTGCGCAGCAGCGGGGTGAAGAACTCGTGCAGCGCCTTCAGGCCGACCGGGGTGGTGATGCCGGTGGCGTCGAACAGCAGGCCGCCGAACTTGTCGGCCCAGCGTCCGCCGAGGTTGTTGCCGACGATGTCGTAGTCGTCGGCCAGGGCGTCGCGCATCGGCTCGGCGATCCGGCCTTCGCCGCCGATCAGCAGCGGGCCGCCGAGGGCGGGGTCGCCGGCGCGGTAGCGGCGCAGCGTCTCCGGCTGCGGGACGCCGAGCTGCTTGGCCAGGAATGCGCCGGGGGCCGAGCCGAACACGGTGGAGTAGACGTCGGACGGAATCTTGGGGGCCACGGAAGCTGCCTCTCATATCGCAGTGGGATGCGGTCGGGTACTAACTTACTCCAGAGTAAGGACGGTGGGTAATATGGCCCTCGACTAGAGAGCCACGGCTCACAGCGAATAGTAGGGAGAATTCTCGTGCCCACCGAAGCATCCACCAGGTCCGAAGGCCGGCGCCGCGTCGCCGTGCTCGGCGGCAACCGGATCCCGTTCGCGCGCTCGGACGGCGCCTACGCGCACGCCAGCAACCAGGACATGTTCACCGCCGCCCTCGACGGCCTGGTCGAGCGGTTCGGGCTGGACGGCGAGCAGCTGTCCATGGTGATCGGTGGCGCGGTGCTCAAGCACAGCCGCGACTTCAACCTGGTCCGCGAATCGGTGCTGGGCAGCAAGCTGTCGCCGTACACCCCCGGATTCGACGTGCAGCAGGCCTGCGGCACCGGCCTGCAGGCCGCGCTGATCGCCGCCGACGGCATCGCGCTGGGCCGCTACGAGGCCGTCGCCGCCGGCGGTGTGGACACCACCTCCGACGCCCCGATCGCCTTCGGCGACGAGATGCGCAAGACCATGCTGTCCATCCGTCGGGCCCGTTCCACCGTCGACCGGCTCAAGCTGGCCGGCAAGTTGCCCGCCACCCTGGGCCTGGACGCCCCGGCGAACTCCGAGGTGCGCACCGGCCTGTCGATGGGCGAGCACGCCGCCATCACCGCCAAGCAGATGGGCGTCAAGCGCACCGACCAGGATGCGCTGGCCGCCGCCAGCCACCAGAACATGGCCGCCGCCTACGACCGCGGCTTCTTCGACGACCTGGTCACGCCGTTCCTCGGGCTGTACCGCGACGACAACCTGCGGCCGAACTCCTCGACGGAGAAGCTGGCCACCCTGCGCCCGGTGTTCGGCGTGCGCCTCGGCGACGCCACCATGACCGCCGGTAACTCCACGCCGCTGACCGACGGCGCCTCGGTGGCTCTGCTGGCCAGCGAGGACTGGGCAGTGGCGCACGGGCATCAGCCGCTGGCCTACCTGGTCGACGGCGAGACCGCCGCGGTGGATTTCGTCAGCGGCGCGGACGGCCTGCTGATGGCCCCCACCTACGCGGTGCCGCGGCTGCTGGCCCGCAACGGCCTCACCCTGCAGGATTTCGACTTCTACGAGATCCACGAGGCGTTCGCGTCGGTGGTGCTGGCCACCCTGGCGGCCTGGGAGTCCGACGAGTACTGCAAGGACAAGCTGGGCCTGTCCGGCGCGCTGGGCGCAATCGACCGGTCCAAGCTGAACGTGAACGGCTCGTCGCTGGCGGCCGGGCATCCGTTCGCCGCGACCGGCGGCCGGATCGTCGCGCAGCTGGCCAAGCAGCTAGCCGGGCGCAAGGCCGAGACCGGCAAGCCGGTGCGCGGTCTGATCTCCATCTGCGCCGCCGGTGGCCAGGGCGTCACGGCGATCATGGAGGCCTGAGTTTCAGTTCCACGACAAGCACCCCTCCCATTGGGCCTCTGGCCTGGGGGAGGGGTGTTTCTCGTTTGGCGACGCCGCGGATGGCTGTGACCGACGCCGGGGCGGGCCGCATCCAACATGGTGTCGATTCCGTCAGTGGGCCGTCGTTGTCGCTGGTCAACAGCGTTGTGGACGTCACCGGGGTCGGCAAGCGCATGTTCGGCGATGTCGTCAACCACGAGGCCGTCGGATTCGCGGCCCCGGCGTCCTTCAGCGCGCGCGAGGCGTTGGTCACCCCGCAGTCGGTGACCACGCAGGCGGTCAGCAGCAACCCGATCACCCGGGTGCTGTCGGCCATCGGCCTCGGCGGGCTGGTGAACGGCGGCGGGTCGGGCACCGGAGATTCCCCGCTGGTCTGGGGCCTGCTGGCGTGGGTGCGGCGCACCTTCGACAACAGCCACCCGGTGGCCGGCACGCAGACCGTCAACACCCAACTCGTGGGCACCACCGCCACCCTGCACCTGGCCCCGCCCGCCGACGCCGACGGCGACGCCACCTTCAGGCCGGATGTCTACCGCGGCACAAACGGAGGGACACTGACGGTCACCGCCGACGGCACGGCGGTCTACAAGCCGGTCTCGAGCACCACGCCCACGACCGAGCAGTTCACCGTCACCGCCACCGACGAGGGCTCCGGCTGGCACATCCACGGGTTGTCCGGATTGCTGAACACCGTCACCTTCGGGTTGCTCGGCGACCCGGGGCACACCAGCACCCAGATTGTCACCGTCAAGGCCGTGCCGGTGGCGTACGTGTCCACTGCGGTTTCATCCGGCGCCATCTTCGACCTGGACGACGGAATCGCCACGGCGAACCGCGGTGCGGACGGGACAGCCGCGTACTCTTCCAAGACTCCGGACGGGAACAAGATCACCGTATTGCGCCCCGACGGCACGAGAACAGAGTTCGACGTGCCGAAACTGCAGTATGACTATCCTCCCGGCGTGGCGGTGGGGGCTGATGGCACGGTTGCGGTGACGACAAGCGGTGGCCTCTATGTGCTGGCTCCGAACCGCGACGGGACTGCGGTGCGTGTTGTCGTGGACCCGTCGGATCTAAATGCGCCAGCCCTCGCGCCTCTGGGCACCAACGTCGGCCCGGGCAGGACCGTGGCGTTCTTTCCGAACGGTGAGCTCGCCGTGCTAAACGACACCGGGTACACCACATATCCGGGGATTGTGACCGAAACACTGACCCGGACGTTGATCGCTGAGGACGGAACGGTCATCGTCGTGCACCTCCACACCAACGACCCGTTCACCATCAGCGATCCCGATGCTCACGTGGTCCGACCTGACCTGGCGAGACCGATCCCGGGGGGACCTTGTTCAAACATCTCACCGAGATGCCGCAAATCGGTTCCGACAACACGATCGCAGTGACCTATCTCGATGACAGTGGGGCGCCCAAGGTCACCACCTGGTTCCCCGACGGCTCGCAGCAGACGACGTCGGCGACCTCGGCCCGCCTGGGCGAGCCCGGCGCGGTGATCCTCACGCGCTATGACTCTGCCAACGACAAGACCACCGTCAGCGTGATTCGAGGCAACGGCCCGGAGCAAACGATCGGCCTCCTCAGCGGCGACATGCGACTTGATGCCGGGGGCGCCGGCAACACCGCGCTCCTCACCAACGCCAACGGCGAATACGCCGTGCTGCGGCACGGCCACGACCCGGTGACCGGAGTGAGCGCCGTCAGCGGATCTGGTGATCGGTGGCCGCGTCTGGGCGACGGTTGGTCCGAATGGCGATATCGCAGTGGTATCCGACGCCCCCGACACGGATGATTCAGATCCTGACGCCCAATGGCAGACCACCGTCAGAGTGTTCCACCAGACGGCTCTCAGATCGTCAGTCAACTGCCTCTTCACGGCGATGCGGTTGCGAAGGCGGATCTCGCTGTCGGCGCAGACGGCACGGTGGCTGTGTATACGCACGACGGTGACGGCCGCGTGACGATACTCCGCCCCGACGGGAGCACACACAGTGTCGACGGCACGCTACGCACGGGACCTCTGATCGCGGATGACGGCGCGGTGGTGCTCGCGACGGATGGCGGAGTGGGCTCCGACGGCGGCTGGCTAACCAATGTGATCGTGCTGCGGCAAGGTCTGCCTGCCCGCCCAGACAATCGTGCTCCCGGGTATGACGGACTCCGTGTCACCGGTGGTGATCGGCGACGATGGCACGGTAGCGGTTTCTACCGTTTCTATCGCGGGTACGAGCGCTCCGTGGAAGCTCTATCACACCCTTTTCACCATAACCCTGGCCCCGGGGAACGAGCCGGCAACGGTGGTTTAGGTGGGGTGTGGCAACACGCGAGCCCCTCGTGCCCGAGATCAGTGCAGGTGGTCGGTCAGCGCGCCCTGCTCGCCGAACAACTCGGCGGTCCAACGCTCGAGCAGCGCGGAGTTGTCGATGTCGTCGGGATGGAACCCCAGTTTCGTGTAGGCGTTCAACCGGGACCACACCGAGCGGGCCAGAAACGGCGACCGCCGCAGCTGGTAGAGGCTGCTGAACAGTCGCCGCGGGTTGTAGGCGGCGCGGTCCCGCACCAGTGACAGCGCCGTGCAGACGACGACGCTCAGCAGGAAGCTCAGCCTGACGGTGTGCATGGTCCAGATCCGCCGTCGCTCGCTGCCGCCGACGGCCCGGTACACGTCGAACGCGACGGCGCGGTGCTCGGATTCCTCGATGGCGTGCCACAGCAGCATTGACCGCACCTCCGTCGTGCCGAGGAGCGCCTGCGCCCGTTCGTCGGTGAGCAGCGTTTCGGCGAGCACCGCGGTGAAATGTTCGAGCGCCGCGGTGGTCGCGAGGCAGTTCAGCGGCGGCAGGACGCGTTCGAAGATGGCGAGGTCCGCTCGGGTTCGCCGATCGACTACGCGGGTGGGGTAGCCCATCTGCTGGAGGCGCTCGTTGAGCGCGCGGTGTTCGCGGCCGTGGGTGACTTCCTGTCCGATGAAGCCGCGGACCTGCGCTTTCAGCTCGGGATCAGTGATTCGGTCGGCGTAGTGCCGCACCGAACGCACGAAGAAGTCCTCGCCCTCCGGGAACGTCGCGGACAGGTAGGCGACGATGTGGCTCATCACCAGGTCGCCGTCGACGAAGTGCCGGTCCAGCGACCCGGTGGGGTAGGAGAACCGGATACGACGTGCCCGCACCGCCGGTTTTCCGGCCGGGCGTGCGCTCTCGGCGTCGTTCATGCTGTGACCTCCTCGGGCTTCAGCATGCGCCGCCGGAATTATTCCGTCAATCAATTCTTCGATTTACCCGGCGTGCGCCTGAACAGGGATTCCCAGTTCTCGGACTGTGCGGTAACACAATGATCCCGGGCGTCGATATAGCGCTCAGCCCCGTATTGTCGTCCGACCCCCCGACCCGACGGCAGTACGGGGCCCTTGCGCGCCCGGCCCCGTTGGTTGGCGGCTGCCAGTGACGGTGTGGCGATAGACGCGTCGAAAATCGCCCTACCGTCACATGCGCCGGGAAGATGGTCCGGAAACGACGAAACCCCCGCCGAAGCGGGGGTTTCGCCGGTGCGAACCGATTGAGAATCGAATCAGAACGCGGCTTCGTCGAGCTCCATGACCTCGTTATCGATGTTCTCGATGATGGCACGGGTCGAGGTCAGCTGCGGCAGCATGTTCTTCGCGAAGAACGACGCCGCGGCGATCTTGCCCTCGTAGAAGGACTTGTCCGCTCCGGTCGCGCCGGCGTCGAGCTTCTCGATCGCCACCGCGGCCTGGCGGGCCAGCAGCCAGCCGGCCAGCAGGTCGCCGACGGCCATCAGGAAGCGCACCGAACCCAGGCCCACCTTGTAGACGCTGGACGGCTCTTCCTGCGCGGCCATCAGGTAGCCGGTCAGCGAGGCGGCCATCGCCTGCACGTCGGACAGCGCGGTGGCCAGCAGCTCCCGCTCACCCTTCAGGCGGCCGTTGCCGGTGTCGTTCTTGATGAACTCCTCGATCTGGCCGGCCACGTAGGCCAGCGCCTGACCCTTGTCCCGGATGATCTTCCGGAAGTAGAAGTCCTGCGCCTGGATGGCGGTGGTGCCCTCGTACAGCGAGTCGATCTTCGAGTCGCGGACGTACTGCTCGACGGGGTAGTCCTGCAGGAAGCCGGAGCCACCGTAGGTCTGCAGCGACTCCTGGCCCAGCAGCACGAAGGCGCGCTCGGAGCCGCAGCCCTTGACGATCGGCAGCAGCAGGTCGTTGACCTTGTGGGCCAGCGCCGGCTCGACGCCGTGGCAGGCCTCGGCGACCTCGGCGTCCTGGAAGGACGCACAGTAGAGGTAGATGGCGCGCATGCCCTCGGCGTAGGCCTTCTGGGTCATCAGGCTGCGACGGACGTCCGGGTGATGGGTGATGGTCACGCGCGGGGCGGACTTGTCCATCATCTGGGTCAGGTCGGCGCCCTGGACGCGCTCCTTGGCGTACTCAAGCGCGTTGAGGTACCCGGTGGACAGGGTGGCGATGGCCTTGGTGCCCACCATCATGCGGGCCTGCTCGATCACGTCGAACATCTGCGCGATGCCCTGGTGGACCTCGCCGACCAGCCAGCCCTTGGCCGGGACGCCGTGCTGGCCGAAGGTCAGCTCACAGGTGGCCGAGACCTTCAGGCCCATCTTGTGCTCGACGTTGGTCACGAACGCGCCGTTGCGCGCGCCCAGTTCGCCGGTCTCGAAGTCGAAGAGGTACTTCGGCACGAAGAACAGCGACAGACCCTTGGTGCCCGGGCCGGCGCCCTCGGGGCGGGCCAGCACCAGGTGGAAGATGTTCTCGAACAGGTCATCGGACTCGGCGGAGGTGATGAATCGCTTCACACCGTCGATGTGCCACGAGCCGTCGGGCTGCTGGGTGGCCTTGGTGCGGCCGGCGCCGACGTCGGAGCCGGCGTCCGGCTCGGTCAGCACCATGGTGGCGCCCCAGTTGCGCTCGGCGGCCATGACGGCCCACTTCTTCTGCTCTTCGGTGCCGTTGACGTAGAAGATCTGCGCGAACGCGGGGCCGCCGGCGTACATCCACACGGCGGGGTTGGCGCCGAGGATGTGCTCGTTGAGCGCCCACAGCATGGCGCGCGGGGCGGGCATGCCGCCGAGTTCCTCTTCCAGGGCGAACTTGTGCCAGTCGCCGTCCATCAGCGCGCGCACCGAGGCCTTGAAGGGCTCCGGCAGCTTCACGGTGTGGGCGTCGGGGTCGAAGACCGGCGGGTTGCGGTCGCCGTCGGCGAAGGACTCCGCGATCGGGCCCTCGGCCAGGCGGGCCATTTCGTGGAGCATCTCGCGGGCGGTGTCGGCGTCGAGGTCGGCGAACCGGCCCTTGCCGAGCGCCTTGTCAATGCCGAAAACTTCGAACAGGTTGAATTCCTGGTCGCGTACGTTGGACTTGTAGTGGCCCACGGCCGGTCCTCCTCGTTGAGAAAAAATGCCATTTGAGCTGGAATTTTGTGGTTGAGCACCGTGATCTAAGTTACCCACCAGTAACTCCAAACTATACTCAGCGAATCCTTAAATGCAAGTTTTCCGGCGGGCAATGTGACGCACCCAACCAGCCGGTTGGGCGCAATTGCAAGCGCAGGTCAGCACCGGTATCCCGGTACAGTCTGAACCCATGGACACGTCCAGCGGACTGACTCCCGCCGCGTTGCGCGACGCCTTCGGGCATTTCCCCTCCGGAGTGATCGCGGTGGCCGCCGAACACGCTGGTGAGCGCGTCGGTCTGGTCGCCAGCACCTTCTCTCCGGTCTCGTTGGATCCCCCGCTGGTGTCGTTCTGCGTGCAGAACACCTCGCTCACCTGGACCCGGCTGCAGCAGGCCCCGGCGCTGGGCATCAGCGTGCTCGGCGCGGCGCACGACGCCGTCGCGCGCACCATGGCCGGCCAAGGCGACCGGTTCGCCGGATTGAAGACCGTCACGCGCAATGGCGCGGTGTTCGTCGACGGCTCCAGTGTCTGGCTGGAATGCCGGGCCGAGCAACTGGTGCCCGCCGGCGATCACACCGTGGTGCTGTTACGCGTCGACGCGGTGGACGTGCACGACGAGGTCGCGCCTATGGTGTTCCACCGCAGCGTCTTTAGACGCCTCGACCAACGGAACTGAGATCGGCGCGAGCAGAATTTAAGAGTTCAGGGCCGGGCGGCGAGCTCTGCCCGGTACCCGTCGACCCGGGTCTCGAGCTCTTCGGCGTCGGAGAGCCTGCCCTCCTTGCGGGCCAGGTCGGCGCGGGCCGACAGCTCCCGGATCGCGGTGCGGATGTCGTTGACGCTGATGGTGGATTGACCCAGCATGGCGTGCCCTTCGTCGTTGAATTGCCGCTTCATCCGAGGCTACGCCCGCGATGTGACCCAAGCTGTGTGGGAAACGCTCTACCGCCGGCGGAATAACTTGTTGCCCAACCACACCAGCGGGTCGTAGCTGCGGTCGACCACTCGCTCCTTCATCGGGATCAACGCGTTGTCGGTGATCTTGATGTGCTCGGGGCAGACCTCGGTGCAGCACTTGGTGATGTTGCAGTACCCCAGCCCGAACTCCTCGCGCGCAGCCTCGCGCCGGTCGACGGTGTCCAGAGGGTGCATCTCCAGCTCGGCGATGCGCATGTGGAAACGCGGGCCGGCGAACGCGGCCTTGTTCTCCTCGTGGTCACGCACCACATGGCAGACGTTCTGGCACAGGAAGCACTCGATGCACTTGCGGAATTCCTGGCTGCGGTCGATATCGCGCTGATCCATCCGGTACTCGCCGGGCCGCAAACCCTCCGGCGGTGTGAACGACGGGATCTGGCGGGCCTTCTCGTAGTTGAAGGACACGTCGGTGACCAGGTCGCGCAGCACCGGGAAGGTGCGCAGCGGAGTGACGGTGACCGTCTCGTCGGGGGAGAAGGTCGACATCCGGGTCATGCACATCAGCCGCGGCTTGCCGTTGATCTCCGCCGAACACGACCCGCACTTGCCGGCCTTGCAATTCCAGCGCACCGCCAGATCCGGCGTCTGGGTGGCCTGAAGTCGGTGGATGATGTCGAGCACCACCTCGCCGTCGTTGACCTCCACGGTGTAGTCGCGCAGATCCCCGCCCGAGGGGTCGCCGCGCCAGACCCGCAGCGATGCGTCGTAAGGGGCCATTTAGCTGCTCCGTTCCGGGTGCTCGGCGAGCTCGGCGTCGGTGTAGTACTTCCTCAGTTCGGACAGTTCGAAGGTGGCCAGCAGGTCCGGGCGCATCGGGACTTGCGGCTCCGGGGTCACCGACACATCGGGCACCAGCGGGTCGCCGCCGTCGGCACGGCAGGCCAGCAGCGTGTTGCGCCAGTCGGCGTCCATGTCCGGATAGTCGTCGCGGGTGTGCCCGCCGCGGCTCTCCTGCCGGGCCAGCGCCGCCTTGGCCACGCATTCGCTGACCAGCAGCATGTTGCGCAGGTCGACGGCCAGGTGCCAGCCCGGGTTGAACACCCGCGGGCCGTCCACGCTGACCCGGTGCAGCCGTTCCCGCAGCTCGTCGAGCTTGGCCAGCGCGGCTTCCATCTCGTCGTGCCGACGGATGATGCCGACCAGGTCGTTCATCGACTGCTGCAGCTCGTGGTGCAGTTCGTAGGGGTTCTCCGGGTCCTCGTGGGGGGCGAACGGGGCCAGCGCGTCGTCGACCGCGGCGTCCAGCGACTGCGAACTGACCGTCGGGCGCGAATCCAGGGCGGCGACGTACTCGGCGGCGCCCAGCCCGGCGCGACGGCCGAACACCAGCAGGTCCGACAGCGAGTTGCCGCCGAGCCGGTTGGAGCCGTGCATGCCGCCGGAACACTCCCCGGCCGCGAACAGGCCCGGGGTGGCCGCGCCGCCGGTGTCCGGGTCGACCTCGATGCCGCCCATCACGTAGTGGCACGTCGGGCCGACCTCCATCTCATCGGCGGTGATGTCCACCTCGGCGAGCTCCAGGAACTGGTGATACATGGAGGGCAGCCGGCGCTTGATCTCCTCGGCCGACATCCGCGACGCGATGTCCAGGTACACCCCGCCGTGCGGGCTGCCCCGGCCGGCCTTCACCTCGGAGTTGATCGCCCGGGCCACCTCGTCGCGGGGCAGCAGATCCGGGGTGCGCCGCGCCGAGTCGTTGTCGCGCAGCCACTGATCGGCTTCTTCCTCGGTTTCGGCGTACTGCCCGGCGAACACCGCCGGGATATAGTCGAACATGAAGCGCTTGCCGTCAGAGTTCTTCAGCACCCCGCCGTCGCCGCGGACGCCCTCGGTGACCAGGATCCCCTTCACCGACAGCGGCCACACCATGCCGGTCGGGTGGAACTGGATGAACTCCATATTGATCAGCGCCGACCCGGCCCGCAGCGCCAGCGCGTGGCCGTCGCCGGTGTACTCCCAGGAGTTCGACGACACCTTGAACGATTTGCCGATCCCGCCGGTGGCCAGCACCACCGCCGGGGCCTCGAACAGCACGAACCGCCCGGTCTCCCGGTAGTAGCCGAACGCCCCGGCAACCGCGCCGTCTTCTAACAGCAGGTCGGTGACGGTGCACTCGTGGAACACCTTGATCCGGGCCTCGTAGTCGCCGAACTCGGCGAAGTCCTGCTGCTGCAGCGCCACCACCTTCTGCTGCAGGGTGCGGATGATCTCCAGGCCGGTGCGGTCCCCGACATGCGCCAGCCGCGGGTAAGTGTGCCCGCCGAAGTTGCGCTGGCTGATCCGGCCGTCAGGGGTGCGGTCGAACAGCGCGCCGTAGCTCTCCAGCTCCCAGACCCGGTCCGGGGCCTCCCGCGCGTGCAATTCGGCCATCCGCCAGTTGTTCAGGAACTTGCCACCGCGCATGGTGTCGCCGAAGTGCACCTGCCAGTTGTCCTTGGTGTTCACATTGCGCATCGCGGCCGCGCAGCCACCCTCGGCCATCACGGTGTGCGCCTTGCCGAACAGCGATTTGCACACCACCGCCACCCGCAGGCCGTGCTCGCGGGCCTCGATCACCGCGCGCAGTCCGGCGCCGCCGGCTCCGATCACGACGACGTCGTATTCGTGCCGTTCGATGTCCTCTTGGGTCATCCGATGAACCTCAGGTCGGAGATGGTTCCGCTGGCCACCAGCATGATGTAGAAGTCGGTGAGCATCAGGGTGCCGAGGGTGATCCAGGCGAACTGCATGTGCCGGGTGTTCAACTTCGACACCTGCGTCCAGATCCAGTAACGGATCGGATGCTTGGAGAAGTGCTTGAGCCGCCCGCCGGTGACGTGCCGGCAGGAGTGACACGACACGGTGTAGGTCCACAGCAGCGCCACGTTGAGCACCAGGATCACGTTGCCCAGCCCGAAGCCGAAGCCGCTCGGGGAGCGGAACGCGCTGATCGCGTCGTAGGTGTTGACCAGTGAGATCAGCACCGCGACGTAGAAGAAGTAGCGGTGCGAGTTCTGAATCAGCAGCGGAAGCCGGGTCTCACCGGTGTAGCGGGCGTGCGGTTCGGCGACCGCGCACGCCGTCGGGGACTGCCAGACCGAGCGGTAGTAGGCGCGCCGGTAGTAATAGCAGGTCACCCGGAACAGCAGCAGGAACGGCAGGCTGACGAACGCCATCGGGATGAACCACGGCAGCTCGCCGACCCACTGGCCGAAGTGGCTGGAGCCCGGCGCGCAGGCGGTGCTGACGCAGGGGGAGTAGAACGGCGTCAGATAGTGGTAGTCGGGCACCCAGTACGCGCTGCCCCACAGCGCGCGCACGGTCGCGTAGACGATGAACGCCGCCAGACCCAGGTCAGTGAGCAGCGGGGCCTTCCACCATCGGTCGGTGCGCAGGGTGCGCGCCGCGATCGCCGCGCGCGTCGGGGAGAAAACGCCGACGCCGCGACCCGGTGAGCCCACTACCTCAGCCCGCCCACGCCCTCGTCGTCGATGCCCTGCCAGATCTGTTCGTCGTAGCGGCTGTCGGGCACCTGGATCTTGGCCGCGGCGGGCGGCGGGGTGTAGCGGGTCAGACCCAACTCATAGGCGTCGGCGTCCAGCAGGTCCAGGTCCGCGAGTATGCGGTCGGCGTCGAGGACGAGTCGACGCATGCTCGGATCGTTGGCGTGCTGGCCGCGCAGGGCGATCGCCAGGTGCCGCATCCGGCCGGCCATATCGCGCAGTTCGGTCAATTCCGCAGTCGTGGACAAGAGGACCTCCTTGGGCTGAAGGTGGTGCGCATCACACTACGAACCCGATAGTAGGCGACGAAAATGTGACACGTGTCACGAATGTCCGGTTGCCCACCGTAATCGCAGCGTCTGCCCGGGTCGCAGCTGCGCGAGCGCGTCGGTGTCCTCGTCGAGCAGCACTCCGACGACGGGGTAGCCGCCGGTCACCGGGTGGTCCGCGCCGAGGATGACGGGCTGGCCGTCCGGCGGGATCTGGATCGCGCCGCGGACGAGGCCCTCCGACGGCAGCTGCCGATCCGGGTCGACGTGCCCCAAAGCCGTTCCGTGCAGCCGCACCCCGATCCGATCGCTGCGGTCGCTGACCGCCCAGTGCTCGCGGACCAATCGGTCGGGGTCGGTCAGCCAGTCCGCGCGCGGGCCGCGGACCACCCGCAGCGCCACCGGGTCGGTCGGCGGCGGCGGGGCCGGGGCCAGCTCGAGATGTGGCTGCGGGTCGGGGTTCGGGCCGATCGGCAGCACGTCGCCGATCCGCAGCGGCCTCGGCCCGATCCCGGACAGCGTGTCGTAACTGCGCGAACCGAGCACCTCGGGCGTCTCTACCCCGCCGCGCACCGCGAGGTAACTGCGCATCCCGGCGATGGGCGCGCCGAGGGTCACGGTCTGCCCGTCACGCAACCGCCGCACGCTGTTGAGGCCGACGGGCCGGCCGTCGACCTCGGGGCTCGCGTCGGTGCCGGTGACCGCGATCTCCAGGTCCCCGCCCAGCGCGCGGACCGCCAGGCCGCCGAGGGCGACCTCGATGGTGGCGGCGCCGTCGGGGTTGGCCAACAGCCGGTTGGCCAGTAGGTGCGCGCGACGGTCGGCGGCGCCGGAAGGGCAGACGCCCAGCTGGCTCAGTCCCGGCCGGCCGAGGTCCTCCAGCAGGGCCAGCGGCCCGGTCCGCAGCACCTGCAGCGCCCGCGGCGCGATGACGGTCACGGACGGACCGCCCGGAAACGGACCCACGCGCCGGGGGTGAGCAGCGCCGGCGGGTCGCGGTTCAAGTCCCACAGCACGGCGTCGGTGCGGCCGATCAGCTGCCAGCCGCCGGGGGACTCCCGCGGGTACACACCGCTGAACTCCCCGGCGAGCGCCACGGCGCCGGCCGGCACCCGGGTGCGTGGCTGGGCGCGGCGCGGCACCCGCAGTCGCGGGTCGCCGCCGATCAGATAGCCGAATCCGGGTGCGAACCCGCCGAAACCGACCCGCCAGGGTGTGCCGGTGTGCGCGTCGACGACCTCGGCGGGGCTCAGGCGGGTCAGGTCGGCGACGTCGTCCAGATCGGCGCCGTCGTAGACCACATCGATCACGATCTCGGTATGTTCTGGTGACGCTGCGGTGGGCTCGGGGACCTGCAGGCCGGCCAGCGCATTCCGGACCGGCGCCCGGTCGGCGGGGCCGGCCAGCCGCAGCAGCGCGGTCCGGGCCCCGACCACCACGTCGAGCACCCCGGGCAGCTCGCGCAGCGCCCCGGCGGCCGCCAGCACCGCCGCGGTGTCGTCGAACTCGAGCAGCAGCGCGGTGTCGCCGTAGTCCAGCGCGTCCATGGCTCAGGCGGGCTGGTAGCTGGGTTCGTGGCGTTTGACGTACCCGATCGCCTGGTAGGTCACCGGCAACAGCACCACCTCGACGGAGGTCTTGTAGATCAGACCCAGCACCAGGTAGACGGCGAAATCCCGGAACGTGCTGATCCCGATCGCGCCGGCCGCGATGGCGCAGAACACCACCGTGTCGCCGAGCTGGCCGACCGCGGTCGATCCGATCAGCCGGGCCCACAGATGCTTCTCCTTGGTGCGGGCCTTGATCGCCACCAGCGTCCAGGCGTTCAGCGTCTGGCCGACCAGGAAACCGGCCATGCCCGCGACGATGAGCTGGGTGTAGGCGCCGACGATGTTCTCCAGGTGCTCCTGGTTCTCGTAGAAGTCCGCCGCCGGCAGCGCGACGGTGACCCAGAACGCGGCCGCCGCCAGCGCGTTCATCGCGAAGCCGAGCAGGATCGCGCGCCGGGCGGCCTTGAACCCGTAGACCTCCGACAACACGTCGCCGATCACATAGGTCAGCGGGAACACGATGAACCCGCCGTCGGTGATGATCGGGCCGAACGCGACGCCCTTGGTGGCGGTGACATTGGAGATGATCACCAGCGCGGTGAACACCGCGACGAACACCGGGTAGTAGCGGGAGCCGGCGGCGGCGTAGGCCGGCGCGGCGCCGGGCTGGTCGGGGGAGTTGCCGGTCACTCGGACAATCCAAGCACGACCGCGCAATGCTTTGCCGTGGGCCGCCGCTCGACTCAAGCCGGCGACCGCCGCGGCGGAAGCTTGGTGGTCTCCGGCTTTCTTGCGTTCGCAAACGCAACTACTTGCGGTTGCAACCACCTGCCCGCCCGCGTCGGCCGGTGATAGGCGACAATATGGCCCATGTCGGACCGCGAACCCCGCCTCGGTCTGCGCGAACGCAAAAAGCACCGCACTCGGGAGAACATCCGGCGAGCAGCGCACCGCCTGATCGCCGAACACGGCTATGCCGCCACCACCGTCGATGACATCGCGGCCATGGCCGACGTCTCGACCAGCACCTTCTTCCGCTACTTCCCGAACAAGGCCGCCGTGCTGGTGTCCGACCACCTCGTCGACGCCGTCCTGGAGCACTACCCGGAGGCGCCGGCCGAGTTGTCTCCCGTCGGCGCCTACCGGTGGGGTTTCGAGCAGGTCATCGCGGAGATGGGTGGCGCCGGGCTCAGTGAGGAAGTGACCCGGCAGGCGCTGATGTACACCCTGCCCGAGGCCGCCGGCCCGCTGTACACCCAATACGTGGTGGCGATGGAGAAGGTCGCCCAGGCCGTGGCCGTTAGGCTCAACCTGCCCGTCGACCAAACGGGTGTCTACGGCGGGGCGATTCTTGGCGTCACAATGCAATTTATGAACGGGCGTCCCACGGATGCCGATAGGTTGGTCAACGGCCTGAACCGGCTGGACGACCTGCTGCGCCAGGCCTGAACAACCCGAAAGGCGTTTGATGCCCAAGAGTGTGTTCATCACCGGCGCGGCGGCGGGTATCGGCCGGGCCACGGCCCTCAAGTTCGCCGCCCGGGGCTACACCGTCGGAGGCTACGACCTCAATGAAGCCGGGCTGGCCTCGCTGGCCGACGATATCGCCGCGGCCGGCGGCGCGCCGCTGACCGGCCGCTTGGACGTCACCGACTACGACGAGTTCGCCGCCCGGCTGGCCGAATTCACCGAAGCCGCCGGCGGGCTGAATGTGCTGGTCAACAACGCCGGGATTCTGTTCGGCGGACGGCTGCAGGACATCGACCCGGCCGACCATCGCCGGCTGATCGACGTCAACTGCAAGGGCGTCGTCAACGGCTGCCAGGCCGCACTGCCGGCGCTGCGCGCCACCGGCGACGCCACCGTGGTGAACCTGTGCTCGGCCTCGGCGATGTACGGACAGCCCGAGCTCGCCGTCTACAGCGCCACCAAGTTCTTCGTCCGCGGTCTCACCGAGGCGCTGGACCTCGAGTGGGGCGAATACGGCATCAGGGTGATCGCGATGTGGCCGCTGTTCGTGCAGACCGCGATGGTCGACGGGCTGGACATCGGTTCGCTGGACACCACCGGGGTGCACCTGAGCGGCGACGACGTCGCCGACGCGATCCT
Organism: Mycolicibacterium brumae; assembly: GCF_025215495.1. Classification (NCBI taxonomy): domain Bacteria; kingdom Bacillati; phylum Actinomycetota; class Actinomycetes; order Mycobacteriales; family Mycobacteriaceae; genus Mycobacterium; species Mycolicibacterium brumae. The sequence goes on along the minus strand of NZ_CP104302.1, from coordinate 3,697,832 downwards.
CGCCGCCGTCGAACCCGGCCCACTGGATCGGCTCACACACCGGGTGCATTACTCGGTCGGCTTGCAGGCCGAACTCGCGGCGACGATCACCCACTACGCGCCGAGCTGGGCGTCCCGGCTGCTGCATAAATACGTCTCGCACAGCTGAACCTGCGGCGAGCGTGCAACCTGCCGGCGCTATCCGGCGGCAGGCCCGCGGCGCGAAGCCTCCGTTCCTCCGGCTTCGCTTGCGACCTGCCGCGGCTCCACCGCCACCAAAGCAGAGCCGACGGCGAACAGGATCACCGCGTGCCAGGACACCGACCCTCCCGGCGCGAAGCCCTGGGCGGCGACCACCGAGATCCCGTAGCCGGCCATGATCACCCCGGCCAGCAGGCTGAGCTCGGTCCATCGGGCCGGGGCGTTCACCCGGATCGGCGGCAGCGGCGCGGCGAAGAACCGGCGCATCTTGAGCAGCGCGAACAGCTCACCGGCGGTGACCACAGCGAGGATGCCCACCCACACCAGTCGCATCCACCACCAGGGCGCGCTGTTCTCCGGGTACTGCGGCAGCAGCCCGGCCGGGTAGGCGATGGCGGCCACGACGACCACCGGAACCATGTGCCACAGGTACAGCGCCATCACATTCGCGTTGGCCACCGACAGGATCGGCTTCAGCCGCCCGCTCATCGCGCGGTGCACCAGTGGCGCCAGCGAGGCCGCGATGCCGGTCTGGGTCAGGCCCAGGAACAGGATGGCCAGCGATGGCGGCGAGGAGTTCTGCACCTCCTGGCCCGGAATCGCGATCATGCTCACCGGGTACGGGCCGATCAGCACCAGCGCGAGCAGCACCGGGCCGGACACCGCCGCCAGCGCCACCGGCCGCCAGCCTCGCAGCATCCCGTCCCGCCAGGCCAGACCCAGCTGGTACATCGCGCCCCAGCAGAACAGGTAGTTGACCCAGTTGAGGTAGGGCGCCCCGCCCGCGTAGGTGAGCAGGTCGACCACACCCACCCCGACGGCGCAGGCGGCCGGAACCCACAGCCCGAACCGCCGGTGCAGCGCCATGCCCATCGGCGTCAGGTAGACCACCATCGAGTACACGGACAGGAACCACAGCTGCATGGCGACCGCCCAGCCGGCGTACTCCAGCACCGTGCCCGGGGCACCGAACGCGCCCGCCACGATGATGATCAGCCAGATGACACCGAGGTAGGCGGCCGTCGGGCCCAACGTGGTGGTCAGCCGTCGGCGCACCCAGTCCTGGCGGGACATCTTCCCGGACTCCACCCAGTGCCCCCAGGACACCGCGCTGGCGTAGCCGGCGGCCAGGAAGAACACCGGCACGGCCTGCAGCGGCCAGGTCAGCCATTGCGTCCACGGGATGTCGACCAGCGGGTTCTCCCGGTCGAAGGTCCCTTCGACGTAGGTGATCGAGGACAGCAGCCAGTGCCCGAACACGATCAGCATCACGCCGGAGACGCGGTAGTAGTCGACGGCCAGGTCGCGGGTGGGCGTCTTGGCGGTCGTGCCCGGGGTGCTGGACATTCCTGCCTCCGTGGAAGTCTCGGGGTGGCGGCGATGCGGTCGGTTCCGACTCTAAGTCCCACCTGCCGTCGTGCCCGGCGCCATCTGCGGGGCGGCTTTCGCATCGTCACCGAACCGAGTCCAATCCGCGGGCCGTCGTCGAAAGCGAATCCACGGCGAAACCCTTGCCGAAGGTCATAGGGTGGACACATGTCGAAGCTCACTGATCTGGCCCAGCAAGGCGTTAACGCACTGGGCGAAACGGTGTCCAAGTACGTGGATCGGGGAGCGGCGGAGCTGCACTACGCCCGCAAGATGTTCTCCTCCGGCGCGTTGAAGATGAGCCCGCCGGTCTTCGCGAACATGCTGGCCGACATGGCCCGCTGGGGTGAGATCGGGATGATCCCGGCGCTCAACGCCCGCCGCAATCCGGACGGCATCGCGGTGATCGACGACGACGGTGAGATCACCTTCGCCGAACTCGACGCCGCCGCCCACGCGGTGGCCAACGGATTGCGGGCCAAGGGCGTCCAGGACGGCGACGGGGTGGCGCTGCTGGCCCGCAACCATCGCTGGTTTCTCATCGCGCTGTACGGCTGCGCCCGCGTCGGCGCCCGGATGATCCTGCTCAACAGCGAATTCTCCGGCCCGCAGATCAAAGAGGTGTCCGAGCGCGAGGGCGCGCAGCTGATCATTCACGACGACGAGTACACCGCGGCCGTCGCCGCGGCGGAACCGCCGCTGGGCAAGCTGCGGGCGCTGCCGACCAACCCGGACACCGATGAGCCCTCGGGCAGCACCGCGCCGACGCTGGCCGAGCTGATCGAAGGCGACGACGGCAAGCCCGCGCCGCGGGCGGCCAAGCAGGCCAAGATCATCATTCTGACCTCCGGCACCACCGGCACCCCGAAGGGCGCCAACCGGGCCGCGCCGCCGTCGCTGGCGCCCATCGGCGGCATCGTGTCGGCGGTCCCGTTCCGCGGCGGTGAGGTCACCTCGCTGCCCGCGCCGATGTTCCACGCGCTGGGTTTCCTGCACGCCACCATCGCGATGATGCTGGGCAACACCCTGGTGCTGCGCCGCCGCTTCAAGCCCGCGCACGTGCTGGAGGACCTGGAGAAATACCGGGTCACCGCAATGGTGGTGGTGCCGGTGATGCTGTCGAGGATCCTGGACTACCGCGACACCCTGGAGACCAAGCCGGACACCTCCGCGCTGCGGATCATCTTCGTCTCCGGCTCCCAGCTGGGCGCCGAGCTGGCCAGCCGCACCATGAACGACCTCGGCCCGGTGGTCTACAACCTGTACGGCTCCACCGAGATCGCGTTCGCGACCATCGCCCGGCCGAAGGACCTGCAGAAGAACCCGGCCACCGTCGGGCCGCCGGTGGTCGGCGTGCGGATCAAGATCATCGACGACAACGGCGTGGAACTGACCACCCCCGGCGAGGTGGGCCGGATCTTCGTCGGCAACACGTTCCCGTTCGAGGGCTACACCGGCGGCGGCGGCAAGCAGATCATCGACGGCCTGATGTCCACCGGTGACGTCGGCTACTTCGACTCCGACGGTCTGCTCTACGTCAGCGGCCGGGACGACGAGATGATCATCTGCGGCGGCGAGAACGTGTTCCCGGCGGAGGTGGAGGACCTGCTGTCCGGGCACCCGGAGATCATCGAAGCCACCGCGCTCGGCGTCGACGACAAGGAGTGGGGCTCGCGGCTGCGCGCGTTCGTGGTCAAGGCCGACGGCGCCGAGATCGACGAGGACGCGATCAAGGCCTACGTCCGGGACAACCTGGCCCGCTACAAGGTGCCCCGCGAGGTGGTGTTCGTCGACGAGCTGCCGCGCAACCCCACCGGCAAGATCCTCAAGCGCGTGCTGCGCGACATCGGCGAGGGCGTCGCCGACGTCGAGGACGCAGCCGCCAACATCTCGGAGAAGATCGGCGAGGGCGTCTCCACCGTCACCGAGGCGATCGGCGACGCGCTGCACGGTGGCGGTGAGGACGAGCGCGCCGCCGCCGTCGCGGAGGTCGACGTGGAGGCCGTCGCCGAGGGCGTCGAGGACGGCAAGTAGCTCGGGTCCCTAACCTCCGGCGCGTGCGTGCGCGTCGTGTGTGCGTCCTGATGATCGGCGTGCGCATTGTGTGTGCGTCGTGATCGGCGTGCGCATTGTGGGTGCGTTCAGATCGTGGAATCCGCTCATTTCGCGATCTGTGCGCACGCAAGACGACGAACCTGCCACATTGCACACTCGACGGGCAGGGCGGCGCCTACGGATCCCGGGGCAGGCCCAGCAGCCGCTCGGCGATGATGTTCAGCTGGATCTCGGAGGTGCCGCCGTAGATCGTGGTCGCGCGGCTGCCCATCAGGTAGCCCACCCAGCGGCCCGGCTCGGTGGATTCGTCGCCGACGATCCCGTCGGTGCCGAAGGAGGCCACCGCGAACTCGGCGTAGCCCTGGCCGGTTTTCATCGCCAATAGCTTGGAGATGGCCGCCGAGGGCATGGCGTCCCCGCCGGCCAGTGTCAGCAGCGTCGAGCGCAGGTTCAGCAGCTTGGCGGCGTGACCCTCGGCGATCAACCGGCCGGCGTGGTTCTGCTCGATCTGGTCGAACTGCCCGTCGCGCAGGAACGCCACGAACTGGTCCAGGTTCGCCAGGAACGGCGGCTCACTGCTGCCGATGGACACCCGCTCGTTGGTCAGGGTGTTGCGGCTGACCTCCCAGCCGCGGTTGACCTCGCCGAGCACCAGATCGTCGGGCACGAACACGTCGTCGAGGAAGACGGTGTTGAACATGGCGTTGCCGGTCAGCTCGCGCAGCGGCTTGACCTCCACACCGGGGCTCTTCATGTCCAGCAGGAAGTAGGTGATGCCCTGGTGCTTCGGCGCCGACGGGTCGGTGCGGGCCAGCAGCGCCCCCCATTCGGAGAACTGCGCGCCGGTGGTCCAGATCTTCTGGCCGGTGATGCGCCAGCCGCCGTCGACCTTGACCGCCTTGGTGGTCAGGCTGGCCAGATCCGAGCCGGCGCCGGGCTCGGAGAACAGCTGGCACCAGATCATCTGGCCGCGGAACGTCACCGGCAGGAAGCGCTGCTGCTGTTCGTCGGTGCCGTAGGCGACGATGGAGGGGATCAGCCAGGCGGCGATGCCCATCATCGGCCGGCGCACCCGGCCGGTGCTGAATTCCTGGGCGATGATGATCTGCTCGACGGGGGTGGCGGCGCGGCCCCACGGGGTGGGCAGGTGCGGCTGCACCCAGCCGCCCTCGGCGATGGCGGTGTCGCGCTCCGGCCCGCTGGGGATCGCCTTGAGCGCGGCGACCTCGGCGCGGATCTCGGTCCGCAGCGCCTCGGTCTCGGGATCCAGGTCGATGTCGATGCCGCGCATCCCGGTGCTGGTCGCGGTGTCGACCACCAACTGCGGGTACTCGGCTGCGCGGCCGAAGCACGCGGCCAGCGCCAGCGCCCGGCGGTAGTACACGTTGGCGTCGTGCTCCCAGGTGAAGCCGATGCCGCCGTGCACCTGGATGCAGTCCTGCGCGCAGTCCTGGGCGGCGACCGGCGCCAGGGTGGCCGCCACCGCGGCGGCGAACTCGTAGTGGCTGTCACCGGATTCATCCAGCGCCCGGGCCGCGTCCCACACCGCGGCGGTGGCCCGCTCGGTGGTGGCGATCATGTGCGCGCACTTGTGCTTGATGGCCTGGAACTGGCCGATCGGGCGGCCGAACTGTTCGCGGATCTTGGCGTAGTCGGCCGCGGTGTCGGTGGCCCAGCGGGAAACCCCGACCGCTTCGGCGGACAGCAGGGTGGACATCAGCGCGCGGGCGCGCTGCCGCGACAGGTTGTTCAGCACCCGGTCGTCGCCGAGTTCGACGGCGTTGGCCCGCACGTCGGCGATCGGCCGTAGCGGATCCAGGCTTTGGCGCTCGACGATCTCCAGTTCGTCGGCGCGCAGCACCATCCATTCCTCGCCGCTGTCGATGGCGACCGGCAGCACCAGCACCGACGCCTGTGCCGCGGCGGGCACCGCGCGGACCTCGCCGCGGATGATCAGCACCTCGTCGTGGCGGGTGGCGGTCAGGCCGGAGTCGATGGCGTAGGCCGCGATGGTGTCGCCGGACGCCAATTCGGCCAGCAGCGCATGATCCGGGTCGTGCGCGGCGATCAGCGCGCTGGCGATGGCCGACGGGACGAACGGGCCGGGCACCGCGCCGTAGCCGAACTCGGCCAGCACGATCGCCAACTCCAGGATTCCGTAGCCCTGCCCGCCAACCGATTCGGCCAGGTGCACACCCTGCAGGCCCTGCTCGGCGGCCGCCCGCCAGTACGGCGGCGGGTTCGGAACCGGGTTCTCCAGGGCCTCGTGCAACACCTCCGACGGTGTCGTGCGCGCCACCAGGGCGCGCACCGAATCGGCCAGGGCGAGGTGTTCTTCGGCGATCGCGATGGGCATGGCGGCCTTCCATTGGCTCTATTAACCGGTTGGTTAGCGAGCCTACTCGGAGCGGCAGGTTGCGCGTTCACAGATCGCGTTGCGACCGTGTCCGAACGCGCCCACGGACGACAGTCGCGGGTTCCAGGGAACTTCCGGGGTCAGGTGCGCGACCATTCCGAGTGTGGAAACGCATCACTTCTGGCCCCGGATCGCCGCCGCCCGGGCGCGCCCGTGATCGACGAACTATGGCTGCGGTGGTTGGTCACCGCGATGTTTCTGATCAGTTCCGCCGAATGCGTCCACCAGTTGGCGACCGGTCGGAATCGTTGGGCTGATCGGGTCAGCCTGATGCTGCATGCGCTGATGGGGGTGGCCATGACGGTGATGGCCTGGCCCGCCGGAGCCGGACTGCCGACTACCGGCCCGATGTTGGTCTTTGCCGCCGCCGCGGCCTGGTTCCTGATCCGAACCCTCGCTGATCGCGGCCACCGGGCCCGCAACGCGTACCACGGCGTGATGATGCTGGCGATGGCGTGGATGTACGCGGTGATGGGCGGCGGCTTGGCGCCGACACCGGCCGACGGCGGAACGTCGGCGATCGGGCACGCCGCGCACCATGGACCGGCGGCCGCGGCCACCGGCGCACAGCATGGGGATCCACCGCTGATCACCGGACTGGACTGGGCTTTCGCGGTCGGATTCGCCGTAGCGGCACTGTGGTGGTTCGCGCGTCCGGCGCTGCGGCGAAGCGCCGGGGTGGGCGCCTCCTGGCGGGTCGGCGCCAATGACATCTGCCAGGCCATGATGGCCGCCGGAATGGCGGTCATGTTCAAAGTGATGCTGTGATGGCGGCTGACGCGTCCGCCTCGACGGGAGGGGACCCCATGACCACGACCCAGATTGCCGTCTCGGCGCGGCGCGCCGACGCCGCGGTGCTCCGCCGGATCTGGCGCCTGCACTTCTGGGTGGGAGTGTTCGCCGCCCCAGCCCTGGTGGTGCTGGCTTTCTCCGGTTTGGTGATTCTCTACAGCGAGCCAATCGAGGCGGCGCTCAACCGGAGCCTGCTGTTGGTCAGCGAGGGGCCCGGCGCGATTCCGTTGGATGACCAGGTCGCCACTGCGCGACAGCACGTGGGGCCGGGCTTCGCGTTAGACGGCGTGGCGCCACCGGCCGGACCGGGCCGCTCCACCCGGGTGGACTTTCTGGCGCCGGACGCCCCTGAGTATCCGGCGGCGGAAAGCGAACTGACGCAAGTGTTTGTCGACCCCTACACCGGCGCCTATCTGGGCCAGCGAGAATCGCTTTCCGGGCTGGTGGGTTTCGCCAACCAGGTGCACCGCATGTTCGGCAACGACGGACCCCAGGTCCCGCTGCCGTCTTTCGGACATCTGATTAATCCGGAGGCCTACCCGGACGCCACCATTGGGGTGGGAGTGGCGAACCTATGGCTTGAGCTGACCGCGATGTGGATCCTGGTGCTGTTGTGCACCGGCGTCTATCTGTGGTGGCCGCGCGCCATCGAAAGCGTCAAACCGCTGCTGCGTGTCCGGTGGGGTAGAGGCGGCCGCATCCGCTGGCGGGACCTGCACGCCAGCCTCGGAATCGTCTTGTCGGTCATGTTGATCTGCCAGATCCTGTCAGGCCTGACCTGGACCAGGTATTGGGGCGAGAACTGGCGGGCCTTTTCTTCCACCGTGGCGCCCTCGCTGAGCGTCGACGCTCCGTCCACCCCGGCCACCATGGGCGACTACGACCGGCTGGGCCGGCGCATCGCGTGGGCCGCCACCGACGACCCGGTCTACGCCTCGGCGCCGGCGGGCCCAGTCGCGGCGAAACTGTCGCTGGCCGACATCGACCGGATCGCCAAGGGCGAGAACATGGTCCCCGGTTACCTGATCATCCCGCCAGCCGACAGCACGGTTGACGGCGACACCGTCTACGGCAGCTACGCCGTGGTGAACCCGTGGCCGCAGCGGCTGTCTGAGCAGCGCACGCTCTTCCTCGACCAGTTCAGCGGGAAGACCATCGCCAACGCCACCGCCGCCCAGGACGGGGCACTGGCCCGGCTGACCAGCTTCGGCATCGACATGCACATGGGATACCAGCTCGGTGTGCTCACCAGGATCACCGCCACCCTGGCCGCGCTGGGCGTGTTGGCGATGGTCGCCACCGGGTTTCTGATGTGGTGGAAACGCCGCCCGAGCGGCAGCGCCGGCCTGCCCGGCCCGCTGAACCCGAAAATCCGAGCGGCCACCCCGAAACGCGTGGTGATCGGTGTCGGCGCCGCGGCGGTGGTCCTGGGGGTGTTGTTCCCGGCCTTCGGGGCGTCTGTGCTGCTGGTGTTCGCCGTGGACCGGCTCGTCGACCGACAGCGCCGGAAGCCGCTGGGCGATCAGACGGCTGGTGGCATCGGCGAACACTTGGCCGACGCCGACGCCGACGCCGACGCCGACGCCGCGCCGATGACGGCCAAGCGGTGACGGCGCCCGAGCGCGTTGACTTCGGGGCCGGCACCGCCGATGTTCACGCCGGGTGGTGCAAACGGTGTTCCAACAGCGGGTTGTTCTGCAGCTGCCGTAGCGCCTTGGCGCCCGCCAGCACCCCGAGGTCGGCCAGCGGCTCGATCAGGATCACGACGATGTACGCCGAGCCGAAGGTGGCGATGTCGCGGATCGTCTGCGCGGAGAAGCCCTCGCCATAGAGGGCCCAGAACGCCACCCACGCGACCACTCCCGCCTGGTAGCTCACCGACAGGGCAAGCACCTGACGGTATTTCAGGTCGACGTAGGGAGTGCGCGGTGCGATCACCTTGGACGCCACCGCCTGCAGCGCGAATAACGGCACCAGCAAAGTGGTCACGTTCATGCCGTACTGGGGCAGGTCGAACGGGGCGAAGAACACGCCCTGCAGCAGCAGTCCGCCAGCGAGGCCGAGCGCGGCTGGTCCGGGTCCGAACAGCAAGAACAGTGTCGAGCCGAGGATTAGGTGAACCTCGGACACCCCCACCGGATAATGCGGGAACACTTCGAAGAAGACGAAAACCAACCCGGTGGTCGCCAGAACTCGCATGACCAGGGCGCCGACGCCGCGCTCCTTAGCCAACTGGGTAGCCAGCCACAGTGCGTAGGCGCCGGCCCCGGTCGCGGTCAGATAGCTCAGGATGATCTTGGGGCCCTCAACGACCCCCGGTTCGATATGCAACGGAACGGACCTTTCTGTGTTTCGTCCCCGACGACGGGTTGTCTCGGGGTGCGTTTAAAGACGCTGAGAGCCGAGCACTTGTGATTTCGGCACGTCACAGCTCGATGGGTGGGCGTGGCCACGGCGACGGGGCCGGGCGGGACCGCACCACCTGCGGCCACCAGAACCATCGTCCCAGCAGGGCGGCGATGGCCGGGGTCATGAATGACCGGATCACCAGCGTGTCGAACAGCAGCCCGAGCCCGATGGTGGTGCCGATCTGGGCCACCACCCGCAGTTCGCTGACGGCCATCGACATCATGGTGAAGGCGAAAACCAGTCCCGCCGAGGTGACCACCGAACCCGTTCCGCCCATCGCCCGGATGGCGCCGGTCTTCAGCCCCGCGTGAATCTCCTCCCGGAACCGAGACACCAGCAGCAGGTTGTAGTCCGCGCCGACCGCCAGCAGCACGATCAGCGCCATGGCCATCACCATGAAGTGCAGATCCAGGCCAATGATGTGCTGCCACACCAACATCGACAATCCGAACGCCGCGCCGAGGGACAGTGCGACGGTGCCGACGATCACCGCGGCCGCGACCAGGCTGCGGGTGATGACCAGCATGATGATGAAGATCAGGCTCATCGCCGACAATCCGGCGACCCACAGGTCATAGACGTTTCCGTCGCGCATGTCCTTGAAGACCGACGCCGTGCCGGCCAGGCTGACCTTGGAGCCTTCCAGCGGCGTGCCCTTCATCGCTTCTCTCGCCGCCAGTTTGACGCGCTCAATGCGCTCAATGCCTTCGGCGGTCAGCGGATCGCCGTCGTGGGTGACGATGAACCGGATCGCGTGGCCGTCCGGGGAGACAAAGTTTCTCATGCCCTTCGCGAAATCCGGGTTGTCGAAGGTCTCCGGCGGCAGGTAGAAGGTGTCGTCATTGTTCGCGTCGTTGAAAGCCCGGCCCATCGCGGTCTGGCCCCGGGCCATCGCGTCGCCGTGGTCCTGCACGCCCTGCTGCGTCGAGGTGCTTTGCGACAGCAGGTTTCTGGTGTTCCGCAGCGTCTCGATCTGGCCTGGCAATTGCCCCAGCAGCGCCGGGGTCAGTTCGTCGAACCGGTCCAGCTCCGCCAGCAGCGCCTGCGCATCGGTGCTCAGGGTGTCCGCGCCGTCGAGCGCGTCGAACACCGAACGCATCGACCAGCATGCGGGGATGTTGTAGCAGTGCGGCTCCCAATACAGATAGTTGCGCAGCGGCCGGACGAAATCATCGAAGTCACCGAGGTGGTCGCGCAGCGCCGCAACATCGCTCACCATCTGGTGGGTCTTGGCGACCATGCTGTGGGTGACCTCGGCGGTCTGGGCGATCAGCGCCTGCATGCGCGTCAGAGTGTCGATGGTGGCGGTGACGTCTTCGATCTGCTGTTGCGCCCCGCCGGTCAGGCGCCGCAGGTGGGCTTCATTGAGCGCTTGCGGGGCCCCTGTCATGCTCAGCTGCGCCGGCAGAGTGCTGAACTTCAGCGGTTTGCCGTCGGGGCGGGTGATCGCTTGAACGCGGCTGATGCCGGGCAGCCGCGCCACCGCTTTCGCGATCTTGTCCAGCACCAGGAAATCCGCGGGATTGCGGACATCCCGATCGGCTTCGACGAGCAGGAATTCCTGGTTCATCCGGGCTGCGGAGAAATGCCGCTCCGCGGCGGCGTCGCCGGCCATCGCCGGCAGCGTGTCCGGAACGTAGTTGCGCTCGTTGTAGTTGGTGCGGTAACCCGACAACGTCAGCAGCCCGATCAGCGAGACGGCCACCGTGGCAAGCAGCACCGGCGCCGGCCAGCGCACGACCAGCGCGCCGACTTTGCGCCAACCGCGGATCCGCATGGCGCGGCGGGGTTCCAGCCGGCCGAACCGGGTGGCCACCGCGACGGTGGCCGGACCCAGCGTCACCGCCGCGCAAACCGCGACAACCATGCCGGCCGCCAACGGGACGCCGAGCGTCTGGAAGTAGGGCAGCCGGGTGAAATGCAGGCAGAGGGTGGCCCCGGCGATGGTCGACCCGGAGGCGATGATGACGTGCGTCGTGCCGCGAAACATGATGTTGTACGCGGTTTCTGGATCCTGGCCTGCGGTCCGGGCTTCCTGGTAGCGGCCCACCAGGAAAATGGCGTAGTCGGTGGCCGCGGCGATCGTCAGGGTCACCAGCAGATTGGTGACAAAGGTGGTCAGGCCGAACACGTGGTGATAGGCCAGCAGCGCCACCACGCCCCGGGCGGCCTGCAACGTCAGCAGCACCATGGCCAACACGATGAGGACCGTTCCGATCGACCGGTAGACCAACACCAGCATGGTCGTGATCACCACGAAGGTGAGGATGACGATGATCGCTGCGCTGCGGTCGCCGGCCTCCAGCTCATCGGCGGCCAACGCCGCCGGGCCGGTGACAAAAGCCTGCACCCCGGGCGGCGCCAGGGTGCCCGAGACGATCTCCTGCACGGCGCGCACCGACTCGTTCGCCAGCGGCTCGCCCTGGTTGCCGACCAGGTACACCTGAACGTAGGCGGCCATACCGTCCTCGCTCTGCACGCCCGCCGCGGTCAGCGGGTCGCTCCACAGATCCTGGACGAACTCGATGTGGTCGTGGTCGGCGTTGAGCTGCCGGACCACCGATTCATAGAAATCGTGGGCCTCGGCGTCCAGCGGCTGATGGCCCTCCACCACGATGGTCACCGAACTGTCGGAGCGGAATTCCCCGAACACTTCGCCGATCCGCTTCATGGCGGTGACCGACGGCGCGTAAGAGGGGTTCATCGACACCGCCCGCATCTGTCCGACGGCTTCCAACGGCGGAATGACGATGCTGACCGCGGCGACGAACGCGACCCAGGCGACGATGACGGGGACGGCGAACCGGCGGATCCACCGGGAGGCGCCGGATCGCTGACGCGGCAAAGGCGACTGTCGGAGTCCTACGGTCACGGGGTGTCTGCCGGACCGCTCATCGGCGTGTCAGTCGGAGTTCCTGGAGCTTGGCAGAACGCGCTGGGCGCGGCGGCGAACCGCCGAAAAGTGTTGACGTTTATCATATTTCACTGTCATCTGGTCCATCCTGTGACAATCGCAACCGTCCTGGACATCCACCGAAGCAACGCGCGCAGGGGGCCTCTCCGATCTGCGTCGTCGGGATCGGCGATGGGCGAGGTGATTTCGATCCGCTCGGCGGCCTGGTATCCGGCGCGCTCCACCGCCTGGCGCAGCTGTTCGACGGTGACGCCCGGCGCGGCGTCGACGGAGGCGATCTTGGTGGCGATCTTGACCGTGGCGCGCACGCCGCCAATCCTGTTCAGGGCTTTCTCCAGGCGTCGTGCGCACATCACGCACGTCATGCCGGTCACATCCAATTCGATGCGGCGGCTGGCCATTTCATCCTGCGGAGCTGCCAACTCGGTCAAGGCGCTGTCCCTTCTCAAAACACCGGTGTTTCCCGAGTTCTCAGTCGTCGGTCACGACGGGAAAGTTCCCGAGTTCTGCGGCGCGACTGTCCCCAGCAGCTCCCGCAGCGGGCCGGGGGGCGCTTGGAGCTCGGTGACCGACCGGATGTCGAGTTCGACCGCGGGACGCTGGGCCAGGAACTCGGCGTAGGTGCGGCCGCCGAGCAGCGCGCCCAGGGACAGCCAGCCATCGATGATGGACCAGCGCTGCGGGTGGCGGCGCGCCCACGAACTGGTGTCCAGGCGGTGTTTCCACTCGGCGGCGTCCATCGCCCGATCGGCGAAACCGGCCAGGAACTCGCGGTAGTCGACCACCGTGCCGCGCAGAGCGGTGATGTCGCGGCCCAGCCGAGGCAGGGTGTCCCCGTCGGCCAATCGGCTCAAGATCGCCTGCGCCGCAGCCCGCCCGGTCGTCACCTCTTCCCGTGCCGACAGCAGCGGCCGGGCCCCGAGCGCGGCGCAGGCGTCGACAATCGACACCAGGATGTCGTTCGACTCGGCCAGCTGGGCGGGCTCGCCGAGCACTCGGGGCAGCCGCACCATGGTGAAGTCGAGATCCTCGGGGGCGTCGGCCATCGCCAACTCGGCCACCGCCTTGACCGCCGCGTACGGATAGGGGGCCTGGCGGGGATCCACGACGCGCGCCGCGCAGACATCGTCGACCAGCACCGAAGTGGACAGGTGCACCAGGCTCACCGACCGGCGCAGGCAGGCGTCGATGGTGATGGGGACGATGTCCAGATTGGCCGGACGCAGGTCGGCGTACGGGGCCAGCATGTCGGCGCTGCCGATGCAATTGACCAGGGCGGCCGCGCCGGTGTCGCGCAGCAGCGCGTCGATCTGCGCCGGGCCGAAACCCTGCGGCATCCGCTCCAGCCGCACTCCGGGGGCGCTCGCCAGCGCCGACCAGGGATCTCCGTCGGGCAGCGCCGAGCGCATCGCCAGCACCACCTCCGGGTGCGTGGCGCCGCTTCGGCGTGCGTCCAGCACAGCCTCGGCGAAGCCGCGTCCCAGGGTGCCCGACGCGCCGAGCACCACGATCGTGTCGGATCGGGTGAGCGCCGGTTCGGCGGCGACGCGCGGCAGCGCGCGCCGCCGCTCGACGGCCCGCATGTCGGCGTCAACCTCGGCGACGGTCTCCTGTGGCATGGTGGTCGCGTTGTTCGGCGTGGCCTCGGCGAGGTTGGCCGCGGTGTCGGCGCTGATCAGATCGAAGATGGACAGCTGCCAGCCGAGGAGCTGCCGGGTGGGGGGCAGGATCTTGATCAGGTCCAGCGAGCCGACACCTTCGTCGAGCAGCGAAGATCCGACGCCGATCGGCCTGCCGAGCGCGGCGCCCCATAGGTCGGCCAGTGCGCCCGCGAGCCGTTCGGCTTCGCCGTCCCCCGCCGCGCTGCCGCCGGTCGGTTCCGGCAACGCGGTCCGGTCCACCTTCCCACCGAGCTTTCGGGGGATGGCGGCGATGCCGGCCACGAAGTACGAGGGCACCCCCGCCGCGGCCAGGACCGCCCGGACCCGGGCGGCGGTGGCCGGATCCGCGCCCTCGGCGCGACTGCGATGGGTGCTGAACCACACGCCCAGGGCGCCGTCGGCGACCTCCACCGCGAGATCGGTGATTTCGGTGTCGGCGCCGATGCGCCGGCTGATGTCGGCGGTGTCGATCCGGCGCCCGGATATCTTCACCAGCGCGTCCCGGCGCCCGCGGAACACCGGGTGGCCGTCGGCGACGGCCACCCGGTCGCCGGTGGCGTAGGCGCGCCACCGGGTTCCGTCGGCGGCCACGACGGCGCCGAACGCCTCAGCGTCGGCGCCGAGATACCCGGCGGCGACCAGCTCGCCGATGATGACGACCTCGCCGAAGGCGATGTGGACGGTGTTTGCGACCAGCGGGCGGCCCAGCCGTGAGCGCACGCCGGGGTCATGTCCGGGCGGCAGCGGAAGATAGCTGGCGATCACCGTCGTCTCGGTGGGACCGTAGGTGGAGATCAGCGAAATCGCCGCGGTGGCAGGAGATTTGCACCAATTGTCGACGGCGCTGCTGCGAACCGGCTCACCGCCTATGACCAGCTGGCGCAGCGCAGTGCCGCCCAGGCTCGCGATCGCGTCCGGGTCGTCGCACAGCAGGTGCCACAGTGCTGTCGGCAGGTCCGCCACGGTCGCCCGGGTGGACAGCAGGTCGCGGCACAGGGCCTGGAGATCGCCGGAACGGGTGGCGGTGGACCGGCGCAGCCGGGCGCCGGCGGACACCGCCCCGAAGATCTCCTCGACGCTGATGTCGGAGGTCAACGGCGCGCACTGCAGCACCGTGTCCGACGGCCCCCAGCCGTAGGCGGCCCCGATCCCGTCGCAGAACCCGGCCAGCGCGCCGTGGCTGATCCGCACCAGCTTCGGTTCGCCGGTGGATCCCGAGGTCGGCATGACGTAGGCGGTCCGCCGGCTCAGCTCGGGGTCGGCGGCGACCGCCGCGAGCCGCGCGGCGACCCGGCCGGCCGTGGCGTCGTCGACGTCGAGCCGCAACGACACGGCCGCGGGGTGCACCACGCGGGCCGCGAAACCGGACTCCGCGATCCGCCGGGCGCGTGCCGCCGCCTGCTCGGCGGTGTCGCACGGGCTGTACGCGCAGCCGGCGAGGTGACACGCCAGCAGCAGGTCCACGGTCCGGTCGGTGTTGTCGTCGGTGAGCACCAGCACTTCGCCGGGCGCGGTCTGCGCGGCCTCCAGCCAGGCCAGCCAGGGTCGCAGCCGGGAGAGGTCCAATGCGGCCGGGCGCATCGGATCGGCGAACCATGCCGGGGCCGTCCCCGGCGCCGGGGCGGCCTGCTCTCCGTCGGCCAGGGTCCCGCCGTCGGTCAGCACCTGCCACTGCCCGACGGTCGCGGCGACTGGGCGTTCCCAGCCGGTGGCGAAGGAGCCCAGCGCTCCGGCGATCCGTTCGCCGACCCCGCGGTGCGTCGTCGCCGGCGCGTCCTCCCGGTTCCAGATTGTGATCTGCAGCCGGCGCTCGACGTCGTCGACGACGGCGGCGACGGTCAGGCTTTCGATCGGGCCGATATCGGTGGTCGCCGGCGGTTCGGTCAAATGCGGGCGCAGCGCCGGCGCGCACGGCGCGGCCAGGAAATTCAGTGTCAGCGCCTCGACGCCGGTGGTC